>CAZKRH010000138.1:0-11300 GCA_964555115.1 uncultured Nitrospiraceae bacterium | reverse complement strand
TTTTTAGAAAGAGATCTTCTTGCTTGCCTTGAGGTCTTGAAGAATATTTTCCGCCGGCGTCTCGAGTTTTTTCTTTCGATTGCAATCCACACACGAAGGAACAATATTTCCTTTTGTGGATTTTCCTCCCCGGGCTAGGGGGACGATGTGATCCATTGAGAGTTGGGCTGGTGAGAATTGGTGCCCGCAGTAGTGGCAGGTGCCTTTGTGGAGTTGGTTTTTCCACCAGGGGGTTCGTTTCAATTCGCGGGCTTTGTCTCGCTCCTTGCGAATGCGTTTCGCGTTATCTGGGTCGGAGTCGATGTTATAAAAGGATTCTGCAGGCATAATTAATTTCGAGCTTAAATGACTTCCCCTGAAATTTCACCTGCCTTCCTGTGTGGCCGAGAAGCGCAGCCCGATCCGGGAAGTTCGGCGAGCACTGTTTGAGCGGAGCGAGTTGCGCAGCCGCCGGATTGGGCGAGCATCGCAGGGGACCCGAAGGGCCACACGGAGGCAGACATGGTTTTGGTCCTTTTGCCGAAACAAAAGGACGGAGACGTTAGTCAAGTGCAAGAGTGAGACATTTGGCGGAGCCGCCGGCTTTGAGGAATTGGTCGAGTTTTACGGGGTGGGGGGTGTAGCCTCGGTCTTGGAGCATAGCCATGGTTTCGGGGCATTCATCAGGAAGGACGACATGTTTCCCCACACAGATCGCATTGCAGGCAAACCGATTCGCTTCACCGGGTGGCACAATAATTCGGCGGTGTTCTTCGATTCGACTGGCGATGGTGGTTTGGGCATAGGAATCGAAGGCTTGGGGGAAATACATGAGTTCCCCCCCGCTTAAAGGGCAAAAGCATGTATCAAGGTGATAGAATTTTGTGGTGGCGAGTTCGAGTGGCAGAATTTCTTTTCCATAGATTTCACTGAGTCGATTATACGATCGAATATCGCTGCGCTGGCGATAGCCCCCAAACCAGGTGTCGGAAAATCCTAAGAGATCTCCTGCCCCCTCGAAGTAGCAGTTTTTTTCTAACAGGATCACCTGATACCCGTGTTCGGTAAACCATCGTTCAAAATATTCTTCTTCTCGTTGGCGTTCGGGATGCCGAAATCGGCTCGGGACGGCCTTCCCCTCATGCAGAACCGCGGCATTGGCCGTAAACACCAAATCGGGTAAGCCTTTGACCGGGGTCATCAATTCAAGCTTGGCCCCAACGTCTTTTTGAAGTACGTCGGTCAGTTTCTGCCACTGGAATCGAGCTTCGGAGGGATCAGCGGCGTTGGTAATCCGCATCCAGGGATTGATTTCATATTCAATCCCGAAGAAATCCGGTGGACACATGAGAAGTCGTCCCATCATGTTACCCGTGCCAACTTAATTCCTTTGCCAATTGATGCAGAAACGAAGACGAGTCCATCACCAACCCCACGGCTTGAAAGCTCCCGCGATCACTGAGTTTCGTGGGGACAGCTGGGTTAATGTCTACGCAGACGGTAGGGATTCTTGCCTGAAGTAAATTGCCGGTGGCGATGGAATGAAGGGTTGTGGCGAGCATGATAGCAATCCCGACTCCGGAAAGGGCCGTACGCATGGCGGCTTGGGCTTGAATAGAATCGGTGATGACATCGGGCAGAGGTCCATCATCTCGAATGCTACCCGCTAGGACCATGTCCACATGATGCCGAATCGCCGATGCGATTATCCCATCTTTGATGAGGCCGGATTCTACCGCTTTCTTGATGCTTCCGGCAGCCCGCACTCGATTGATTGTCCGGAGATGGTGTTCATGGCCGTGAGGCACCACATTCCCTCCACACAGCCCATATCCTAGGGATGTGCCAAATATACTGGCCTCCATATCATGGGCCGCCAGGGCATTTCCACAAAACAGGGTATGGACAAAGCCTGCATCTATGAGCCACGACAAGGCTTCTCGGCCTCCTGCGTGGACAATTGCGGGTCCACCTACGATCAGTACTTTGGTCCCGAGGGAATCGTCCGCAGCTCCGGCCCCCTCCATCAAAGCTTTTTCCCGGTTATCGCGAATCATGCGTATACGTTTAGCTACGTCTGCAATGATATGTTGATGTGGTCGTTCAGAAGAGACTTGGGATTCCATAAAAGCGAATACATCGCGTTCCTTGGGGCGTTCCAAGGGAAACACTTTGACACCATGACGTCCGGTGATAATCAAATCGCCCTTTTTCACTTCTGCCATCGGGATGGTTCTGGCACATGGAGGATCTAGTGTTAATGTGATGGCCAAATCCATTTCAATCGCGTCGACATTGATCCATTGTTTGTCGATGTGAATTTGGGTGGGGAGGTGGGACGTCGCATAAAAGTCATCCGGGAGAACCCCATCATCAGGGGCTGGTGCGTACGTGCATGTGGCGAGTTCTTTGACGATAGCTCCATGGGGTTGAATGGCCTCGAGGATTTGTTGCAGGTGTTCGGGCGATGAGGCTTTCACGTGAATTTTGGCATGGGAAGAGTTTTCCCGGGTCGTCCCGATTTTGACATCATCCAAGTCGAAGGTGCCTCCCATTTGGTGGACGGTATCTAGCACCTTCGCCAAAATCAGCGAGTCAATAATGTGGCCTTCCAAGAGGACGGTTTCGGAGTTCATAACGTTATTTTACCATGGTGAACGGATTCTCTCTTTATCATGTGAATCGGTTGTCCGATAAAGGTAATTGAGTTTGAGGGAAAGAATGCCTGGTCCCATGGGTATGGGGGTGTTATACTGTGGTCATGTGCAAATCTCAGTCATCAATCCGAATCTTCCTCGTGACCTTCATGTTCGTGTGTGGGGGGAAGTATGGGAGTTGGAGGTTCTCTGAGTTTTGGTGCGTCCCAACCTGGTGTTTTTCAAGGGTTTCTTGGTCATATCAACCAACAAATTGTTCTGGATAAAGAAACCTTTGTCGCTGCCGAGGCTTGTATTCAGTGGTTTTATAAACAATTGAAAAAACGCTCACCTCGCCCATTAGTCCAAGGGGTGTCCCTCCAGGGTTCGGTTCATGCGACCACCGAGGATGAACAACAACACACCTGTTTAGCCCAGTATCCCAAAGGGTTGGATGATGCCAGAGTGGCCTTTAGTAAAACCCAGGCGGAACTTTCTTTGAGTCTGACCTTTTTTCAGCTGGCTTTAGTGGGAGATCGTGATGATGATGGGGAGTACAGCAATCGGGAAATTCGAGATGTGTTTCAGTCTTTTGGCATGGTATTTCGGAAGGAGGAGACTCCGTTTTACCATCTGACCACCCTCAATCATCAATTTGATACCGTTCGGCAAAGTGTGAATTTTTCTCTGCTCACTGATGGATTGCTAGAACTCTTTCAAAAGGGATATCGCCTCAGTCAAGCTGACCAAGCGGCTATGCAGCGGGTAACGGGATAAAGGGCACCTCTAAAAACCGTCCTTTTCCGTGATTGCGGCGCTCTTGTGCTTCCAGGCTCCGGCGCGCACAAACAAGGTGCTCTTCGCACCGTGCGCCCTCATGTTTTCCCCTATACACTGCGGTTTTGCGCGCGCGGCTTCCTTGAACTCACAAAAAAATCATGGTTTAAAAATCATGGTTTTTAGAGGTGCCCTAAAGAGAGTTTCCAAGTTCCCTGATTTAGGATTTTTCCTTAATTCATTCGATCGACAGCTTCTCGGGATCGACTTCTGACCGTTTGGTCCCAATCTTCCTTCATCGTATATTTCAATTTTTCTTTGGCCTCCATGGCTCGCATTCTTCCTAATGCTAATGCGGCACTGCTTCGCACATAGGCATGATCATCTTCTAACGCTCGCATGAGCAAAGGGATACTGTCTCGATGTTGCAAGGTTCCGAGGTGACTGGCCGCGATCCCGCGTATACGATGTGCCTTATCTCCAATCGACCGTTTAAATAGAGCGACACAGACTTCTGCCATTTCCGTGGCCAACGGTTCCAGCCCAGCGAGTTCATAATTATTGAGTTCGACTAAGGCCACGACGATATCAAATTTCTTTTGACGCGACCGTTCCTGTTTAAATTTTTCCATAAGCTGATCCCGTCGTTGGAGACGGTGCTTTCGGTCTCGAACGGTTTTGATGACTCGCCACATGAGGATTCCCACAAGCAACACGGCAAGCAAAACCGGAATCACTTCTTCAATAATGATGTCCTGAGTGTCGAAGGACAGATGACTCCACCCCCACATTCCCCCCACAATGAGAGCCAATAAAAACAGAACGGAGGTCAGACTGGCTTGTCCGGATTGCTGGCAGAGAATGGGGGGGCTGTTGAAAAAGTCCGCCAGCGGCGTTCTCGGGGCTTTGTCGGAGCTTCGCGCTCGCAAACTTGGCGCGTTGCGCCGCTCGCCCTCACGTACTCCGTGTACGCTCCGGGCACCAAAGTCCCTGCGGCCTTGCAGGACGGGCCTTTTTGAACAGCCCCCTGGCTTCTGAAGATTCATGGATTTAGTAGACTGGGATTGGCACCCTAAAGTTTTTGAATAATTCACCTGTCCGAGTTTTGGTCTTTTCGAGTGGGGATTACCTTGTTGGGAAAAACGACTCTTTGCCTTAATGGTCAATAGATGGATTGAGGGCGTGAGGATTTTCAGAAAGTCAATTGATTGATGAACAAAGGCGTGGAAGGTCTGAATAGACAACATGGGCCTTACACGTCTGGACTGAGGAGGTTCTTCATACTTGTCTTAGGCCTTCTTCTGAAGAATCTCCACAATTCGTTTGAGATGACGGCTTCGTGGTTTATCATTTTGTTGGTCGTAGATGGTGATGAGGTTCATGACCATTCGTGTAAGCACTAATTGTGTGGGGCTTTTGTCGAGAAATTTGGGGTCCACAGTATACCCGGATTCTTGTAAAAACCGCTCACAATCTTCCTGAGTGAGCTGTGCTCCGTTATTAAAACAGTCAAGGAAAATCGGTTCGGGATCAAGCTTCACGAGAAAATGTCCTGGCATGCCAATTCCGACCGCAGGTATTCTCAAGCGTTGGGCAATGAGGAGGAACAGCACCGACAGGCTAATGGGAATGCCACGCTTTCGGTCTAACACGCAGTTGAGAAAACTATTGTCCGGGTTATAGTAATCTGTCGTGTTCCCCCGAAATCCTTTATCCTGAAATAAAAATTGCCCCAAAGCTTTGAAGCTTTCTTGGGGCGATTCATGCGCGTCAGTATAAATCCTGGCTTCATGGGCCAGATGGTCTAATTGACGAATATAGTCGGCAATATTGAGATTGGGGTACCGATATCGGGCGAGCAAGAATGATCCTACTTCAAGGTCGTCTTGGTGCTCCGGGCGGCTTCGTAAAGTAAGAAATGCGTGTTCAATTTCTGAAAACCCAATGTCTTGGATCACTTCCTGTAGACGTGTAGCCATCTCAGGATCATCAAGCCCTGCTTGTTCGAGAAGCGGAACGGCCGGTGGCCCGATTGTGACGAGCCGGTCTTGAATGGTGTGGGCTACTCGTTCGTTGGGATCTGACAGGAGGTGAATGAGTGCTTTGATTTGACTATCGAATGAGTGCAGTGAGGTGTGGTCTGGATCATTCATGCCGACGACGATGGATGAGGTGGGGCAAATAGTTAGCCAATAGCTCTTTGAAAAGCTCGCGCTCCCCCATAGAGGCAGAGGGCATCAAAACATAACAGGATGACGACCGCGATCCCAATTTGAGGCAGAGCCTGGCTCCACCCTGAGATGATCAGTGGTCTCACGGCTTCGATGACCCAAGTCATAGGGTTGAAGAAGGCGATGGCTCTCATCCATCCAGGCATGGCGGTAAGAGGCACCAGCGCGGAGCTTAAAAAAATCATCGGCAACGACAAAAAGCCTAAGACTGAGAAAAAATCTCCATGACTTTTGACTGAAAAGGCCATGGCCATGGAAATGGCAGTCAGACCTATGCCAAACATCATGCCGATGAATAAGATCATGCCCACGCCTAATATACCGGTTTCTGGTGTGACACCAAATAAAAACGCGACGGCTAAGATCACAAGAATCTGCAACGAGGTAATGACCATCACAAACAAATAACGACTCAAAATCACGGATGTTCGGTGAATGGGGGTGGACATGAGTCGTTCTAAAAATCCATTTTCCTTGTCAAACAACAGGTCCACACCGCCTGATAGTCCATTATTGAGGACCGTCATGACGACAACCCCCGCCGCGAGAAAACTCATATAATTGGGTGCTTGGAGGACTTGAGTGTCTGTGGCTCGTTGAAAAAGATTCCCAAAGAAAATCAGCCAAAACAACATGGGCTGCACCAGGGTAAACAACATGCTGAATTTTTCTCGGCTTAATCGACGGACCCACCGCATGGTGAGGGCTAACACTTCTTGTTTGTAATGCGATGCGGTCATAAGAGGAGTTCCTGATTGAACAATATTAATGTGAGTGAGTGGGTTATCGTTGTCGGTTAGTCATAGGAAGGTATAAGGTATTAGGTCCCTTCCGTTTCGTCCGCATCGGGGAATTCGCCCTTCATACCATGTCCCGTATAGGCGACAAATACATCATCCAACCGAGGGCGATGATATTCAATGCCTTCGATGGGACAATCGACTTGTCCGGCGACTTCCAATACGGCAGGCAAAGATTTTTCTGGTGAGTCTACTCGAATCTCCAACCCGTGGGATCGAACTTGTAAGTCTCGGATACTCGCCAAAGATTTTAATCCTGATGCCAACCGATCCAACTGCGGGATTTTAGATTCTTCCACCGTGAGCGTGAGACTGTCGCCTCCTAACCCGGCTTTTAATTCTTTGGGAGTTCCAATAATTCGGATCCGGCCGTCGTCAATAATCGCTAACCGGTCACAGAGTTGGTCGGCTTCTTCTAAATAGTTCGTGGTCATGACAATCGTCATGCCCTGGCTTTTGAGTTGGCGAATATAGTCCCAAATTCTCAGCCGACTTTGAACATCGAGGCCTAAGGTCGGTTCATCCAAAAACAGAACTTTGGGGTGAGGGAGAAGCCCACAGGCAATATCGAGCTTTCGTTTCATCCCGCCGGAATAGGTCTTGGCCGGGCGATCTGCCTGGGATTCTAAATCGACCAAGTGTAATAATTGTTGAATCCGCTTTTTGGCTTCAGTCTTATCCAAGTGGTAGAGATCACCCAGTAGTTCCAAATGTTCTCTTCCAGTCAGAAAGCGATCGATGGCTCGCTCTTGGGGGACATAGCCAATCAGGCTTCTCACGGTATCCGGTTCTTCCACCACATTATGTCCTAACACGGAAACCGTTCCGGTCGTGGGACGTAACACGGTGATGAGGATTCGGAGGGTGGTACTTTTTCCAGCCCCATTCGGTCCCAACAGGCCAAAGATTTCGCCTTCCTCAACGGAGAACGAAATATCTTGAATAGCCGTCACCGATCCGTAGGTTTTTCCTAACCCTTGTACCTGAATAGCTGGAGAGGAACTCATGATTCCCACCCTGAACTTTCTGTAGGGTCTTGGAGCTTAAATTTGAGCAGGTCAATCAGTCGACGGGCTTGCTGGAGGAGACTGTTAGATTCAAGCAAAAATTGTTTTTCAACGGAGGTAAAGTCTAAGCAGGACGATAAACTATTAATGAGAACCCCATCCGTTAATTCCGAATTGTCCATCATATGGCACAAGTCTTCCGCATTTTTGGAGCAGAGATATTGTTGAGCTTGGGTAATCAGGGTGGAGCGAATCATAGGGTCAACAGCCTCTAAAAGATCAATGGGTTTCAGGGCAATTTTGGCTTGGCGAAACGTGTGGTTTTGGAACTCTTCTTGAATGGTAAATCGATGTAATCCTTCCAGCACGATGTTGGATCGTCCATCCTCTAGGTGATGGACACGGACCAGCCGTCCTACGCATCCCAACGAACATATGGGGGGATTTCCATAATAATGTTCCTCCCACCCGTCTTGTAACAGCGTCATGCCAATACATTTTCCATGTTGGGTCGCCGTGGTGAGCATATCTCGATAACGAGGTTCAAAGATATGAAGGGGAAGGAAGGTTTGGGGGAAAAAGACCACGGTTGGCAAAGGGAAAATAGGGATGATTTCCGGTATCGGAAACGCTGGTGCCGATGGTGTTTGACTGGTTTCAGGCATGGGCTACGATAGCTGACGGTCTTGCGGACTGTCAACGGCACCTTCGTCGTGTTTGAATAGGAGTAAAAAGGCGATTGACCGCTCCCAGTGAGGATTTGCGAGTTTGACACCTCCATGCTATAAGCCCGATATTGGTGGCGTAGGTGACTCAATGGGTGCTGCTCATTTCATGTAAAATTCGACCAACTACCGTATGAATTTTTTTAAGAATGGGGAACATAACCGGCGATGCTGGTTGGGGTATTTCCTCTTGATGGGATGCCTGGTAGGGCCTTCTTGGGTGTGGGGTGATTCCTTACCGACAACGGCCCCATCCTCTCATGCCAGCCATGGGTTTCACTATGATTTCCCTCGCGATCATGGAACGCATGATCAATTTCGAATTGAATGGTGGTATTTTACGGGGCATGTGTTTTCCCAAGATGAAAAACGATTTGGGTACGAACTGACCTTTTTTCGGCGTGGCATGGAGGAATTCCTCAATCAAAGGAATGAGTCACAATGGACCATTCACCATTTATATTTTGCTCATTTTGCTATCTCTGATGAGGAAACCAAACAATTACACATGGCGGAAAAACTGAGTCGAGCCGGCTTGGGAAAAGCTGGAGCAGATCATGCAGGGTTACATGTGTGGATTGACGATTGGCGGGCCAAAGCCGACACTCCTGAGCATCAAGGGTTTCAGCTTCAGGCAGAGACCGAGCATATGAAATTGGACCTTCATCTTTCCCCATTGAAAAACCCAGTGATTCATGGAGAAGATGGGATTAGTCGTAAAGGAGCTATGCCTACGCAAACCTCTCATTATTACTCTCTGACCCGTTTACACACTCAAGGAACGGTTCGGTTAGGCCAAAAATCTTATGAAGTGGAGGGTGTGAGTTGGATGGATCATGAGTTTGGCTTTGGCGAGTTAGGGCAAGACCAAGTTGGGTGGGATTGGTTTAGTCTGCAGCTTCATTCAAATGTGGAAATCATGATTTATCAATTACGGCGGGCCGACGGGAGTCCGGATCCAACTTCAAGTGGTACGGTGGTGTTTCCCAATGGACAAACTCGACACCTTTCGCTCGATGACATTCAGTTATCCGTCCTGGATACATGGGAAAGTTCGAATAGCCAGGCTCGGTATCCCTCGCAATGGCGACTCGCGGTTCCGTCTCTGGACCTAGAGGTGAATATTATCCCGGTTTTTCCCAATCAAGAACTGGTCACGAAAAAGAGTACACGGGTAACCTACTGGGAAGGGGCCGTTGACGTAGAAGGAATGTTTGAAGGAAAGCCAACTCAAGGCGTTGGCTATGTCGAATTGACGGGGTATGCTGAACCGTTGACCAAGGCCTATTAGAGATGGAAAGAGATGTGAATTCCTGGAATCTTATGAGTGATCTCCTTGATGGTTCCACGAGGCTCTTTTCCCTGAATTCTATTTAGCTCAAGGATGTAAAATTTCTTGTTGACTAAGATCTTCGGTATTGTATGTGGTATTTGTGTGTGTGGTCTTTTGAGTTGTGGAAACCGAATCGACACCGTTCTGTCGATTGCTATCCATCCGATTAAACCCAACATTATCTATATCGTAACGGATAACTCGGTGTATAAAACCCGTGATTCAGGAGAAACCTGGAAACAGTTGGATGGGGGGTTAAGTCGGACTGATGTCACCAGCATTGTCATAGATCCTCAATTGCCCGCCAATATTTTTTCGGGGACCTTTGCTGATGGAGTCTATAAAAGTGCAGACGGTGGGCGTAGTTGGCACGTGAAAAGTTCAGGTCTTCAAAAGGGGACCATTTCGATGAATGTACAGCAATTGGTGTTTAATCCTCGAAGCAGTCAAACGTTGTATGCCGGGACAACCGTTGGGGTGTTTCGAACGACCGATGGAGGCCAATCCTGGACCGAACGCATGCAGGGAATGACCGAGATTAACTTTATTGTATCCCTAGCTATTGATCCTCAACATCCCAACATTGTGTATGCGGGGACAAGTGGTGGAATCTTTCGGAGCGTGAATGCCACCGAGTCTTGGACCAAGGTGAATACTGGTCTGGTGCCCAGTGATGCCAGAATGGCTTCCATGGCTTTGGGAGTGAATGTGGTGGTTGTGGATCCGGAGAAGGTGGAACGGGTGTATGCGGGGACGACCAATGGGCTTTTTCAAACGCACAATAGGGGGGAGTCATGGGAAAAAATTGGACACACTCTTCTCACGGGATTTATTAGTTCCGTCGTTTTAGACCCAGAAGTTTCTACTGTTGTATATGTGGGAACGAGCCATGGCGTGTATAAAAGTCAGGATGCTGGGAAGGCATGGCAACTTCACAATACGGGCATGGAAGATCAAAGCGTCCGGGCAGTTGGAATACATCCTTTGGATTCAAACATTCTCTACTGTGGAACAAATGGTGGAGGGTTGTTTCGAAGTAGGAATGCAGGGGAATCTTGGGAAAATGTCTCCATCCTTGGAAAATCATAAGTATTTTTAATGACTTAATAAAGATAAAACCTCCATTTAGATCTTTTCCAAATTTCTTCACCCCTACCTGGTTGGTTCCAACCTCATTTGTTCATCACCTACCTTCCATTTACGAATAATGCTTGCCATCTTCTCGTGAATATAGGTTACGCATTCGTAACGTATATTTAAATAAATTTTAACCTAGGTAAAATAATCTATTTTTCATATAGAATTCAGCAATTTAAGGAAGGCCTAGTACCATTTCAATAGGGTAGAATTAAGACAGTTAAGAATAAAAATAAAAATAATTTCTATTTTTATAAATGTAAAGAAAAAGACCAAAACCTCATAAAACTTCCCATATTTTCTTATGTGTTACAACATGGTAACTATGATATTTAATTATCTTAACTAATTGAATTGTTTAATTTTTTAACACAATAATTAAAGCTAAATATCCAAAAATCTGGTATAAACAAGAGGATTTCAGGAGGTAACTTGGCCTATTCATACATGGTGCTACCTTTACTAAACAATCAATCAGAAATCATGAATGGTAATTTTAATATATATTCAATAAATTCAATGTCTTATGATAATTGTTTTTAATGATTTTCTATGGCGTATAAATTGCTTAATTAAGGGTGGTCTAATTTTTAATTAACCTGATGTTTAAAAATGATGAATGTTCAACAAGATCAAACAAGAGGTTTCGGAAGGGAGGTGGTGTCAATTTTTCCC
>CAZKRH010000137.1:0-2193 GCA_964555115.1 uncultured Nitrospiraceae bacterium | reverse complement strand
CATCCCTTGCTATTGGCCCAGGTATCACGACGCACCCGGAAACCGTTGAGCTCATTCACGCGTTTCTTCCACACATTTCTAAGCCCTGTGTCCTTGATGCCGATGCCCTGAATGCCCTCGCTGGTCACTGTGATCTCCTTCGACTATGCCCACAACCTTTGATACTCACACCTCACCCCGGGGAAATGGCAAGGCTTTCTTCACCGATCCCGGGAAAAACCATAAACAGTGATCGGCTGGGAATCGCCTCAGGATTTGCTCAATTGTATGGGGTTATTGTCATTCTCAAGGGCGCAAGAACCGTGATAGCTCATCCCAATGGAAAGGTAGCCATTTGCCCCACCGGCAACCCAGGGATGGCCACGGCTGGTTCAGGAGATGTCCTCACGGGAGTTCTAGGCAGTCTCCTCGCTCAAGGGCTCTCTGCCTGGGATGCTGCCCAATTGGGTGTCTATTTACATGGCATGGCTGGAGATCTCGCGGCTGAGCAGGTGGGACACATAGGAATGATCGCAAGCGACATCATTGCTCACCTTCCTCAGGCCATCCAAGTACTCCAAGCAACTGACCCACTATGCATGAGACCAACTCCTTTTCCATCCCGATAATCCTTTTCCGCACCATGGAGCTCCATCACCTACGTCTCTCATCCCCCAACGACACCCTTACACTAGGCGAACGAATTGGAGCAATTCTTCAGGGAGGAGAAATTATTGCCCTCATTGGTGATTTAGGAGTTGGAAAGACTCTTTTCACGAGAGGCGTGGTTTCGGGGGCTGGAATTTCCTCTGACCAGGTCCACAGCCCCACATTCACCTTCATCCAGGAATATAAGGGACCTATTTCAATCATTCATGTTGATCTCTATCGCATCAAAAACCCTGAAGAGCTGCATTCTCTTGGACTAGAGGAATATTTTTCCCCACAATCCGCAATGTTAATTGAATGGGCCGATAGGGCCATGGCACAACTTCCGCAAGATTTTCTGAGCCTGACCCTCACTCACACTGGCCCCACCCATCGTCAGGCCACATTTGACGCGAATGGGCCAGAAAGTGCAGCTTTCCTTTCAAAAATCGTGAATACCTCTTTTCCTCCTTGAATCCATCTCTATGCATTTACCATAATTCCTTTCCAGAATAGGTGTTTCTAGACACGTGTAAAACAATACACCCTTTTCTCAGAAAAATTTTCAAGTGGAAACCAACTGAACGGTACAAAGATTTGGATGAAGTCTGTTGAATAATTCAAAAATACGCCGATAGCAGGTTGGCCCTGACCCATACCCCAAAAAAGCAGAAGGAGTAGGGACTATTCACAAAAGCCACGTTAATAAAAAACATGGGACTGGTCGCTTGTCTCTAGTCGCTCGAATAAGAGGGAATTAACGATCCAAAAAAACGAGCGACCAGGAACGAGCAACGAGCGACGACCAATGTGAACGCCGCTATCGGATTTTTTACAATCCAGGAAGAAATTATGGCCGAGTCTGATTTAACACCGCTTATGCGGCAATACCAAGAAATCAAACAGGCGCATCAAGATTCCATTGTCTTTTTTCGCGTGGGTGATTTTTATGAAATGTTTTTTTCAGATGCTGAAGAAGCGTCAAAAATCCTCAATATTACGTTGACCTCAAGGGAGAAAAATAGTGCTCATCCCGTTCCCTTGTGTGGAATCCCCTATCATGCGGCGAATGTGTATATAGCCAAACTGTTAAAGCACGGAAGAAACGTAGCTCTTTGTGAACAAGTAGAAGACCCCAAAATGGCCAAGGGCCTGGTGAGACGAGAAGTTGTTCGGCTCTATACACCAGGAACCCTGATCGATCCAGAGCTGCTTGACTCCAGCCAATCAAATTATTTGTGCTGTATTTCTTTATCCTCAGCCAAAGCCAAGGGAGGACCGGGGTATCAATTTGGATTGGCTGTTGTGGACCTTTCCACTGGAGAATTTTATATTTCTGAATTTTTAAAAGACCATGCAGCGAGAGAATTCTTTGATGAGATTGTCAGGCTTTCGCCACAAGAGATTTTAATTCCTGAAGAAGAGGCAGGCTTCCTCCTGCCCCTTCTTGAGGACCTGTCCATTCCTCGAATCGCCCCACTCCATGGATCCTGCTTTGAGCCACAGCTCTCTACACAAACCCTTTTGACCCATTGCCGCCTTTCCCAATTACACGATTCTCCACTT
>CAZKRH010000136.1:0-9070 GCA_964555115.1 uncultured Nitrospiraceae bacterium | reverse complement strand
CAATTCATGGATGTCTTTCATGGCTGTATCAGGCCAGTATTCATAAAGATGTGAATGCTTCTATGGAATAAACACTTTTCGAAAGGAAGAAGGAGTAACCCATCTCCTGTTTCATATTGAGCAATCACTCCCCCCGTCCCTGGATCCTGTTCAAGCCGAAGGGGAGCAAAATGAAAAAACTGTTCAATGGTATGTTGACCCTGCCCTGTGAGATTGTCTTGAAGAACCCAATAATGAGGCTTCACAAAAAGCATGGACCGGGTATGCGTCACGGTTTGAGGAAGTCGCCCATATCCATCATGGCTTCCTTGGATATAGTCAACCGGCTTGGTGTGAACCCAAGCATGTCGCTTTACCGTAGGAGCATGAGACCATTTTAATCGTCCTCGATACACAGCTTGGGCCTGTCCATCTACCACCACCGTTGAATGCGATGAGGTTTCGCGAAAATATCGATGCCACTCGACAGACCCATTGTACGTATAAAATCCAGGATCAATGAGAAAGGGCTTCCCAAATGCTGACAATTCAAAGGACAGCATGTCAGCATGACCATGAGCCGCCGATACTAATTCATTGGACTCCACGCCATGAGCTAATATCCCGCAATCAAAATTGACATAATGAGCTTCGGGATCCCAACCGGACCGCATCACATAATACCCGCTATCCGGTAAAGCCTTCGCGGTCCAATCCGGAGTGGTTTCTCCAAGAGTTAGCAATTGATCCCAACCCTTTTGTCCCAATAACCACACAATGTCCAAATGATTTGTTCCCGCCAACTTTTTCAAATCTCCCCGCTGAAAAATACTAGCGCCAATCGCTAAAAATGGCCGAAAGTCCCAAAAGGTATCTTGGGATAACTCCAAAGCTTTTCCTTCATCCCCATCGCCAATCATGGGCATAAACCCATCCGGTCTCGTCAAGGACATGGAAAATTCAAAGGTCTTTTCAAATAGGTTCCAAAGGTCAGAGGAAATAGGATCACCCAGTTTGCGTCGTAGCAAAAATGCTTGGAGATAAAATCCCAAGGTAAAATGATGATAACCGGTTGCCTGCTCAACGGTTCCTCCATCAGGAAAGAATTGCTTGGGCATTTCCTTTTCCAGGATTTCCCAACCCTTCTGACACCACCGCGGAGAAGACTTTAACCAAGGGAGCAGACTCCCCATGACATACAAAGCCGTCGCTTCACCGATGAGGTGATTATAAGGACTGAAATAAAAAGAGAGATGATTCTCTAGCCATCTACCATGCTGCGAAAGGGATAACAAAATTACACGCCGATTTTCAGGAGTAAAGGCTTTAGATTCTTGAAAGAGTGAACAGGCCCAACACCAAGATAGCCCCCGAATGGCAATTTCCAATCCACTGGTCCAATTAATTCCCATTTTGTAAGGATTCGTCCTGATCCAGTCTGTCATTATTTCTAAACCTTTGGTGGCATATTTTTCATCACCGGTTAAACAATAGGCCTTCCCCAAGGTCACTAAAAATTGGTGCCGATTCAATTCCCATACAAATTTGACATCCCCAGCCCCAGTATCCCCACCAAAAATATCTACCTGGGAATAAAATTTCGTAGGCCATGAACGACCCGACACTGGATCTGCCCCCCAATCAATGGAACCTGAATAATGAAACGTCTGACCAAAAAACTGAAAGTTCTGGTTACATAACTGATCAGCCGCTCGGCGAATGTCTTGACTGAATCCTTCTTCTTGTCGAGACAACCAAGAAACCAAATCCCCCATATCCTTCGAATGGAGCCAGGGATTCTCAAATTTTACTTCTTTGGGATCACAACTCTTGGCTAGTAAATCCTGTTCTGGATCATCCTGAATACCCAAGTTATGCCCAACGACCTCAAGCCGGGAGCCAATCATTTCCTTAACACGGTAGACCACCTCATGGAATGACAAACGAGAAAGTTTTTTTACAAAAGCATTATTCATCACTACACTCCCGCTCTTATGGGAAATAAAAAAACACCCCCACATGAATTAAATAAAATCTATTCGAACAGAATTCCCTCAATGCATTATGTTCGGATTAATTCCTTAAGATGGTTTACTCGCCAATAAAACTGAGCCATCTGATAAACCCTTCGAAAGGTTGACAGGCCATCAAACTTGGAAAGATCAACTAAATGATTAATGGTATGTCGTACCTGATAAGCCTGAAACAGATGGTGGTTCACCACCGAAGGATTCCCATATCCCTCTAAAAAGGCCTGTTGTAAGGCACAAAGGGTCGAACTTCGAAAAAGTGGGTTGACCCGTAAATTATCCAAACGCTGATAGAAGTAGGAAAGATCTTCATAGACATTGCTCACATTCGACATAGCAAAGTCTAATACTCCGACATATCCAGGTGTGATAAACACATTACTGAGGCTTAAATCTCCATGAACCTGACAGGCACGCTCTGAACCAGGAGGACATGCTTCCATATGGTGATGAAGAAAGTCACAAATCCTTTGAACAAATGATTCCGTGATCTTCCCTGTCCGAATGAGTTTTTCTAACCGAATCATCACATAGGGAACAATATGTTGGGAGGGATTATCTAGATCTGATGACTGCCCTAACGCAACGCGTTGAAACTCTGCAAGCCACCCGCCAATCAAGCGAAGATGTGTGCATAATTCTTCACGCACTTTACTAGAAGGAAAACCTATCGCTTCTTCCCTCAAGACATCCAGAAGGCGCCTACCAGGAATCTCTTTTGTTACCACCGCCATCTCTTCCGGAAAAAAGGCTACAACTTTAGGCACACCAAAGGAGGAGAGGACCTGAAAATGCAGAAAAAAGAGTTGAGTGACTTGAGCTTCTTGCTGGATTCGGCCCAATGCCCGATTGCGTTCGGAAGGATCCCGATCTAGTGCACGATGGAATTTAATATAACAAAAGTCTATTTGAGAATCGTGGGTCACCCGACATTTTATTAACTCAGACTCTGGACGGCGGATAATGCATAATGGTTCCAAATTGGGTGATGATGGCTCCTGCCAAAATTCCATGGGGGCTTGCTGTAGCAAAGTAACTACACGGTCAAATCTGGCTTGCAACTTTTCAGACTTTCCCCGGTGCCACTCCGTAACACTTTGACCCGCAAGATTTTTTAAGGCAGCTTGGGACATAGGGAACTCATGATCAAAACATTAAAAGAATTTTAGGGGTTCAGACAGAACTTAGGAATTACTAAAAGCTGAATGGGCTTCCTTTTATTAGATACTCGGTAGGATTCACTCTCTCCTAGGGAGTTTCCTATTTTTTCTCAGGAATGTGTTCCACTAACTTTTCCACACATCTCATAATTCTTGAATACGTATCCACAAATGTTTTGTGATCCTTCCCATGCGGATCAGGAATACTGAAATTAATTCCTTGCTCATCAAATGAACCCAGAGGTATCACGACCCCTCCAAAATGAGGATTCAGATCCTGAATGGATTTCATGTGACACCCCTCCATTACCACCACCACCTCAAATTGAGACAACATTGTTTCATTTAAGGTACGAGACCTGTGCCTGCTCAAATCCACACCAAGGCTTTTCGCCACTTGCAAAGACAAGGGACTAGTTTCCCGGCCAACCCTGTGAAAAAAACCTGAGGATTCGACCCTAATTGAAGGGTTTTTTTGTTTTATCAATTCCGTACCATAGACACCCGCCACGGCACTTCGATTTATATTTCCATAACACATAAACAATATAGATTTGGCCTTCTGTAGCTTTGCCATCAGTGTATTATCATGCTTTTTAATTTTGGCATCGACGCGCTGAGCCATTCGTTGATACCATCCTTCAGCAAGTTTTTGACTCACCTTATTGAATACCCCTCCGAATAAAGAGGTCCAGGCCACCAATCCAGGCATTGGATCGGAAAAAGACTCAAGGTCATAGCGTTCTTGAAAACGGATAATATTAAAAACTTCTTTGAACCATTCTGTCATTTCCACTTTATGGAAGTCTTCCTGGCCTGATGGAGTTTTGAGATTCCCCCAAAACCATTTTACATCGCGCATCGTGTGCCGAACATAAAACGGACATTTATAGGTAAATGTTTCCTTCTGATTTTTATGAACCAGCATGTCATACGCCAACATGGGAAAATTTACCCCGGCCAACACAGGGAGAGCCAAGGACCCCCAAAATCGCCCATTGATTTCCATCAAAGCAGCCTTGCCCGTTGCCGAGTCGACTTTAAATTCAAACATGGCTGGGCCCGTCCATTGAATGTCTTGACAAAATCGTTTGGCTGCGCTGAGGAGTTCAGGTGATAAAGGAACACTCTTTCGATAAGAAGACACCCCACCATTGGCCGGTTCATGGACCCGTTGATGTTGAAAGGCCGCAAATATATTTCCGAGATTCGCAAGAATGTTTAAGCCTACCCCTACGCCATAACTAAATTCCTGGAGTAAAATGGGGCACCGCTCTAACATTTCTGGCAATCGCTGTTGTAATTCTTCAGGCGTTCGCACAATTCGGACGATGTTTCTTTCTTGAGTATGAGGCATCACACTCACCATCGGTTTAAGAACCAATGGAAAGGTCGTAGGCCAAACAAACCCATTCAAATCTTCTTTATTAGCTAAATTCACTGTCCAAGGGATTGGGACACCAACTCGTTGAGCCACTTTTAGCGTTTCATCTTTTCGATTCGTGATCATAAACCCTTTTTCATCAGGGCCGACAAAACATGACAAGGCATTAATCTCATCCCGTTTAGCCATAAGGGGCACCAAGGATTTATCAGAGGTGGGAACAACCACATCAAATTGAATGTGCCCGATTAATTGCAGTACCCCAGAAACGAAACGTTGCGGCTCCTGAAGTGGGTGCCCAAAAGAATGACAGGTGTGAACATATTTAGAGGCCTTCGTAATAGGAAATCGCTCAAAGGTCACTAAATGAACTTCTAAGCCAGCCCGACCAAATGAGCGAACAATGGCCAGTGAGGCCAGATCATTATCACCTAATACCAACACCCGTTTTGAAGGCTTCATGTTCACCACAATCAAGATTGCTAAGGATGTAGATTTACTGAAGAAGGGAATACAAACCACTAATTCGACTGTGAAACACATAACCAGGAAGGTGACCAGGAATCGTCACGCGATCTAGGGAAAAAGGCTCCTTTCGATCAGCATACATCTTTCCAGTTAACGTAAAACCGACTTTATATCCTACTTGTTGGGCCATAGAGAACACAGAGGGAGAAACATCGTCTCTCCCGCCATTCGGATACACAATCCAAGGGCACTCCGCCTCTAACTCCCGTTCTATCGTATTTTTACTTTCTAAAAGTTCCCAATGAAGATCTTCATCCGTCAACCGGCTCAGAATAGGATGCGTCACGGTATGGGAACCAATGTTAATCCCAAGTTTATGGAGAGTTCGGACTTCATCCCAATTTAAAAACTCATAAAGTTCCTTATCATCATGATTGGTAAATTCTAAATTGGTAATCCGAATTTTATCCATGTAGTTTTCGCGTTCAGCATTGGATAACTGCTTACATTTCCTTCTGATGGTATCCGCGACTGGAATTCTCGCGCAAGCCTCAGTTGGTACATCTACCTCCACAGAGGACCCAGGAATCGGGATAGTGTTATATGGCCAATTCAACACTCGTTCATTCAACTCCTGCGGCCATAAAATGGCTGATTTTCCTATATAATTTGTCGACAGACAGACCAAAGCTGGGACTCCCATTCGAGTCAGGAGTGGTGCACCCAAAGTCAAATTATTACGAAAGCCATCATCAAAGGTAATAAAAACTGGAAACGGCGGGAGATCTCTTTTCCCTTCCAACCAATCAATTAACTCCCATCCCGTTATGGGAGTAAAATGTTTTGCAATGTTTTCCAATTGCCATTGCAACTCCTTCACACTAACTGTATTCCGAAACCGGTACCCATTTTCATGATGATCCTCTGAAACCACTCCATGGTAACAAAGAATCACCAATGTATGTTTCAACCGCCGCCGCAATAAGGCATTCAGACCCATGGCTCCGCCCAAACTTAAGGTCGAATGTTTCACAATAGATGCAACACCCATGGATCTACCTAAATCCTAACCAATGAATAGGGAATGTTTCCAAAATGCTCACTGCCCCTTCTCCCTTTCACCTTGACAATCTACAGCGAGGGCCTGTCTCGTAAAAGTCTATTCGGAAGTACATGCGGAGATAGGGAACAAGGCAACTCAAGAGGGCTATTGAGAGGTAACCGAAGATGGGCCAAAGCTACGCAACAAGACTGTGATAGACTTCTTCATATTTTTTCACCATGGAATCCAAGCTAAAATTGGAAACAACTCGATGTCGCCCATTTCTAGCTAACATTTTCCGTTTTTCAGGATTACTGATGATATCTTTTATTTTCATGGTCAAACTCGCGGAATCATTACTCGTAAACAACAGCCCATTTTCTTCATCTTGAACAACTTCAGGGACTCCTCCCACGTGACTAGCAATAACCGGAACTCCAGTTGCCATAGCTTCTAAAACAGCATTGGGTAGTCCTTCATTCAATGAGGGAAGAACAAAAATATCCATTCCATTTAACACCAATGGGATATCATAACGGGCTCCACAAAAAATAACGTGGTTTTGAATCTCATATTCTTGTGCAGCCAACATCAGTTTTTCTTTTTCCGGTCCTTCACCAATTAAACATATTCGAACATTGGGGTATTGATGACAAATCTCCTTCCCCGCCTTCATCAATAACATGTGATTCTTTATGGGACGAAGATACCCCACTGTGCCAATGCAGATATGTTCATCTGTTAACCCCATTTCCTTGCGAAAGGAAACACGCTTTTCGGAATTAGGTTGAAATTTATCAACATCAACGCCATTCACAATAGAGTGAATCCTTGAACTAGGGAAATGAATGGTTTCGCTAATTTCGTGTTTATGTGCCTCTGACACACAGAGAATTCTATCCATTCGTCTCCAAAATAATTGTTGGACGAATACGTTTTTCCAATTCCGATTTAAGGTTCCCCTTTCTGCATGGACAAATCTGGTGTTTCCTGCCATTGAACCAGCCAAAAACCCTTCCACCAAGGTACCCCAATTATGGGTTTGAATGACATCAGGCCTTTTGCCCTTGAGCAGACCAGACAGGGATCGTATTAACCTCCAATCAAACCCGGGCTTCTTATCAAGGGAAAGGACTGGGCACACATCTGGGGAAATATTCTGCACAAGAGGTTCAGAATGAATGAAGTTGATGACCGTAGAACGGAATTTGGTTTGATCAATCCGATTCACTAAATTAATTAAAAAGTTTTGAATTCCCCCGATCGGGGGAGTTTGATTAATCAGAAAAACCACATGAATTTTTTCAGGTACCATAGTCAACACACAAAAGGACTCAACAGCATCAAATCTGGGTCACGGTTTCTTTAATCATTGTCTCTATCCTAGGAAGCTTGTTTCTCTAATGGACCCAGTAGGCCAGGGAACTCATTCTGAATCAATTGAATGGTCTCTCTATTAAAAAAGTAAAAGAAGGCAGCGTAACTTATCGCCCCAACACCCACATTCATGATCAACATGAAAATGGAATAGTCTGGAATAATTCCACCCAGAAGGCTCTGACAAATCAAAACCATTCCCACCATAAACGATGATCCATACAGGGCAGGCAATTGAGGACCAACGACATCCCCCCATGAGACTTGGAGTTTTTGAACCATAAAACTTATGATAGAAAGCGTCATCAGCGAGATGATTGTCGTCACGGCTAAGGCCACCCCTATGATTCCCCATTGGCTACCCCAAAAACAGCCCGCCGCTAATAAGACAAGCGCAATTCCTCTCCGCCATACTTCAAAACCAACTTGGCCCATCGCATTGAGGACAGTACTCGCCACTCGTAATTCCATTCGCATGATTCCAGCCAAACATAAAATTTGAAGGGGGAGAACAGAGGGAATCCACTTGGAGCCATACACAACGGAAATAAATGGGCCAGCCACAACACATAATCCAAAAAATATGGGAAAAATCACGATGGACATGGTTAACACTATTTTCCCATAGGCTTTTTTAATTCGTTCAACATCATTGTCCATTTTTGAAAATGCAGAAAAGAGAACAGGACTGACCTTATTGCCCAATTCCTTTACCCCAATTTCCATCAGATTAAATGCTTTTTCATACAATCCCACCGCAGCAGGCCCTAACTTCAAACCAATAATGAAGTAATCAATTTTATCGGAGGAATAGGTAATAAGATTCTTCAAAAACATCCCCATACCAAAGGAATAGAGGTCCTTCATTGCGCTGTGATCATATTTTGGTATGGGCCTCCAACCTGAAAAATACAATAACATGATGGTACTGACCAGACTCCCCGACACTAATGCTCCCACAAGACTCCATACTCCAAAGCCCAGGTAGGCTAAAGGTATTGCAACCAGTACAGCCGTCACATGATCGGAGAGATCGGCTACTGCCGTTCCTTTGAAATCCATTTTCCTTTGCATGACGGCCCGAGCCACAGAAGAAAATGGGGTTATCAAAAACGTGAAGGAAAGAATTTTCAATACATCCCCAACAAGGGGAATATCAAACAAGTTTCCAATTGACGTGCTACTTAGAAACAACACCCCAGCAATACACCAAAACAATCCAAGATTGACGGTGAATAGAGATGAGACGTGACCCTCATGTATGTCTTTTTTTTGAATTAAGGCTAACCCAAACCCTAAGTTACCAAACCGGGTAGCCAATCCGGAAAAAATCAATGCGATTCCATATACCCCAAAATCTTCAGGTTCCAACAATCTGGCTAAAATAATTGTGCCGCCAAAATGGGCAAGCAGAATCAGCCCACGACCCGACAGGGTCCAGGCTATCCCTTTCATGACACTTTGTTTTAACCCTTTTCCCAATTTTCCCTCTTATTGCGGTTCTGTCGCAAAAACTAAACCGAGACGAAAAAGTGTCGTTTGAGTGTCTGCCCTATGCGGCGAGCCCATAGAACATTGCAGCAGGAGATGGCTTGTCTCCCGCTCGTGTGTTCATCTGCCCTTTCCTGAT
>CAZKRH010000135.1:0-1966 GCA_964555115.1 uncultured Nitrospiraceae bacterium | reverse complement strand
CAAGATGCAATCGCATCGGTTCCTGCACCTCCACCCAAATCTAAGAATTCCTTGGCCCCATCCAGATTCATTTTTTTAGCAAGAGAAGGCCCACTGCCCTGCCCAATTCGATGAAGAACCGACAACACGTTGGCTCCCATTTCAGGAGAGGTTTCAAAGACATGTTGTGTCACCGGGGAGACTCCTGTCCGAATGGTTTCTTCTAACTTACCCCAATTCTCCCATTCGGCATCATGCAATTCCAAAAGATGACCAACATACTCGGAAGACGATTGGACCAAATAGCGCGTTGTAACCTGAGAATTGGAATATTGTTCATCCACTTTTTCCAGAACCCGCATGGCCACCAACGCATTCAAGAGCAAAGGCAGACACCGTACATCCCAATGAAGGCGTGCTGCTAAAGATTGTGCTGATTCTGGGCCGGAGGTTAATTCAGAAAAAACACGTAGTTTGACGGCTGTGAGGAGAATCTTGGTCTCCCAATAATAGCCAATCTGAAAAATCTCGGCTAAGGATATTTCGCGAGGCACACCAACCCTTATATGACTTGAACATCTTGAACGTGATTAAAGGATTGATCTTAACGAGGAGACCAAACTAAACGCAAGGAAGATAGAAAAAACGGGACTTGTCGCTAGTCTCTAGTTGCTAGTGAAAAAGAAGGCCCTCACTACCCCAAAATACTAGCGACCAGTAACGAGCAACTATCCCTGAAAACGTCGCTGACGGCTTTTTTCAACAGTCCTCAAATAAGAAAAAAGGCAGCGGCTCAATGAGCACGCTGCCTTTTATTCTTTGGAGAAGGTTACGGACGAATGAAAATTTGAATTACTTCAATTCAACGTTCGCTTCAACCGTCGCACCATCTTTCACATCAACTTCAATGGTCACACCTTTTCGACCTTTTTTAAGTTTAGCCACAACCGGGTGCCACACCAAAAGCTTATGTTTCCCGGCCGGGACATCCTTGATCTCAAAGGTACCATCAGCGGCAGATCTAGCATAATAGGGATTGGTTACCGGTAAATACCAGCCCTGCATAAACTCATGTTGATCACATTGTAACCGAACCACCCCGCCTTTTCTGGCAAACCGAAGTTTCATGGTTTTTTGGAGGCTGTCGCCTTTTTTCGCCAACGCAATATTAAACAGAGTGGAAGATTTGGCACCTAACACATCAAAGCTGTGGGGATTATGAAGCACCCCTTCTTTGGACTTAGGATCGTTAGGATCAGCATCCGTATTTTCTACATAAAATTGTCCTTTGCTAACCACTGGTCCTGTGTAAGGAAGGAATTCACACAACTTGGCTATCACTTTCACAGGAGATTCCTTTTTCCATCCCTTCATCCATGCCTTATCTTTAATATCACTGACAGCCACCATGGCATTTTTCAAACCTTTGCTCCCGTCAACTTCTACTTCTTTCAAAAGCCGGGTTTCGCCATCAGCACTTTTGCTGGGATTTTTTTTACAAAAATCCACATTGGGGAATTTAGAAAAGACAAATTCTTTTGGAGCCGGAACTTTGCCTATAAATGTCACTTTCCCTTTAATGGTTCCACCCGCTTCAGCAAGTAGTGGCGCAGCGAGCATGGCGCTCCCTACTAAAAGAGACAAAGCAAGAGACTGACGATTTCTCATAATCCTTCCTCCTAGTTGAGTATAATGTCGTGACCTATTGAGGGGGGAACCGAAAGTGGCGACTTTCCATCGTCGCCGTGTACCCTAATGTACCCGACTTTTTACGGTGGGCATTGGAACGAGATTTCTCATACATATTGCACTGTAATATATAACAAGAAGTAAAAAAGTGTGTCAAGTAACTCTAGTACCGTATATTTCCAGAATTACCCTTAAAATATGCACTTTTCAGGAATTTTTTCCAACATTCCATGAACAGATTCACACTAATTTCTTACGTAGATTAACTTAGTTTTTCCATGGCATGTTTCTTCGATAT
>CAZKRH010000134.1:0-2573 GCA_964555115.1 uncultured Nitrospiraceae bacterium | reverse complement strand
AATATGGTCATGCCCTCTTGAGATGTTGTGATAGAGACAAGGCCGATCAGCACAGCCATTGACAAGATGGTGCCTGATACCACCAGAAGAAATCGAGGCTCCAGGTAGCGATTGAACCATTGCGCACATTCCAAGGGCGAGACCACCCCAAAAAGGACGATCATGAAATTCACAATAAAGAGCCAGGGCGAGGAAAAAAAATCCAATAGAAGAAACTTGTCCTCCTAACCAATTTTCCATCACAAAAGGTTCGAAGGACAGAGCGAGGAGGACTATGACCATCCATTGTTCTCGCGGGATCGCCAACGTGGTGTTCCAGATAAGGAACATTCCTCCAAGAAACAGAGAAAAAGAAACCAAGAGCCAAACAAGATAGGATGTGGTAAATGGTAGGAGTGAAAGGGGTTGAAAAAGAACAGTCAAAAAAGGTGGGTAGGCATAGGGTAGAAAGACATCTTTAGGGGCATGGGGTAGAAAAGAATGATAGAGCTGGTCTTGCAAAGGAAGATGGTACAGTTCCTGTGGAGAATAGGATTGGACAATCGTTCCAGCCACATAAAAGGCACTATAGTCCGCGCCCAGAGGAGTGCCAAATATGGTCATGCCCTCTTGAGATGTTGTGATAGAGACAAGGCCGATCAGCACAGCCATTGACAAGATGGTGCCTGATACCACCAGAAGAAATCGAGGCTCCAGGTAGCGATTGAACCATTGAAAACACCTGAGGAGAAATGAGGACATAAGGGGTGGAAATCTTAGAAGGACCTTTACGGAGATTGGAGGTGAGAAACAAAAACAACCAAGGAACTATTGTAAGTCTTCTCGGTTGGGTAAGCGGGGAGATTCAGGGCAGAGTGATTGGGGAAGGTGGGATGACTGGTCAAAGGAAAGAGGGTGTTCCAAAAACATATCTAATGAGTAAGAAACTCGTACGAATGGAATCCAAAAACACGTAAAAACTTAATCAAGTTTTTGAGGGGGGAGACGATAATAATAGAAAACCATTTAGTATGAACCAAGGTGAATGGTGGAAAACAGAAAGACTGGTGGTTGTTCAAAACTCAGAAACTCAGTGTGAACGTGAAGCAGGTAGTAGGCAAGGTTTAGAAAAGAGTAACCGATAAGGGTAGTGAAAATTTAATAGGTTTTCGAAGGTAGCGAAGTTAGGAACTCCTTCCCGATAAAGGCAAACCTGCTGTGAAGTGGGGACGCAAAGCCACGGGTCAGATCAACGATCTGATAGCCGGGTTATCGAAGGAAGAGAGTAAAGATCACCATCAGGGTGGGAGTTCCTCAGACGTTTTTTTTGAGGGAGGATCCCATGGCTGTTGGAACCGGTTTTCTCGAAAGTCTTTGGCCATCTGAGCCTGAACGGCTTGAATGGGCTCATCCTCTCCTTCATACAGATTACACTGAACATAGCCCTAAAGATTCTCATGGCCGGTTAGCCTGGAGTTCACTGGCTTCGCCTGAACTTGGTTCTAACCCACATCATCAGAATTCTCCAAATACCCAAGCAAAACGCATTTCCCGTCATGGTCTTATTGGGGGAAAGGGGACCACTGGGTATATCTTGAAACCCAAGGGGTGTCCGCCAAAACCTCCACAATTGTCTGGAAAAAATGAAGAAGTGCATCCTGAGGTGCAACATCAGAACCAAGATTCAGTGAGATCACGGGAATGGGTTCGTGAGCACATAAGAATTACGCAACAACATAGTTCTGGTCGGGATCCCCTTCCCGATAAAGGCAAACCCGCTGTGAGGCGGGGGCGCAAAGCCACGGGTCAGGTCAGCGATCTGATAGCCGGGTTGCCGGATGAAGAATAACCAAAGGGGACATTCATGGCTGAGATCAGAATAGGGCCTGGTCTTCATGAATCACATTTTTCATTTTATGTGCCCGAGAGGAGAATTGCGATGATGAAACACATGTTTCGATTTGTGAACGAGGAAGATGGAGCGACAGCCTTGGAATACGGGTTGTTAGCAGCTTTGATCGCAGCGGCCATTATCGGCGCAGTGACGACCTTAGGGTCGACGGTCAGTAACACCTTCTCCAGCATTGCGACTTCGATGGCGAATGCGTCCGGTGCCTAATTCGATTCGCCTAAGAACACGTTGAGTGCCTCTGCCCCGCCCCATAAGGGCGGGGCAGACAGAATGCTCGAAGCAGGTGCTCGCAAACATTTGTCAACCATTTTTAATAATTGATTTCCAGGGAGATCCATTATGGTGAATCTTATGATTCGGTTTGCGAAAGAAGAAGAGGGAGCGACTGCATTGGAATATGGGTTGTTGGCGGCCTTAATTGCAGCAGCCATTATTGGTGCAGTGACGACTTTAGGGTCGACGGTCAGTAACACGTTCTCCAGTATTGCCACTTCAATGGCGAATGCGTCGGCTGGTTAAATCGACACACCAAGAAAAAATGGTGTGTATCTTTCCAACAGCAGGAGTGTTGGGAAGATAGATCTCAACGGAGAGAGTTGGGATCAAACTCTTTTAAAAACAATCTCAGGGTATGACCTATGGGAGATCCGCGATGATGAAACACATGATCCGATTTGTGAAC
>CAZKRH010000133.1:0-2238 GCA_964555115.1 uncultured Nitrospiraceae bacterium | reverse complement strand
CATGACTTCTTCCATGGTTTCTTTGGCACAAATGGTATGTTGATTGACGATGCCATGGCCAAAGAGCTGGTCGAAATCGGAGTCATGGGGGTCGGCATCAGCATCGATTCTCTCGATCCAGCAAAACACAATGCATTTCGTGGAATGCCGAAAGCCTGGGAAGGCGCACTAGAGGGTATCGAAGCCTGTAAACGCAATGGCTTACAGTTCCAAATTCATTTCAGTGCCCAGCCTATGAATTATCAAGAATTGCCCGCTGTTATTGATTGGGCCCATGATCTTGGGGCTAAAGTGTTGAATGTCTTTTTCATGGTCTGCACGGGACGAGGTGAAGAACTCACCGATATTACACCTTCACAATACGAAGAAGTCCTGGTCTACTTGCTCGAATGCCAGGATAAATACCAAGATATGTTAGTGCGGGCTCGATGTGCGCCACACTTCAAACGTCTAGCCTATGAAAAAGATCCGAATTCTCCGATCACAAAAGCCAAAGGTTACATGGGTGGTGGTTGCCTTGCGGGGACAAACTATGCACGTATTACCCCTAATGGTGACATGACGCCCTGTCCTTATATGCCTTTATCCGCAGGAAATATTCGCGACACCAGCTTTGTTGACTTATGGGAAAATTCAGAGATTTTTAATTCCTTTCGTTATCCGCATCTGAAAGGCAAGTGTGGTGATTGTGAATACAGTGAAATTTGCGGGGGGTGTCGAGCACGTCCTTATGTGGATCATGGGGATTGGATGGATGAAGACGAATGGTGCCTTTATACGCCCAAAGGTGGAGAAAAGATTCAGGTGGCGTTCAATGTGCCAGAGGCCTCATCAATTGAATGGGATGAGGCGTCAGAAGAACGACTCAATCGTATCCCGTATTTTCTACGAGCTATGGTCAAAAAAGGTGTGGAACGGCATGCCGTCGAACAGAATATAGCTGTTGTCACTATTGAATTAATGGAAGAACTTCGCAAGCGACGGTTTGGCAACGAAAAACCGGTCTTTAAGTTCTAATGGAATCCCTCCTTGGGGTCCTCACCGACCTCAAACAACTCATACCCATTTTAATACATTGGTTACACCTCCTCTCTGCTGTCGTGTGGATTGGAGGTCTGGCTTTTCTGGTCATGGCGGTGACACCGTGTCTGAAAACTGCTGTCCCTAAAGAGTTGATCAAACCCATATCCGAGGCATTCTATAGACAATATAAACGTGTGGTCGGGGTTTTGTTGGTGGTGATCCTTTTTACCGGCGGCCTGAACTTACACTACGTCAGTGAAGCTATGATATTGGCGACTGGCGAGAGCGTGGCACATCATGCCAAGTATCTTATTATCTTTTTCATAAAATTGTTTTTGGTTCTTGTCGTAATGACTATTTTCCTCTATACCGTTATTTTTCAAAATGAGCCGACTGGCCAGGAAGACGAAGAAGAATTGGAAGAAATGGCCGTTGAGCCTGTGCCATTCCAGCGTGTGGCACTGTGGATGGGCGTGTTTATTATTCTCTGTGCTGCCGCGATGAAACATCTTCATACCTAATAGAGATCGTGCTCAAATAACTACGGGCTTGAGAAGTATCCTTCCCTCTTTTCCCCTTTGATTCAGATTCATCTCATTCCCTAAAAAATAGATAACTACGAAAGGAATAGACCATGTTCTTCATAACAGCGATAGCCAATTTCATGTGGATTGAGAAGTTATGGGGAAAAGGTTCGAAGCATGCAAGATGGATAATTGCTATGAGTATCATCATGTTTCTCAATGGAGGGTGGGAAGCCAGAGCTAACACACCAGAGAATCTAGATGACCCGGAGACTGTCATTCGAATGATTGTCAAGGCAAATGCCGAAATGGATTTAAAGACGCTCGAAACACACATGGGGTCTGATGAGGATACTGTGGGCTACACCATTGGTGGTCGTAAATACATCGGATGGAAAGACGTCAAGCAAGCCTTTGAAGAAGAGTTTTCTATGCTCAGCGGATTAACCATTGATATTCTCAACCTTAAGGTGTGGCAACAGGCAGATGTCGCCTGGTTTGCCATGGAAATTGATTACAACCGCGAAGTGCAAACGGCTGATGGGCCAATCAAAAAAACATGGGCGTTGCGAGATACAGGAGTCTTGAATCGTCGCGACGGGATCTGGATGCTTGTCAATTGGCATGAATCCATGAGGGAACCCATCATGCCATTGTCTGTAAAGCGAGAAGCCACGCTCGTCGTTGCTGG
>CAZKRH010000132.1:0-2434 GCA_964555115.1 uncultured Nitrospiraceae bacterium | reverse complement strand
TAGTCGTTCCCCATAAGTTCCATAAACCCGAAATATGAATATCGAATTTCGAAACAAGTCCAAAATCCTAAATTCGAATTTATTAATTTGGTCATTCTTGTTTGTTTCGGATTTCGATATTCGAGCTTCGGGTTTACCCTATGATGCTTCCGCAACCAGCAGGGAGAACGGAAGTTTATTGAAATAGCAATAGTTGCTTGCCATGAAAGCTCCAAAATCTAAAACTATTTTCATCTGCCAGGAATGTGGGTTTCAAACACCACGCTGGGCCGGTCGGTGTCCGGATTGTTCCCAGTGGAATTCGTTGAAGGAAGAGGTGACGAGCGGGAGAAGTTCAACCGGTATTCAAAAGGTCCTCCAAGGGGCTGCTGACAAACCCACGCCAATCACCGAAATCGCCATTGATCCTGAACCTCGACTGACCACGCAACTTGGGGAATTGGATCGGGTGCTTGGTGGCGGGGTGGTCCCGGGGTCGGTGATCCTGGTCGGCGGGGATCCAGGCATTGGAAAAACCACCTTACTCTTTCAGATGTTGCAGGGGCTGGGGCAAGGCGGCCAATCGTTGCTGTATGTGTCAGGGGAAGAATCGCCTCGGCAGCTCAAGATGCGTGGGGACCGGCTGGGGATTTCGAGTTCGACTCTCTATATTTTGGCGGAAACGTCCCTTGAAACTATTTTGAAAACCACGCATGCGATGCAGCCGGCGGCGTTGGTCGTGGATTCCATTCAAACGGTGTATACCGACCAAATCGCGTCGGCGCCCGGAAGCGTGAGCCAAGTGCAGGAAGTAGCGTGTCAGTTGATGTGGTATGCCAAGCGAAGCTCGGTGCCGGTGTTTATCATTGGGCACGTGACGAAGGATGGGATGATTGCCGGGCCGAAACTCTTGGAACATATTGTGGATACGGTACTCTACTTTGAGGGCGATAAAGGCCACACCTATCGCATTCTGCGGGCCGTCAAAAATCGATTTGGTCCAACCAATGAAATTGGCGTGTTCGAGATGAAGGACTCCGGGTTGGAAGAAGTGGCCAATCCGTCCGAGTTGTTTCTGGCAGGCCGTCCTGAACAGAGTCCGGGGTCTGTGGTGGTTTCGACTCTCGAAGGCAGTCGGCCCATCCTGGTTGAATTGCAAGCATTGGTGACAACTACGGGGTATGCCATGCCCAAGCGCATGGCGAACGGGGTTGAAGTCAATCGTGTGTCATTGTTACTGGCGGTGATGGAAAAGCGGCTCGGCCTGCATTTGTCTGGGCAGGATGTGTATTTCAATGTCGTGGGCGGTCTTCGTCTCGATGAACCAGCCATCGACTTGGGAATTGTGGCCGCGGTGGTGTCCAGCTTTCGAGATCAGGTGATTGATGCCCATACCCTCTTTTTGGGAGAGGTGGGCCTTGGTGGAGAAATTCGTCCAGTATCGCAAGTGGATGTCCGTGCGCGAGAAGCGATGAAATTGGGATTCAAACGATGTGTGTTGCCTGAGGGCAATCTTGCGAAGTGGCCAGGGGTATCAGGGCTGGAAGTCATTGGTGTTCGGGAAATTGGTGATGTGTTGGATCAGGTTATGGCTCGTGGGTAAAACGCAAATAACCGCGATCAATAATTTGGCACAGCCTGCCTGTCCTCAACGATTTGTCAGCATCCTGTGCTGGGGACTTTTCCTTATAATGCTGTCTAGCTGTACGACTGTCCCGGACCGTAAAACTTTTCCTGTCCCCGCGCAGGTATCTGCAAAGATCATCGAAACATTGCAAGCGCGAGAGGCGAATGTGGTCAGCCTCAAAGGTCTCTTCCAAGCGGAGATCGAAGGGAAGGGCATGGTCTTTGCGCAATCTCTTCAAGGCACGATTCTCTATCAACGTCCAGATCAATTTCGGATCAAAGGCTTTACCCGGTTTGGCGGGTTGGTGTTTGATTTTGTGCTGTCTCGAGGATTGTATGCGCTTCGTGTGAAGGATCAACCGAGACCGATTATTGGCGGAAGTGATGATTTTCAGAGGTTGGGAGAATTGCGCCTACCCGTGCTTTTGAGTTTGCGGGCGATCGAGGTGCTATTAGGGAAATTGCCATTGGTCGCCGAAAATTCTCTCATGGTGCAGCAGGCGGAAGAGACGTATCAATTTGACATTCCACCTGATCCGAGGACGAATCGGTCAACCCTTTCCCAACGCATTGTGATCGATCAGCGTTCCTTGCATGTTCGACAATTGGACTATGTGAATTCCGATGGGGAGTCTGTGCTCTCGATTCGAACCTCCGATTTCCGCCCAGTTCGTGATGGATCACAGGATGAGTCCGGTACCATTCTGTTGCCGTTTGATGTTCAAGCCGAAGATCATGTGGAGGCCGGAAGTGTTGCGTTGGAATTTATGGAAATCATTGCCAATGAAACCCTCGATGAACAGGTGTTTACCCTCGCGGCCTTTTAGTC
>CAZKRH010000131.1:0-20396 GCA_964555115.1 uncultured Nitrospiraceae bacterium | reverse complement strand
CACACATATACAAGGAATGTTATCAAGAGACTTTGGATTGTTACCCACAGATATTCGGGGAATATCCTCCTCCGGATATTTGGCCCTCGGTCTCTCACCGATTTGATGAGGCTGGATTGTTTCGTCGCATCAATACCCTGTCCCATATAATCCTCCCCAAAAGACCAATCCTAGGAATGGGAATACTCACCGGCTTGATTCTTGGATGGGCCTGCAGTCAAATTCCTGCCGAGATCTCTTCAGAAATTCCCCCCGACTCTTTAGCCTTGTGGTCAGAACCAGGGCAATATTTCATTGACTGGGCATTCACCAATCCCTTCGAAACTGCTCTGATCATCGGTGTATTTGTCTTGATTATTTTTCTGAGCCCAAGATCTTTAGGGGGAGGAAGCGGATGTGGTGGCGGAGGATGTGGAGGGGATTAAGATTCCATCTCCCTTCAGAACCTACGACCCAATCGTTTCTCTTGACACCCCAATCCATACCCATTCCCGAATGCAGAAAACCATGTTAGTCTGTGGCCCATCATACGAGTGAGAACGATTGGGAGGAGGCTACCATGCCATCACATACAATAGTCGTGAACATGTTGTTACTGGGATTTGTCCTATTCCTCATTTCAGCCTGCGGGGAAAGTCCCCAGGGAGACACAAACCCAACCAAGGTCGCATTGGCATTAGGTGGAGAAAATTGCGAGTTTTACCTTGGAGCTGTTGAAGGGGCACTCAAAAAAGTCCAAGGCATAACAGCTGTTGATTTGAAGAGCCAAAAACACAAAGCCCTCATCACGACCGATGGATCCCTCAGTCCCAGTACCGTCGCTGACGCCGTCGATGGGTTATCAGGAGAAGGCTGGGAATGTGAAGCTGAAGTAGAAAAATGAATTTCCCCTACAGAATAAAAACAGGAAAACATTCCCATTGCAGTTGGTTTTCTAATCCACCCAACACATTCAGTTCGTTGGCAAGTAAGGATTTTCTAAAAATACGGACACCGGAAACTTCTTCCCAGTCTTTGAATGCCGCAATGTGCGTTTTAACACAAAATCAAACAATAACGGATTGCAATCATAGATCTCATTCAGTTGCTCACGTTCAATCGCTGTAATATGTCCTGATTGAACCAAGGTTCTGGTTTGAATGACGATATTGATGGCAGGGAGAGGATAATCACTCCCATTAATGAGTCGAGGATGAATAGACTCTGATTCAATAACTTTATCTAAATGCTCTTTTCGATTATCTTGGGTTAAGGCGGAAATATCAGCAAATAAATTCCTTTCATACTTTGGGTCTTCCATTAAATTAATGGCGACATCAAGATAAGGCGTATTGGGTGGACAATCTGGGCCATCACCCGGTTGACACTCACCCAAACTTGCCAGATGCGCCATCACCACTTTGACACCCATATCTAAAGGCCTTTTCAAGAACAGCGGATTTCCCAAAAATTGAAACTCTTCAGCCTCGGTGGCTTTCTCTTCACCAGTATGCGAAATCAAGACCATGTCATACTGCTTCATGATCTGGTAGTACGCATCGAGTTGAGCCCTCATGGTTTCTGATGAAGGATGAATCCCCATGGAATTCGGCAACCACTTTACAAACCGAACCCCTGCTTGTGCATATTTCTCTAACTTTTCTGTTGCATGGCTGCGATATGGATGGATGGAAATAATGGGGAAAAAGATGTCTGGATTATTTTTGACTAATTTCATCACATAGTCATTAGGAACATGAAACGTGCTCAAGAATTTATCGACTTTCCCATTTTCATGATAAAAATAATCAAAAGCCATAATCCCATACTTTCCACGTTTTGGCATATACTGAATGAGATTTTTCAACCGCTCGATAAATTGAAGGTCGGCAGTTTCTTCATCCTCCATACCCGCAGCACTTTTATAGACTTCCAATCGAATATAATTGATCAACCCGCCAAAAGGAGTTTGCCAGTCTTCATTGACAAAGGTGCCATTCAGCTCCGTATTCATGCCTAAAATATGAGTGTGATAATCCCGACGGGCTGTCTCGGGAATATCTTCAAAAGCCTTTTCCATTAAAGCTTTAGCTCCAGGACTAATTTTTTCGAATAGCTGTTCCGGCTCAGAAGTAAACGCTCCGCCAATGAGGGAACACCCCTTCAGAAGAAATAAACTGAGGAGGATCAAGGAAACAAGAAAAATTTTGGTGGGAAACATCCAGTAACTCTAATCAGAAGAGACAAAGAGGACAACGTGCACTTATGTATTACCCTTTCTTTGGAAATAGGCCAGGCCACTCCTTTTTGGGATTGGTTTCGTGATTAAACGAAGCCTTCTCTCGCGCAATGCATTGCCTGGACAGATTGGCAAAGTCACCGTCACGGCGTGGGTGTTCCACCTTCTCCACAACCTCTTGGCCTTTCACAAACAACAGTAAAGCAATCTTATCATTCGAGGCTATTGAGGTTTTAGATTCAAGATCCCAATCAAATCCCAATAATTTTTTAGCCGCCTTGTTATCAGACCGTGGCCCAAACACGCAGACCTTCTCCCACTTCCCAGGAACGACTTCCGTAAGATTAACAAACGTTCGACCCGAAGACTGAAAATGCCGAGTAATATTCTCAGACACATCAGACGTCGAAGAATTGCAGGAGGACACAAATATTAATACAAAAAGACAGAAAACAGTAAACATTTTTTCAAAAAACCCGCCATCTTTTCCAGTTAGATTGAAATGCAATTTACGAAAAAATTATTGACAATGGAAAGGTGGGCATTAAAAGAAAAACTGAACGATTCAGCTTATATTAATTGTGAGTCTCAATCCTCAATTTTCCATACTTTAGCCCTACCTCTTGAATTTGGATTCCAACCATCATTCATTGCATCTTGAACAATATTACTTAATCGATCTTCAAATTCATTTTGTGAATCCGGCCTATCAAAGCAATAATCCTTAAAGGGAAAATAAATGATTAATTCCTTTGTATGTCCAGGATCAACACAAACACTTACAGAAAGCCCCCTTAGATTTTCATATATGTTGGATGCTCCCCCATAATGCCGAACATGCCAGGTAATTTCGTAATCAGAAGTATGGATAATTCCTGAATCTTTGAACTTAGACATAATAAACTCCATGGTAAAAACAATGATTTTCCTTGTGACTATTCATTTTTTTATCATAATTTTAAAGTAGTTTTAGATCTCAAAATTTATATTCAAAACTTTTCCAGACTATTGATCCTACAAATTACCTCGTTTTTTGAGATTAAATTCAAACACCGTATATTGATCATGATGTACTAAAAGTTTCGCTCAGCAAGGCCGCACCGACTAAGGACCCCGGAGCGTACGGCCTAGTACGTGAGGAGTCCGAAGGAGGGAGAACGCCGCTGGCGGGCTTTTAGGACATCCTGCTATTTAAAAGGTAAGAACGGCGGAGTTTGTCACCGAAACCAACGGCCCAGGATACACACCAAGCCAGATCACGCCGGCAATGGCGAAAGCCAACACAAAGGTCGTCGTCGGTGTGAGCGCTAGGCGAGTTTCTAGCTCTTGTTCTGAGGAGGGATCCCGCATGTACATGACCATCACGACACGGAGATAGTAAAACGCGGAGACAGCCGCAAAGATTAATCCGATCACTGCGAGCCACGTGAGCCCGGCGTTGACGGCGGCCATGAACAAATAAAATTTTCCCATAAATCCAGCTGTTGGTGGAATGCCCGCTAACGACACCATAAAAATCAACATGAGGAAAGCCGCCCCTTTATGGCGTTTCGCTAATCCGGTGAAATCGTCTAATTCCTCCCCTTCCAATCCACCTCTTCGCAAAATGGCCACGATGGTAAAAGCCCCAAGGGTCATGAAAGAATAAATGGCGAGATAGAGCATGACACTGGAAAGTCCTCGAGAAGCCACTCCAGCTTCGGTTCCCATCCACCCTGCCACCACCAATCCGATTAACGCATACCCGGCATGCGCAATGCTGGAATAGGCCAACATCCGTTTGACATTGGTTTGGACCACGGCCACGAGATTGCCAAGAAAAATAGTCAGAATACACATGCCTAAGATCAACCCACTCCAGTTGGGTTTGACCCCGCCAAATCCTTCTAGTAACACCCTGGCAAACGCTGCAAAGCTGGCCGCTTTGGAAGCCACGGCCATAAACGCCGTCACGGATGTCGGGGCCCCTTGGTACACATCCGGCGTCCACATATGAAACGGCACGGCTGCCACTTTAAATCCAAATCCCACGATGAGGAGGGTCATGGCAATCAACAGCAGCGGATCATTCAAGCCTCGGGTATTGACCGCTTCGGCGATTTCCACCAGTCGTGTACTTCCCGCTATTCCATACAGGAGTGAGATGCCATACAAAAGAATGCCGGACGAAAAGGCACCCAAAATAAAATACTTGGCAGAGGACTCAACCGAGCGCGCTTCGAATCGCTTAAACCCAACCATGACGTAGAGAGAAATCGACATCAATTCGATGCCGAGATAAATTGTCAACAAGTCTGCTCCCGACACCATGACCATCATGCCGACCAAGGATAATAGGATGAACCCGTAAAATTCTGCCAGATCGATACCTTCTTCTTTTAAATACGTGAGGGACAGTAAAATGGTGAGCCCACTGATCACATACAACAACAGCTTCCAGAAGGAGCTATAGGGATCCACGATCACTAAATCACTAAACGCATACACGCGTTCCGTCATGTTGCTCATGGTCACAAAGAAACAGACCACCAAGGCTGCCAAACTCATCCATGCTAAGAAATCTTTTTTCGAGGCGGGGGTAATGGGATCGAGGACGAGCAACGCACATGCCGCTAACACCACAATGATCTCAGGAAGAATGGTGACAAGATCTGCAAGAGGAATGGTCATCGAGTGACTCCTCCCTGTTGATCAAAGGATACAATCTGTCCTTTGGATGTCACCAAAGAGACTTCAAGACTGGGTGGAGTCTCGACCGTCAGCACTCGCGATTCATTCTGGATAAGATGCTCTACACTCGCATGCATCACATCTAACAATGGCTTCGGATACAGGCCAATCCAAAAAACAAACACCACAAAGGGCACCAACATGGCGATTTCACACCGATTCAGATCGTACAATTTAGAGGACATGTGTGGAGCAGGTTCTCCATACACGACGCGCTGTAGCATCCACAAAATGTAGGCCGCGGCTAAGATAATACCCAACGCAGCCAACGTCGCCACCCACTTGCTCCAGAGGAACACCCCAATGAGGACGAAAAACTCTCCGACAAAACTGTTCATGCCTGGGAGTCCCACTGAGGACAAACCAAAAATCACAAAGAAGGTCGCAAACAAGGGCATCGACTTGGCCAGCCCGGAATTATCCGCAATCTGTCGACTATGTGTGCGTTCGTATATTATCCCCACACACAGAAAGAGTGCCCCGGTGGTAATGCCATGATTCACCATTTGCATAATCGCGCCCTCAATGCCTTGGGCATTGAAGGCAAAAATCCCTAGCGTGACAAACCCCATATGACTCACACTCGAATAGGCAATGAGCTTTTTGAGATCGGATTGCGCCAAAGCCATGTACGCCCCGTAAATAATGGCCACAACGGATAGGCCCATGATGATTGGAGTAAAGGTTTCCGTCGCATCGGGTAGCATCGGCAGGGAAAACCGAAGGAACCCATAGGTCCCCATCTTCAACAACACACTGGCCAGAATGACACTGCCCGCGGTTGGAGCTTCCACGTGAGCATCCGGAAGCCATGTATGGAAGGGGAACATTGGCACCTTCACGGCAAAGGCAATGAAGAAGGCCCAGAACAACCAACTTTGAAGATTCGGGGAATAACTGGCTTGACTAAGAGTCAAAATATCAAAGGTATGGCCGCCCTGGAAAAACAGCACTAAAATGGCGATAAGGAGTAAAATGCTTCCGGTGAAGGTATACAGAAAAAATTTAATCGCGGCATAGACCCGATTCGGTCCCCCCCAGACACCAATCAACAAATACATGGGAATCAACATGGTTTCCCAAAAAATATAAAACAGCACAAAGTCGAGCGAAACAAACACGCCAAGCGTGGCCGTTTCCATGATCAAGAGACTGATCATGAATTCCCGGACTCTGGTCTGAATCGCCGTCCATGACACCACCACACAAAAAGGCCCCAGGAAAGTCGTCAGCAGCACTAACAGCAGGCTGATCCCATCGACCCCAACGGCATAATTGATAGCCGGAGAACGAATCCACGATACCCGTTCGACAAATTGCATCGCAGGGGTGGCGACTTCAAACATCACCCACAACGGAAGGGAGGCCAATAGCGTGATGACTGAGACACCAAACGCAATCCACTTGGCTTGCTCTTCTTTAGCAAACCCAATCACGAGCGCCCCAAAGATCGGGAGCACTAGGATCAACGTGATCCAGGGAAACCCGCCTGATGGGATGGCCATTTCAGTCATTCGAAGTCCTTTATAAAAAACGTGACTCGTGGCTCATTTCTAGTCGCTAGCAAAGAAAAGGCTTTGTCGGACGTTTTTAAGACACGGTTAATAAATAACGATTCAATAGTCATTGGCGCGCCGCTTGTGAACCATTTCAACACTGTTTTTAAAACAAAATATACGCACTCAAAATCAACACCGCGCCAACCGTCATGCTGAGGGCGTAATGTTGCACTTCTCCACTTTGAATCGTGCGGACTACCCATCCACACCAGGCTACTCCTCGGGCAATCCCGTTAACCGCACCATCAATCACTGCCACATCCACCCGTTTCCACAATCCATCAGCGAATTGAAACGTGGGCCGAACCATCGTTCGATCGTAGGCTTCGTCCACATACCATTTATTCAATGAAAGCTGATACAGCGTCTGCCATTGCGTCATTAATCGTTCGGGGATTTCCGGCGATTTCACATACAAGACATACGCTAAACCAATACCGGACAATCCAGCTACCGTTGCCGCGATCATGATTCCCGTAGCCGCGGCTCCATGGTGAACCCCCTCACCAGCGGCAGCAAATACCGGACTGAGAAATTCCGGTATTCCCAGATATCCTGTCACCACACTTAAGACCGCCAAGACGATTAATGGCAGGGTCATGGTCAAAGCGGGTTCGTGAACATGATCCGCGTGTTTCGGATCGACTCGAGATTCCCCCCAGAACGTCACAAAGACTAATCGGAAGCTATAAAAGGCGGTCATAAAAGCTGTGATCAATCCCAGAACAGTTAACAATTGACCTAACATCCCAGCAGACCACGAGGTTATGAGGAGTTCATCCTTGCTAAAGAATCCAGCCGTCAGCGGGAACCCCGCCAGCGCCAGCGACCCAATAAGAAATGTCCAATAGGTCACCGGAAGTTTATCCTTGAGCCCACCCATATACCGAATATCCTGCTCATGATGCAGGGCAATGATGACGGAACCCGCTCCAAGAAACAGGAGAGCTTTAAACGCCCCATGCGTGAGCAGGTGATAAATCCCTTCTGTATAGCCTCCCAATCCACAGGCCATCATCATGTAGCCCAATTGGCTTACGGTCGAATAGGCCACTACCCGTTTAATATCATTTTGAGTGAGTGCGATCGTGGCCCCCAACACCATTGTTAAGGCCCCCGTGACGGCTACAACATCCATTGCAACCGGGGACAGATCATAGAGTGGCGAAAGACGCGCCACCATAAACACTCCAGCCGTCACCATGGTGGCCGCATGAATCAAAGCTGAAATAGGAGTCGGACCTTCCATGGCATCGGGCAACCACACATGCAAGGGAACTTGTGCGGATTTGCCCACCGCTCCAATAAATAACAGGAGACAAATCATGGTGATGGCGGACATTTCCCACACACCCAAGACACTCAGCATACTCGAGGAATTTGAAGCAGCTTGGGCAAACACCTGCTCATATTGAAGAGACCCGAATACCAAGAATATCAATAACATCCCCAACAAAAATCCAAAGTCTCCGATTCGATTCACGATAAAGGCTTTGGTCGCGGCCGCCCGAGCCGACTCTTTTTCATACCAGTGCCCAATCAAAAGGTAGGAACACAGACCCACTGCTTCCCAAAACACAAATAGTTGAAGGAAATTGTCAGACATCACCAGCATCAACATGGAGAAGGTAAAGAGCGCAATATTCGAAAAGAATCGGGCATAGCCTCCTTCCCCATGCATATAGCCGATGGTGTACACGTGCACGAGCCCACTCACAATCGTGACCAACAACAACATGGCCGCTGTTAACTGATCAATATACAACCCCAGGGAAATCGTGAGATCACCAGAGGAACCCCACACATACAGAGGAATATGCAAAATGTTTCCACCGGCAACTTCGGAAAAAGCCACTAGGGACAGCAGGAAGGATATGCCCACGGCCGGAACAGCAATCCAATGCGCACGCTCTTTAATGATATGACCAGCAAGGCCAAGGGTCACAAAGGCTAAGAGTGGAAGAAGGGGAATTAAGGCGTACAACATGGTCCTACCATTTCAACAATCGGAAATCATCGACGTTGATACTGGATTGATGGCGATACAAGGCGATGATAATCGCCAAACCCACCGCCACTTCTGCTGCAGCCACCGTGAGAGTAAAAAAGACAAACACCTGACCGGTTAAATTTCCTAGATAAGAGGAAAACGCGACAAAGTTAATATTGGTCGCATTCAACATCAGTTCGATCGACAATAAAATAATAATGATGTTTCGACGAATCAATACTCCCACTAGGCCAATAATGAAAATGAGCCCGCTGAGCATGACATAATATTCAATCGGGACATTCATGAGGATTTGGATTCCAATATGCCCTTCTTCGACAAAATAACGGCACCAATCATCGCCACTAATAAAATGAGTGAGGCAATTTCAAACGGAAACAGATAGGTGGAATACAAGACTAATCCAATTGATTCCGTATTACCGGCAGCGGATATGGCATTAGAGGGATCAGCCGACGGCAACGGCGCCACGTTTCGGCTCACCAGGAGAAAAAGCGATTCCGCCAAAAGGGTCACGCCCAATAACACACCCAACAGACCCTGACGATGATACCGCTCTTCTCGCTTCACATTCAGCAGCATGACGACGAACAAATACAGCACCAGAATCGCCCCGGCATAGACAATGATTTGAATCGCCGCGAGAAACTCCGCGTGAAGGGTGATGTAGAGCCCGGCCACGTGAAAAAACATGACCAACAGCGAGAGGGCACTGTAAATGGGATTTTTGAGGGCCACCACTAATATGGCGGTAAGCACAATGATACTGGCAAAGTAGAAAAAGATAAGACTGGCCACGCTACCCGCTCCCTTGCCGATTCTCCGATCAATCCTCACTCACAACTGTCAGCTATTGAGCAAGACAAGTAGGATCGGGATTAATTCTCTTTAGGTGGGATTTCTTTAAATGAGACGTTAAAATAGGCTACATTCGGATGTTGAAGCTCTAGTCGTTTCTCCCGAATGGGATACGCTCGATCCCCAATCGCCAATAGTTGTTCCTTATTCAGATAAAGATCGCGTTTGTCCGTCACGGCCCATTCATATTCTCGTGACATTCCCAACGCATCCACCGGACATGCATCCACACATAAACCACAAAATAAACAGCGGGTCATGTCCATATAATATTCTTTGGAATACCGTTTGGTTGGTTCCCCTGGAACTTCCGCGCTGACCACCCGAATGACTCGAGACGGACAAGCGGCTGAACAGAGATCACAGCCCACACATTTTTCTGTGCCGTCATCGTACCGTAGCAATCCCAACATTCCTCGATAGTTCGAAGGCAATTCACGTTTTTCATGGGGATATTGAAGCGTGATGGGGCGGTACTTCAATAAATGCGCCATCGTCGCTTTCATCCCCATGAGGATCTCGTAAAAGATCAGGGTTTTAAACCATTTACCAAACTTCATAACAATTCCTTACTTCCCTAACGAGGAAAGATATACGCCATAATGCTGGTAATGACGACATTTCCCAAAGCGATGGGCAGCAATACTTTCCAGCCGAACCGCATGAGTTGGTCATACCGCAGTCGCGGGAGAGTTGCCCGAATCCAAAAGAACATGAAGAGAAAGAAATAGACTTTTGCCGTAAACCAAAAGAGCCCACTTATCCAAGCTAAACTTTCTAATGAACCATGGAATTGCAGAAAGGGAAAAGGTGCATCCCAGCCACCAAAGAACAGGACTGTTGCCACACAGGATACCAAAATCATATTGGCGTATTCCGCCAGGAAAAAGAACGCGAATCGCATGCCACTGTATTCTGTAAAGAATCCAGCGACTAATTCACTTTCTGCTTCAGGCAAATCAAACGGCAATCGATTGGTTTCAGCGACCGCAGCGATGATAAAAATGACAAACGCAACAAATTGTGGAAAGGGTAACCCAAAGGCAAACCAATTCCAAAACCCTCCAATTTGCATTTCCGTAATTTTGACCATGCTTAATGACCCGGCCAGAAGCAGAACACCCACAATCGACAACCCTACATTCAATTCATAGCTAATAAGTTGCGCGGCAGCTCGCAATCCCCCCAAAAGGGAATATTTACTGTTTGAAGACCAGCCTCCCAAAATAATTCCGTACGCGCCAATCGAGGTAAACGCTAAGACATACAGAATCCCAATATTGATATCGCTGATCACAAACGGTTTGAAGGTTATTCCAAACATCTCGACGGACCACGTTGGCCCAAAGGGAATAACGGCAAATCCAATCAGCGCCGACACGAGAGACAGCACAGGGGCTAAACTAAACATGAACTTATTGGCGCCAGCAGGAATAATGTCTTCCTTGAAGAATAATTTCAGCCCATCCGCAACAGGTTGCAATATGCCATACGGCCCGACTTCCATTGGTCCCATCCGGTCTTGCATCCAACTCAGCACTTTCCGTTCGAGTAACGTTAAGAGTGCGACGGTCAACAGCACAATTCCCATCACTACACCGATCTGACTTACGGTCAGAGCTAATCTGATGCCAACTTCAGTCACGACATTCTCCTTGCCTTTTTAATGCTCTCCCAAGAATGGCAAAAAAATCCACGCGTTCATTAATCGGAAGATTCTCGAAAAATGGGCTACCCAGTTTATTGAACAGAAGCTACCCGAACTTTGGTCAATTTTCCATAGGGTACACCGGTTGAGGGATCGAGTTGTACAGTAAATAAACTCCGGATTTCTTGATCAAAATGTTCCGGGAAGAATGCCACTCCTAGGGGAACCCGATCAAGTAGCCGGACCTTCACCTGAACTTGACCATGAGAATTAGATACCGTCACCACATCGCCCTGTTGAATCCCTAAATTTTGGGCATCCTGAGGATTTAATGACAAAGCCCCAGAATCTTGTATTTGCATAAGGCCCCTGGCCTTTGTCGAAAACTTACCAGAATGAAAGAGTGATTGCCTCAACTCTAAGGTCAACATGTTCGAAGATTCATGATGGAAAGACTGCCAATCATACCGAGTCCCCACATCGGTTTGAAATCCCACCTGGGTATACGCCAGAACCGTTTCCTTATTCACCTGTGCAGGCATAGCCACGGGCCCCTGAAGGCCGTATCCTGAAATCACATTCCGAATTTCTTTAAAGATATCTTTTGCCTCTTCACATTCTAGGGGGGCATCCAGTAAATACGAGACCGCAGAGAGAATTTCCCAATCGGCCCGACTATCACCTACCGGGTTCACGGCTTTCCGCACCGATTGCACCATTCCTTCCGAATTCGTGAACGTCCCATTTTTTTCAGCATACGAACAAGCTGGAAGCACCACATCAGCAAGCTTGGCCGTTTCTGTGAGAAACAATTCCTGACAGACCAAGAAATCCAGCTCTTCTAACGATTCTTTGACACAGGCTTGTGGAGGCAAAGATCCCACCGGATTTTCTCCCACAATGTACATCGCCTTGATGGTTCCATGTTTCGCCTGTTCCAACATTGAAAAGAGGTTTGATTCTTGATGCGCTGGAAGAGTCCCTTGCCATGCTTGGGTAACCCGTTCGCGCCCCGTTTCATCTTGATAGTCCACCGGACCAGGAAGATACTCCGCCATGGCCCCCATTTCCACTGCACCCTGGTCATTATTTTCTTCCGCTAAAGGCCCAATTCCACTGCCTGGCCGTCCAAGATGTCCGGTCAATATCAAAAGATCTAACACATTGGTCATCACTTCTGAACCTTTGGAGGCACGCAACACCCCTTGCCCCACCAGCACCACACCACGTGTTGCACGACTCCAGGTTTGCGCGGCCCGAAGAAAGGCATCCTGGGAATGCCCACAACTGGATTGAATTTCATCCCACGTAATCCGAGCAACCGCATCCTTAATGGTTTGCACAAACGACGGTGAATCCGCGAGCAAGTTGTGATCCACCAACTCATGTTCCAATACCGCTTTAATAAGACCGATCACCGCCTGTCCAAAATGCCCTGGCACCAAAGAAAAATGTTGGGAGGCTAACGTCGCAATATTGCTAATGGTTCCTCTGGATGGCAGGAGAGATTCGAGCGTAATAAGAGATGCGCCACCTTGTTTCACCGCTTGTTTCACTTTCAAGCCAGTAATGGGATTCGTTTCTGTAATGTTGGTGCCAATCAACAAAAGCACATCGGCAGCCACAATATCTTCAAAGGTGACAGCCCATCGAGAAGTCCCTTGCACCCGCCTCAACGGTTTCACCGCATTGATATGTCCATATCGAGCGCTTGAATCAATATGGTTACTCCCTATCACCATGCGCATAAATTTTTGAAAGAGATACAGTTCTTCATTGGTACACCGGGAAGTGATCAAGCCTCCGATGGACTGAGGACCATGCGACACCTTTATTTCGGAGAGCCGTTGTGCCACCAATTCTAAGGCTTCCTCCCATGTTGCCTCCACAAAGGTTCCATCTTTTTGACGAATGAGCGGATGTTGTAATCGATCAGGATGATCCGTCGCATGATACCCAAAATACCCACGCGCGCAGAGGTCTCCATTATTCCGTCCGGCCCCATGGGTAGAATTGACTTCAATCAATTCATCATCTTTTGTTTGAATCGTAATCTGGCATCCATCCCCACAATAGGTACAAATGGTATCAGCCCGTTTTAACATCCAGGGACGAAAATCATACATCGAGAGTCGACTCGTGATAGCTCCCACGGGACAAATCTGGATACATCCCCCACAAAATTCACAATCAAGTTCATGGGCGCCGAAATGTTTGATCTCGGTCATCGTTCCCCGTCCTGATGGAGCCAAGGCTTGAACATCCATCACTTGATCGCAGTATCGGACGCAGCGTAGACACTGCACACAACGATTCATCTGCGTTTCAATGAGCGGGCTAAAAAATTCTTTGGGAAAGATCCGCTTCAGATCCTGGAACCGACTCGTGGTAGGCGTATATTCATGAGAAAAATCTTGCAAATCACATCGCCCGCCTTGATCACACACCGGGCAATCAAGGGGGTGGTTCGCCAAGATAAATTCGAGGACGGATTTTCTGGCCTGAGCCACATTGGGGACCGACGACTTCACCACCATACCATCCGTCACTTGTGTACTACACGACGTTTGTAAACGTGGGATTTTTTCTATTTCTACCAAACACATGCGACAATTTGCATCCGGTGTTAATTTAGGGTGATAACAAAAATGGGGAATCATCACCCCCACCTGTCTGGCGGCTTCAATCACCAAGGTTCCTTTTGGCACCGAAGTAGAAATACCGTCGATCGTGACGTTGACGTGATCAGCAGGAGATTCAGTGGGCATACTCATCCAGCTCTTATATTGTTAATACAGGAATATCTTTACTGACCGGCCTCTTGGCCTCGGCTTCTCGAATGAGTTCTTCATATTCCGGACGCCAATATTGCAACGTCCCCATAATGGGAGCAACCTCTGCATCCCCAAAAGCACAGACCGTCCGCCCAACAATATTTTGACAAAGCTCGGTCAACGTTTGAAGGTCTTCAGCTCGCCCCTGACGTTCCCAAATTCTGTGAAGAATTTGGACTAACCAGGAACTGCCTTCCCGACAGGGCGTACATTTTCCACACGATTCATGATAGAAAAATTCCATCAGACGAAGAGCTGCCCACACCATGCTGGTGCCTTCTTCCATGACGGTCACGCCACCGGATCCTAACATCGACCCTGCCATCGCAACGGATTCAAAGTCGAGTTTGACCTCTAAATGATCGGGTGTGAGAAAAGAAGCCGAGGCTCCTCCTGGAATAAAGGCTTTCAGAGGTTTCTCTGACCGCATCCCTCCTGCATGTTCATAAATGAGTTCCCGAAAGGTGATCCCCATCGGCACTTCATAATTCCCTGGGTTTTTCACATGGCCACTCAAACAAAATACCCGGGTTCCACTACTTTTTGGGGGAGACCCAATATTCGCAAACCACTCTGCACCGTTATTGATGATATGGGGAATATTAGCCAAGGTTTCCACATTATTCACCACCGTGGGTTTTTGGTAGAGACCATGTGTAGCTGGAAAAGGCGGTTTAATTCTCGGCAGGCCCCGCTTCCCTTCCAATGATTCCAACAACGCGGTTTCTTCTCCACAAATATACGCCCCAGCTCCCGCATGCACATAGATATTAATGGTAGTGCCACTTCCCAAAATATTCGCACCAAGAAATCCCGCCTCTTTGGCTTCGGCAATGGCCTGTTCCAATATTTGGGCTCCTAATCGAAATTCCCCGCGAATATAAATGTAGGCCGTTTCTGCCTTAATCGTATAACAGGTAATCGCCATCCCTTCCAGCATTTGGTGAGGATCCCGTTCCATCAATTGTCGATCTTTAAATGTCCCCGGTTCACTTTCATCAGCATTGCAACAAAGGTATCGTGGACCAGGGTGATCTTTCGGGATGAAACTCCACTTCACTCCTGTTGGAAAACCTGCTCCACCACGGCCTCGAAGACCCGACTGTTTCACCATATTAATGATGTCTTCTGGCGGCATGCCGGCCAATACTTTTTGAAGGGCCTGATATCCACCCGCGGCTTGGTAATCTTGCAGCGACCCGGAATACCCTGGTTGCATCATATTTTTCAGAAGAATGAGTTCGTGTTGGGGCATCACTACACCATAATCGTTAGAAAGATCTCACCCATTTAACGTGCTGGCTCGGGAAATAAAAACGGCCCACTCTTGAGCGAGCAATCACCAGTATTTTTCAAATCTTCTAGAATTTTTCCGACCTTTTCCTCTGTCAGTTTTTCATAATATTCGTCGTTGACTTGCATCATGGGACCGGTCCCACATGATCCCAGACATTCGACAGCACTCAACGTAAAGACACCATCAGAGGTGGTCTGCCCCATTCCAATGCCTAAATGTTTTTGCAGCCAGGCTAACAAATCATCCGCTCGGACCAAGGCACACATCAAGGACTTACACACCTGGACATGAAATGTTCCAATTGGCTTTAAATTCAGCATGGTATAAAACGTGGCCGTTTCGTATACCTGTGGAGGTGTCAAATCCAGAATGCTCGCAATTTCCTTCATCGCTCCCTCACTCACATACCCTTCCTCCTTTTGAGCCAGGTTGAGCAAGGGTAGCATGGCTGACCGTTTGGTCGGATACCGACCAAGAAGATCCTCAATGTAGGATTGATGTTTCTCGAATAACACGTCTACCTCACCATCATGTCATCAAGCGAACAGCATGAAGGACAAGTATTCCATGTCCTGCTAGACGCTTTCCGTTTTACTTTTCACGCAATAGGGTTACCGATCACATTCTCCCATCACAATATCGTAGGTTCCAAAAATTGTGACAATATCTGAAATCAAATATCCACGAGCCATATGGTCAAACGCGCCCATATGTACGAATGACGGCGAACGAATTTTCATGCGATACGGGCGAGGCCCCCCGTCACTAATAAAGAAAAAGCCCAGCTCCCCCTTTGGCACTTCCGTCGCACAATAGGTCTCCCCCTTAGGTGGCTTAAACCCTTGGGTGAAGATAATGAAATGGTGAATGAGACTTTCCATATCCCGCATCACTTTTTCTTTGGGAGGGGGAATGACTTGCGCATCTTCCCCCAGGATAGGCCCGTCCGGCATTTGATCTAAACATTGCACAATGATTCGTGAACTTTGGCGCATTTCCTCCATGCGAATCCAATACCGATCATAGGTATCCCCATCTTTGCCGAGGGGTACTTCCCAATCCACTCTGTCGTACACGCCATACGGCTCGAGTTTTCGAATATCATACGAAACCCCTGAGCCTCTCAAGACTGGACCGGTTAAACCGAAGTTAATCGCATCTTCCGCCGAAATGACCGCCACACCCTTGGTTCGCGCCACCCAAATGCGATTCGTTTTAAGCAACACATCATATTCTTGAATACGATCAGGGAAGGTTTTCAAAAAGGTTCGGAGTTCATCAATCAGTTCCGGGGTGAGATCACCACTGACTCCACCAATTCGATAATAGTTGACAGTCAACCGAGCCCCACACAACTTCTCAAACATATCCAGTAATACTTCACGTTCCCTGAACGTCCAGAAGAACACCGTCATGGCCCCAATGTCCAAGGCCTGCGTCCCGAGCCAAAACAAATGTCCAACAATACGCTGCATCTCCGCGACAATCGTTCGGACATATTCCGCACGTTCAGGAACGGACGTTCCCACTAATTTCTCAACCGCTCGCACAAAGGCATAATTATTCGTCATGGCACAGGTGTAATCTAATCGATCGGTATGGGGCAGAATCTGCATATAATGAAGCCCTTCCGCTAACTTCTCGACTCCACGATGCAAATACCCCAAATCGGGAATAGCCTTGGACACGCGCTCTCCATCGAGTTCGAGCACGATCCGCAACACCCCATGCGTACTAGGATGCTGAGGACCCATATTCAACAACATTTCGGTCGTGCGCTTCCCTGACTCTTCTGTATCCCCAGCCATGAATTGATGTCGTTCACTATCCGAAATTTCGTCTTCGGACCATTCCGTTTCGGGTTCATCGAGTTTGGGAATAAAATCAAATTGGCTCCTCCACCCTTTGCCTTCGGCAGGGAAATCTTTCCGAAGGGGATGTCCTTCATCATAGTCTTCGGGCATGAGAATTCGGCGGAGATCGGGATGACCGGAAAACTGAATACCCATCAGGTCATAGACTTCCCGTTCCACAAAATTGGCCCCTTTCCAAATGCCGCAAATAGAGGCTATGGTCGGGTCCTCTTCGGTGACTCGTGCTTTCACACGAATGCGGTGTCCATGAGCGAGCGATAAGAAATGATAGATCACCTCAAATCGTTGAGTATCATCGGGGTAATCTGCAGAACAAATATCTGTAATATGATCAAAGGCGAGGCGGGGATCATCGTGCAGGAACGTGGCAATCAGTAACCACTGATCAGCAGAAATTTGAATCGACAAATCCCCTCGCTGTTCATCTTCCGTGGCGACAAGCACGGCCGTGGGGAATTCTGACTGCAGTGTTTCAAGGACTGGATGCATATATCGTCCGCTGGTTACTCAACAGGAGTGGAACATCGGAACATAATATCCACGACAACGAATGGGCTTTATTTCACAAACACTTTTTCTTTTTGAATTTTTTCTTGCAGTTTAATGATCCCGTCCAGCAAGGCCTCGGGGCGCGGAGGACATCCTGCGATATACACATCGACAGGAACAATCTGGTCAACCCCTTGGACCACACTGTAACTGTTATAGTGGTTACCCGAGGTGGCACAGGACCCCATAGAAATGACATAGCGCGGTTCTGCCATTTGATCATAGATGCGACGAATCACCGGGGCCATCTTTCGACACACGGTGCCCGCCACAATCATCAGATCTGATTGACGAGGGGAAGCCCGAAAGACGCCAGCCCCAAATCGATCAATATCATATCGAGCCGACGCCGAAGCAATCATTTCAATGGCACAACAGGCCAATCCAAAGGTCATAGGCCATAACGCGGACTTTCGGCACCAACTCACTAAATAATCCAGATTCGTGGTGACAATATTGGCATCAAATTGCCGTTCGAGCATTCCCATGATTATCGCTCCTTCACACCCAATTCGAGTGGCTCTCTAGGCTCACACAACTAATCCCACTCTAGGGCTCCCTTTTTCCAGACATACCAAAATCCCACCACTAAAATCGCAATAAAGACACCCATTTCCACAAGACCCAATATGCCCAGCTTGTTAAAAACGACCGCCCAGGGGAATAAGAACACAATTTCAATATCAAAAATGACAAAGAGCATCGCGATCACGTAATACCGCATCGGAAATTGCACTCGCGCATCACTAAACAGTGGACTTCCACTTTCATACGGCAACAATTTCGCTCGGTAGGGATGGCTGGGACGAACAAAATACCCCGCAATTAAGGACACCCCACCAAAAATGGCACCGATCACCGCAAAGATGGCGATCGGAATGTAGTTAAGTGGAACGGCTTCGTTGCCCATTCGTCATATCCTTTATTAGAGGGGAATCATCCCCCAATTCGGTTTCTAACAATTTCCGGCCTTGACTCCCGCAAAGAGCGCATCATGAAAGAATGCCTGATGTCTCAACCCAGACAATTGTGGGATGGAGTCACTTTTATGCTGAAATAAAATCTTAAAGGTCCGCCCCATGCCATGAGGTTTCAACAAATGCATGGCGGCTTGAACATCGGGTGACTTCGGACCTTGGGTCCCTACCATTTCTTCAATCCCCAGCCCCATAAAAAAATGCATCAAGTCAGTAAACCCTGTTACCGACAACCCCACCTGTTGGCCAGTCAGGGCCAGACTCGTGAAATCAACATGAGCGGTCATATCCTGAAGTCCGATGGACTCATAGGGATTCGTATTCACCGAATGATTGACATAGCACATCAAGGTTCCCGTGCTTCGCTCTGAAGAATAAAAGTCCTGGGCGGTATGACCATAATCAATGGTGATCACCACACCTTGTTGTACAATCCGGCTGACATCTTTTACCCATTGCAGGGCCCCTAAATTGATTTCCGTGGTCATGTCTTCAGACAGTTGCATCCCTAAGGCATGAAAATATTGAGGCAGTTCTGGGGTGGAAGCAGATCCAAGCCGCTCAATAAACCTTCCCGCTTCAACACTCACATAGAATTCTTGTAATTCTCCATTTTTCATCTGGACCCGATGAACGGGAAAGGCATCAATCAGTTCATTGGATAATACGACACCAGATATTTCTCCCTGGGAGAACTCATCAAGTGAAGCACGCCAAGAAATGTTGGCTCCACCTTCAATAAGCGAAGCCAGATTCCGTTGTTGCTCTTGAATCATCATAGGACTTCGATCAACCAAAATATACGTCAACCGCTGAAAAAAATGTGGAGCCTGGCGGGAACATTCAAGGAGAAATTCTCGTGCAAGGTTCCCCTCCCCACCTCCCATCTCCACAACACAAAAACCTCGTGGTGAGCCAAGAAATTCATCAATTTCCTGAACCTGCCGGACGAGAGCTCTCGATAAGAGGGAAGAAACCTGCGGAGCCGTAAAAAAGTCACCTTGCCATCCAATCCGAGACCTAGGCCCATTCACTGATGAGGGAATTTTTTCTATCATGTAATACCCATACTCGTGATCGTATAAGACCAATTCCATGAATCGAGAAAAGGGTATACTACCAAAATCATTGATTTCTTTGATGATTTTCGCAATAAGTTGTGCATGACCTTTTTCAGGCATGGTTCTAGTGCCAAAATGCAATTTGGACCTATGAGATCATGAGACCTAGGCCAAAGGTTGCATACATTAGCTGTCCAGCTCTGACCAAGTCAAGAGAAGGGAGGGAACAAAAACCCTTAATGGTTGATGGGCTTAAAGGAGAATTCCCCCTCTGATGTCTAGAGAAAATTTACTGCCCTTTTTATGCCCATGGTTTCCCAAGGTTGGCTCGACTGCAAACAACCGGGAATAACGCCTACACTCTAGAAGAAGCCAAAAAAGAATCCCTAAAATAGAGGATAGCTTCATACCTAAATAAACCCTTGATTCTAAACGAGCACGAAATATACCAAAAGAAAGGGATGTTTCTCCCAGTTGCACGTATAACGTTATATGGGTATGGCCTGACAGACCTCATGAATAAAATTCAGAAGGTCAGATAGGTTTTATTCACCTGTTAAATAAAGGAAAAGGAGGGAAGTCTATTTGAAAATGATGGGAAAAATTTCCGCTCTTACTTATGAAAAAAAGATAACCATTGGGAGATAGGGCATCTTGCCCTCAGGTTGAAGTCTCGCAAAATCGGCATGACATGCCAAGAGATTAGGGAATGAAAGAGAATGAAAAAGATGAAAGAGAATGAAAGAGAATGGAAGAGAATGAGAGAGAAAGAATGAAAGA
>CAZKRH010000130.1:0-10689 GCA_964555115.1 uncultured Nitrospiraceae bacterium | reverse complement strand
GCCGCACGCTGGATTGAATTCTGAAAACAGGGATCCTTTGCCTGATACATGGCAAACGCAACCGCTGCGGTGTCATCAAGATCAGGATAGTAATTATTTTGAAATTCAAAAGCCCACCCACCACCTTGGAGGTGAGGGCGATACTCGCGCCAATCACCAGGGTCATCAAGAAGCTGTTTATGTTGTAACCAACACAGTGCGTCCGTCACCTCGGGGAAACTCTCCCGGGTATTCACCTCTTGCAGAGCGAGGCATGATAGGGCAGTATCCCAGACAGGCGAAAGACATGTCTGGCACCAAGCCGACCGATCCCCAACAACTAACAACCCTTCCAAAGCCTGTTTGGCCGTCATTCTATGAGGATGATCCGATGGATATTCCAGGCAATCCAATACCTCATAGGCATTGATCATTGCAGGGAGGATCGCGCCCAATCCCCCAGTTCCATTTAAACGTTCCACTATCCAACGTTCGGCTTCCTTCAGCGCGCGTTGCCGTATCCACCCTGGGATGAAACATTCCAACCGTTTTCCAACCCAATCCAGAGCCAGAAATAGTCGATTCAGAGGTGAACGAACAATCTGGCAGGTCTTCACCTGATCAGATGGGTTCACAAACAGTTCGGCAATACCTATTTCACGAGGATTTTTTGCATGAGGTTTCAGCGTACACAAGATACAAAGAGGAACCATCACCGTGCGCGTCCAATAGGAAACCTTTTGAATATGGAATGGGAACCAACGTGGGAGCAGCATCATTTCGACGGGGAGAAAAGGAACCCCTCTCCAGGAAATTTGTTGAAATAAGGCAAGTGCGATTTTGACAAAAACGCTTGAATTGGCCGCTCCACCCTTGGAAAGAATCATCTCACGTGCTTTTTTCATATGTGGAAGATCAGGATGGTCCCCAGCAAGTTTGAGGGCGTAATAGGTTTTCACTGCACAACTGAGATTAGAAGGCCCACCATAGTAAAGAGGCCAACCTCCATCTGAAGATTGGTGTTCACGGAGGTAAATGACCATTTTTACCTGGAGTTCCGTATCAATCTCATCCATGAAGTGCATCATAAGGATATAATCGGCTGTCATTCCTGGATCTGATTCCAGATCAAAGTGCCAATAGCCCTCTTCATGCTGCAACTTCAAAAGGGCCCGCGTAGCCAAGCGTATGGCCAAATTTTCTGTTGGTAATTGCGTATCGTTTGTGAGGGGGGGAATATTGGGGGGTGTTGCCGGTCTTCTGCTCGCCTTCATCTGTCGACCTTCGCGTATGTCTGCACCTCTATGGGTTTCATTTCTCCGTTTACCTGTATCCGTGAAAATTTGAACATTGAATCCCCGTCTCTCATCCCTTGGCATCCGAAAGGAAAAAACGCCAAACGTGTCGTTAAGGGTCTTTAAAACTGTTTTGAGGTGGGGATGTAGTAAGGTGAAACCTTTTTTAGCCATTACAAGTAGGCTAGGATAGTTAATTAGGTACTCCAATGCAAGCCCAAAATGGCTCATCAGCAAGACGGGTCAACACAGGAACGCCATAAGCTTGATCATCAAAAATTGAGGAAAACTTCCATATTTCGAGGAGCAAATGGGGTCAGGACGTGCTACGCCGGTATTGTCAATTTAACTCGCTTTTGGCAGACTGGTGTGATGAAAATCAAAACACCCAGCTACCAACGCCATCGCTTTCCTTCCGAAATTATTAGTCATGCCGTTTGGCTCTACCATCGATTCTGCCCCAGTTTCCGTGAGGTGGAAGAGTTGTTGGCCGAACGAGGCATCCCCGTCACGTATGAAACCGTTCGTCAGTGGTGTCGGAAGTTTGGATCTCGTATGGTCAAAAAACTTATCTGGCCTCCTAACACCATATTTTCAAGTGGCCCAATTCCCTGTTCTTGAAGATTCCATCTAGGAATGACACGTAATAATCTCCTGGAAAACAGAGGAATTGGTGAGGTTGGAGCCTCAAATTCCAATGTTCAAAAGTAGTAAATTTCCTGTATATTCCTTGTTAAAGACGGAATCCAAAGAAATACGATCACTGGCTTGCCGCGATCCGGTGAGTCACGGACTAACAAGCGGTCTGATGTGTGGGATTTCTGGACAACAGAGAATATGCTGTACCTGACTCCATCCACCGCCAGTAGCTAACATTTCGCGAAACCATGAGAAGTGCCAATAGCACAAGGTCCATTCATAATGGGATTCGAACAGGGGTTTTGAAGGGGGTGTTCCCCCTTCATGGGGTGGGGAGTATGCCCCCCTAGCGAGAACAGCTAATGCTGATTGCCTGTGACTTCGAGTCCCGCTTCCTCTGCCAATTAGTTACCAGCAAGCTGCTGGTCTCTCTAACCATCTGAACATTCTCAAAGAATTTCAATCGTAAGGGACAACATACATGACCGACAAACCGTACCCTATTGAGAAGATGACCGAACAGGATGTGGAGGCGGCAGTTGACTTGATCACTCGCGCCATGAACCCAACCGAAGCCACATGGGCGAGAAAAACGATGGCGTATCATTTCCAATGCAGGAGCAATGGGATTGATGACGGCAGGACCTATTTGGTCTGCCGATCAGACGACACCATCTTTGGACTTGTCGGCCTACACCACTATCTCTGGGGTCCCGAGCAGAATGTCTGGCTGTCATGGTTCGCTGTCGAACCCAATTTTCAGCGACAGGGGCACGGTCGTGCCTTACTGAAAGCCGTTGAGTCGATTGCCCTCGATCATGGGTATCGAAAGTTGTTGGTGGAGACGTACGCTCACATGAACTTCGCCAATGCCCGTGCCTTCTACGTATCTCAAGATTTTTCGGAGGTCGGTCGCATCGCGAATTACCTCGACGACGGGTCTGACATGCTAGTGTACGGAAAGGAGTTGAAAGCCCCATAACTTCCTTCGCATTCTCTGTACGAACCATCATTTCCCAAACAGTCAACCCACCATTACTTGAAAAACCAGAAGCTCACCATATATTTTGACATCGTAAGTCTCAATTTCTCTGACGACTTCCCGTACACCAACAAGGGCCAGGACACACATGGCATCTCGTACCACTAAGGGCAACAGAGCATTACCCTGGTCGAATGCTCAGTCGCCGCAGGGGCCTACTTCTGCGATCTCGCTCTCCGTGATTCCCTATGCCGTGACCATTTTTCTTAGTGCCTTTCTGTTGTTTCAAGTTGAGCCAATCATCGCTCGGTATTTCCTTCCCTGGTTCGGAGGTACACCAGCAGTCTGGACCACGTGTATGCTGTTCTTCCAGGTCTTCCTTCTCGGTGGGTATGCCTACGCGCATCTTCTTGCAAGCCATCTCTCCCCTCGATACCAGGTACTCGTTCACCTGACCCTGGTGGTATGTTCCTTGATCTTTCTTCCGATCACCCCAGAGGAAGCCTGGAAGCCGGATGGCCACGAGAATCCGATGCTGGCGATCGTTCTCCTTCTCTTGGTGACCATCGGGGCGCCTTTTCTCGTGCTCTCAGCTTCAGGCCCTCTCCTGCAACATTGGTTTAACCGAGTCCATCCCACCAAGTCCCCCTACCGGTTGTATGCCTTATCCAATTTGGGCTCTCTCTTGGGGCTGGTCTCCTATCCTTTTTTCGTAGAACCGTTACTGGGGTTGGATGCGCAGACCCTCCTGTGGTCCGCCGGGTATGGGCTGTACGCGATCATTTGTGCCTGGGGTGCTATCCCGCTTTTCCGACTCGCCACGCAGCCCGGTTCCACTGAGAATCCTACGGACCGAGAAGGTAATTCGCGGCGTCTACCCGAGAGACTCCTAACACTTGCCCTCGCCGCCTGCGGATCAATTGTCCTCCTCGCAAGTACGAATCAGATCTGTCGAGATATCGCGGCCATCCCCTTTCTATGGATCCTCCCGCTCAGCCTGTACCTCATTTCCTTCATTCTATGTTTCGATCACCCACGATGGTACAACCGACGGGTCTGGGGGCCCGTGCTTCTCATTTCTCTCTCTGCAGTGGTCTACCTGCTGCACCAAGATTATGATGCCGATGTGGAGATGAATTTGTATCTCCAGATTTTTATCTATTCGGCCGCCCTCTTTGCCTGCTGCATGACGTGCCATGGCGAACTCGTTCGCCTGAAACCCTCTGCTACATATCTCACCTCCTTCTACCTCATCGTTGCGCTGGGCGGCGCCTTGGGTGGGGTGTTCGTTAACCTCATTGCGCCCGTTCTCTTTAAAGGCTATTGGGAATTTCATGGTGCCCTGGTGGCCACCGTGGCTTTATTTGGGTTCTGCCTGTTCCGGAAAATGGAACCGACTCCATCCCCACTCGTGCTGTTGTACGGAAAGATTGTCTGGGCTGGATGCATTGGCGCACTGGCAGGTTTTTTGAGTCTCCATATTCTCCAGCAGGAAAAAAGCAGCATCCTGACCACGCGTAACTTCTATGGTGTCCTGCGGGTGAATGAGACGGACATCGGGACGAAATGGGCCACCCGTTCCCTCTATCACGGTCGCATCACTCATGGTGAGCAGTTCCTTACTCCTTTGCAGCGTGCCTACCCTCGACTCTATTACGGGCCCCACAGTGGAATTAGCTTGGCCATCAGACGTCATCCGAAACAACTTGGGTCAAACATTCTAGAGGACAGCACACAGCAAGGGAGTCTGCACGTCGGGGGCATCGGGCTGGGAGTTGGAACGATCGCGACGTACTCCCGGCCTGGCGATACGTATCGCTTTTACGAAATCAATCCTGAGGTGGACCGGATAGCGAAGGAGTACTTCACGTATCTCCAAGACGGAAAGGGAGTTCAGCAGGTTGTGATCGGAGACGGACGAATTTCTCTCGAGCGAGAATTGATGAACGATGATCGACAGCTGTTCGACATATTAGCCGTGGATGCCTTCAGTGGTGACAGCATTCCGATGCACCTCCTGACGAGGGAAGCCTTCGCTCTGTACTGGGAACATTTGCAACCAGGCGGGATCCTCGCCCTACACATCTCAAACCTTCACCTGGATTTTAGCCCTGTCGTCCGAACCTTAGCTAAAGAATTAGGCAAGCGGGCAGTGTGGATCAAAGATGCGGGTGTGCAACAGCGAGGGACTTCCTATAGTGATTGGGTCCTGGTGACAAGCAACGAGACGTTTCTCAAAGACCCCTTTGTCTACAGCCGGATTGAGCCATGGTCAACGCTCAAGCTCAAAGAAATCTTGTGGACGGACGACTACAGCAACCTCTTTCGAATAGTCGCCCCTTGACCTGTCCTCCATATGCACGTCCAAGTTCTGCCGTAGGTAACCGGTCACAACACTCATCAGGCTTCCCCATTCTATATATCAATTCAAGGAACCCCTTCCCTGTTCTTCAAGCCTCTATCTTAGAATGGTAGGTCACAACACAAATGGGGGAAGAAGTAAACTTTCTCTCCTTGCCAAGGTGGTTCCTCCTTTCAAAACCTAGACTTTTCTAATTTTTGCTTCAAAAAGCTCCTTCCCCTATCCCCCACTACTATTTTTCAGGACCATATGGTTCTAAATATAGGGGTTTTGACAATCTGGCAAAATCGAGACCAGGCTAAAAAAATCCCGTCCACAAAAACTGTGGATAAAGTTGTGTGTAGATCAAGTTTTTTCACGAAAATGTGTCCTGGGCCAGTTCATAACACAAATTGCCTCCTATTTAGGCATGGTAGACGAAAAGTTTTGGACACAAAATGTAGTGGGTCGTTGGGGTGGGTTATTCAATCTAGTGGATTTTCTTTAATTTTGAGAGAGTCGTTTTATTTGAGGATCTTCGAATTGAATCACTGGCAATGCCCTCTAGGGGTTATCCCCTTTTTCAACATCTCCCTGTTAATAAAATCCTCTATTCACAGCTCTATCAGGGCCACATCTCAGGAAAACCCAAGCCCAGATACGGTTTTATTATTGACAGTGAATTTAGGGCTGAACTAGAGCGGATTTTGGGAGGGAAGACTGTTGGTACCCATGGTGGAAGGCTCGTATATGTATCTAGCGGGTACCATTTCTCTAATTGACGGGAAAGTGGGAGTCTTGTAGTTCCGTAAACCAGGCGACAACCAGGAATGATCTTTTTTATTTTTTCTTACATGGGAATGTTGAAAAAAGCCACCAGCGGCGTTCTCGCCCTTTTGCCGTGCTCACGTACTGGAGAGTATGCTCCGCGCGTCAAAAGGGCTGCGGCCTTGCTGGATGGACTTTTTTGACCATTCCCTCTCACTGATGTTGGGCGCCTTCCCTGGCGCACTTATTGGAGCTGGGCATGAAATATTCAACAGGCCCTACATTCATGTCGCACCGCCACGCCCGGTTATCGTCTGACATATAACAATTCACATGCCTCAGCATAGGCATCCAACCGCCCTTGCTGATAGGCCTTCTCTAATTGTGTTTCGACCCAATCGGTTCCTTGTTTTCCGCCTAATTCTCCAACCCCTTGAGAGAGCATCATTTGCAAGGCCACATCCAGCAACTGTTGTTTCCGCTCTTCCATTTTCGCATTCACCAGATTTGGGACCACCTCTTTCCCCCGTGCCTGCACCACTTCCTCTAGATAAGTATCATATCCTTGAAGAGCCACGGTTCGTTCTCTGATTTCTGCTAATTCGGCCTTTACTCCTTCAATATTCTTGATAAATATCGCAAATAATTCTTTTCTAGCTTCATCCCACAGTTTCTTTTCCATCCCCTGCAAAATGACACGCGGATCAGGCCCTTCCTCTGGTTCGCTGTCAACAAAACCATCGTCTTTTTTGCCAAACCCTCCAAATCGTAACTGTTCATAGGATTTCCTCGTTTCGGGATCACCTAAGATTTCATACGCCGCATTCAGCTCTCGAATTTTGACTTCGGCTTTGGCATCCCCTTTATTTCGATCGGGATGATACTTGAGCGCCAGCTTCCGATAGGATTTTTTGATCTCCTCATCGGTCGCAGAAGGAGACACACCTAAGGTTTGATAATAATCAAGATGAATCATGATCCAGGTATTGTGACGAATGTGAAGGTGAATTATCCAGTCGATACTAGGTGGGAAGCCTTAGATTTCATCCGGGTGAGGTGAGATTGGAAGGATTTTCGTCCCGTATACGGGAAAACGTATCGGGTCATATCAAACAAGGGAGCGGGATTGAGGGCATGAAGATCTTTGGGTTTCCAAGTAATCTGCAATTGCTGAATACGAGTAATCGGTGAAATCTGTCCGTGTTCTCCAAGTGGCACTTGGCCGTAGGACCGTGAAAAAATCAACATTTCCCTATCAAATAAAGCCACATTTAACTCCTCGCTGTTCCCGCGAAGTTTACAATCTTCTACCAACCGTTGAAAAGTCAAACATTGACTTAAATCCTCTCGAAAGGCAAAAAAGACCTTGATGCCTATCTCATATTGATCATTCATCACCTGGATAGCGTCTTGTTTTTGAGAGGCCGTTCTCAGCTCCTCCTTCCTGAGTACCAATAACCGTCGTATGGCAACCCTGCGACGAATGGCCTGTTGATTGGAGATGAGGTAATTGGGGTACAACGATTCTCCTTTTCTCCACACATGCCATCGTTCCATGATCGAGTCAACGGAATGTTCCACGGATTCCATCAACCGAATAGCTTCTGTTTGAGCTTGGCTTCCTTCAAAGCACAAACTTTGCGACGCCATCTGCCGAAGTTCTTGCCCAAGCGCATCAATTTTTCGCGGAATATAACGAGGTGACTGAGGGACAGCGACCATCGTCCTAGTAGCCGCCAGCGCCTGCACCCAATAGGGTTTCGCTCCGGATGAGGCTTTATCTTGCTGGGCCACCAATAACAATTCTGCGGGATTGTGTCCCAATAACTTGCCCATGCGAATGCAGAGCTCTGGATTGGGGACTTTTCGACCCCGTCGAATAAGATTGGCTTCCGGTTGCGTAATCCCCAATTTCTCGGCTACCACATAATCATTGGGCAATTGAAATTGATCCTTGAATTGTTGAATGTAATGACGACTCTCAAACATCAAAAACCCTTCAGGAAATTTTCTTGTCCACGACTCTGCACGACATTATCTTGGGATGAAACAAGGGAAAGGAAAGGACACAACACGAATCACCACATCAAGCACCAGAAAATATATTTCTCAATATTTTTTAATCAATGAATACGTTAAGGGAAAAGACTCACTGCACAGGAGTGGAGGCAAGGCACCTCACGCATGGGGTATTCATACACAATCCAAGGAGGTTGCCCAATCGTGTTACCGACTTAAGGCAAAACCTTTGGATTTCATACATTCTTCAATTTCCAAACCCCTCCCCACCGTCTGGGATCCCCACTTCCCATATTGCTGTTCCAAATTATTTTCACATTCCTCAACATCAACAATGGTGTCAATCTCAGATTTACCAACATGAACCCAATGGCCCTGAGTACAATCTCCAAAGGGATGACACAACTTTTTGGCCCGACTCACGGAATAATCAGGTCGGGCATATTGATCCCATACCTCACACCCACACACCATACAACACACAACCAAGAGTCCCCACGTTTTTAACACCATGACTTCCCTTCTCTTGCTATGATTCTTTCACGCACCATCAAGAACATATCAAAAAAAGGGACTCACTCAAAATACTTTCTCTATATTTTCCAGAATGGGTTGAGGCTCACACCACGACATAAGGGCCTGGAGCAATAATTGACTATCCTCCACACCTTTCCAACCTCCTAACGGCAAGTACAAAAAATTCTGGGGCTAGACTGTCCCTCGGTTAGGCTTTGGCTCGCCTCGTTATTGGAGGCCTTCCAGGCCCACCAGGATGCCACGGACGACTGCCTTTTCGCTCCCGCATCATCGTCCGACGTTTTTTAAGGTGAAGAGCGCAAAACCATTGGCTCACAGCTTTACGAGGACAATAAATACACAATCCAGCCTCCTTGTGCCGATGCTGATATCGTTGCTGGCGTGTCATAATAAAAATGATAACAGAATATTATCATTTAATTCAATTATGTAATCATTTCCCAGTCTTTTCCCCTTAAATAGCCCTCTCTCATTCTCTCCGATAAGGTTGAGCCGCTAAAGGAAGTCACCTTTCCTACCAAAACTTCTTAAAGGAATGAACGATATCCTTTTTTTGAGCTTTTGATAGACAGGTCCTTTAACTCCCCCTTGCGAGCCTTTTTTCCGAGGAGTACCCTTTACACCATGAGATCCTGATATGTTTGTGATCCTCCTGATATTGCTGCCCATTTGTCCTCTCATAACCTTTTCAGATCTAGAAAGAGGTCATCCTTTTGGGCCTCAATTTGAAGAGTCCTCTAAAAAACACCACGCGTATTCCTTTTTCTTTGTAGAACAAAAAGGATATCCCCATTCAAATCTTCTTGGCCTCTTCCCTCCCAGTCGATTTTCATGCATTTCTTATCAGGAGATTCAACAACCCCCTTCTCTCCAGGCGGAACAGGTCTCCCTTCATCAGCTCCTGGATCAGCGTGATCGATTTCATGAAAAATTAATCAGCATCCAGGGGGTGGTCAGCCAACCCGAACTCCATGTGGATTCCAGTTCGCTGTTCATCGATTTTGTCTTTGTTCTTCGGGACGGATCAGATTCCATCATTGTGTATGGAAAACATGATCGAACACAGGGGGATATTCAAATTCAAATGGATCGAACAGTTGTGGTGACGGGAATTTTTTGGAAAGAGCGACTGTCACAAGGAATTCGCCTGGAAAATAATGTGGAAGCTACTTCAGTGGAATTTTCCCCTGGCCTGACTCCCCACACGGCTTAGGACCTGCGAGAAAATAACTTGAGCAATATCGCGCCAAGATTTGGGTCGGATTTGGACGGAACGATTGAGAAAAACTCGATGCATAGCACAGCTATAGTGAGGGTTTTTCGATTGAGGCCCGTTCAAAGATGGCCCGAAGATGAGATGGGAGATTGCTCAAGTTATTTTCTCGCAGGTCCTAAGAGATGTAAAGCCGTTTTTTTCATGGCAATTCTTGGACCTAGATATTTCAACACTTTAGACCAGATAATTCATGAGAGCCTCAACAGCTTCATCTACCCCACTCTGAGGCGGCCTCTCTTTTGGAAGAGGGAGAGACCATCCCGCATCTAGAGCTGCTGTCCAATTTCCAGCGAAAAAGTCATCTCTTGACATTTCTTGTGCCCGCCCATACCGATGCAGATAGTCAATGAGCATAAGTTCATCTGCAAAGTTGAAACGGCGAACGTAGACTACGGGCAGTCCACTATTGACGCTTTCAATACAGCTCCCATATCCCGGCTTTGTTAAAAGAATATCCACCCTATTCAATAGCTCCTTAAAGGTATAGGAAAACTTTGCAATCGGCCAGACATCTGGATAATCACTGGGCACCTTTCCATCGATGACAAACCGATACCGCTTCATGGCTTCCATTTCAGGAAATGGAAATTTTTCCACAGGCACTCCCCCAAATCCTACAAGAACTAGCAGGCGATCCTCTTCAAATTCGCCAGGTCGTTCCAGTGCTTGTTCTTGAACGCATGAGACTCCTATGGGACCGACATCGACAACGTTCGGAAATGCATCTAATTGAAGGGCTGGATGTATTTGAATACACAGATCGGCTTTAGCATACGACTGACGAATATGCTCAATGGTGTTCACGTGACTTTCAGGCAAACCCTCTTCCAAGCCTCCCAAGATTTTATCCCAG
>CAZKRH010000129.1:0-3099 GCA_964555115.1 uncultured Nitrospiraceae bacterium | reverse complement strand
ACAACGGCTGCTGCACCAGGATGGGTAATGATTTCAAGTTCGGCTGTAGCTCCGTTGGGTAGAGTCACCGTTTCGACTGAAAGGTCGACAATTTTCCCTTTGTAAATATGTTTTTTCATGAGGGGAGGTATTCCTTGTGCTAGGAGTAAGGTTGAGAACTTTATGGGTTTCCAAGGCTATAAAGACTCTACCCCACCTTGCCTCCCCTTACAAAGGGGAGGGAGATTTTGGTGCTCATCTCACTTTCATACGCTCTTCGCGCCTTCGCCCTTTACAAAAATGATGAATTCCAAGAGGACTCCTTTTGGTTACTTTCAAGCAGACTTCTGTCGTTTATAAAACGGGAGTTTCACGATCACCGCCGGCACACGACGGCCACGAATATCGACTAAAATGTTCGTTCCCACAGACCCATGATCCGGCACGACATAGCCTAACCCAATTCCTTTTTGAAGAATGGGCGATAGATTTCCACTCGTGACCTGACCAATTTCTTGTGAATCGGAAAAGATTCTCATGCCTTGTCGAGGCACTGCCTTTTGAACTAATTCAAACGCAATACATTTTCGAAGTGTCCCCTGGTCCCGTTGTTCCACTAACGTGGCTTTTCCAATAAAATTGTCTTTTGCAAATCCTACGATCCATTCGGCATTGGCTTCTACGGGCGTAATATCTTCGGTCAGATCGTTCCCATAGAGAAAATATCCCATATCCAGCCGAAGTAAATCTCTGGCTCCCAAGCCAGTTGGTTTCAGGCCAAGGGCTTCCCCTTTTTCCATCAACCGGTCCCATAAGGCCGCCGCCTGATTCGTTGGGACGTACAATTCACATCCTATTTCACCGGTATACCCAGTTCGAGTGAGTAGGAGTGGGATGTCAAATACTTTCGTGTGAAGACATTGGCGGGGCTTTAAATCCTTCAGGTTTTCCTGAACGCCTTCACCCAGCAACTGAAGGGACTTGGGACCTTGCAAGGCCAGTTGTGCCATCTCTTCCGTGCAATCTCGGATTGCTAATGCTCCGTGTTGCAGTGTGTGATGCTCTTGGAACCAGGAGACCATTTTGTCTTTATTGGACGCATTCACACAGACCAAAAATTCTTGCTCCCCAAGGCGATAGATAAAGATATCATCTTTAATCCCACCAGCCGTGTTACACACCATGGAATATTGCGAGCCCATCACCTCAATGTTGGCCACATTATTGGTGGTCAGATATTGGAGAAAGGGTAACGCTCCAGCTCCCTCTACAGTGACTCGCCCCATATGGCTCACATCACATATGCCCATATGGCCACGCACGGTATGGTACTCATCCAAGACTCCCGTATATTGGATGGGCATATGCCATCCGGCAAAATCCACCAGTTTGGCCCCATGTGCCACATGCCTGTCGTGAAGGATGGTGTGCTTCATTAGGGAGACGCGTATCCTTGGTGAGTACGTGATAAATTAGTATGTATTGGGGTGGTGAGAATCAGCGAGTGAGCTTACCGAAGGTCCAGTAATTCGACATCAAAGGTTAAGGTCGCATTGGGAGGAATAGTTCTTCCGGCCCCACGCGGGCCATAGCCTAAATTTGGTGGAATAATCAGTTTGCGTTTGGAGCCAATTTTCATTCCGACCACACCTTCATCCCACCCCTTAATCACTCTGCCCGCCCCTAACCGGAACGAAAAGGGTTGGTTGCGATCGACCGAGCTATCAAACTTTGTTCCATCTTTGAGCCATCCCGTGTAATGAACGATAGCCGTTTCTCCCACATGCGCTTCTCGACCGTCGCCCATTTTCAGATCAATGTACTGGAGGCCGGAATCCGTCGTCATGGCCTTCTGATCTCCAGCATGCACGACCAGAATACTCCCGAGCACCATACAGATTACCAGACCTACAACATTCCATTCTGTCCATCTGCCTTCCAACATCACGTTCTCCTTATTTCATAATTCTTCTCTTTGTCAAATTCGGTATTGATCCTTGTGAATGCCACCACCACCGCACTGAGGGCTTCCCTGACCCCTTGTTTACAGTTCTTAGGAAGAAGATCTCCCCGGTTCAGAAAAAATCGCCACGCTGGCGGTATACCCATGAATAAAATTTTGTCCGCCCACCGGTCCAATTTCTCCACCGGCAAAAAACCCTGCGACCGGCACCTCCCCAGTTTTATTCAAGACCGTTTCAATATCATGATGGGGTTGATTGAAAAAGTTCCGGCCCCGCCCATTACAGCTAAATAACAACGCCCCTTGAGGTGTATCGCTCGCAAAATTCACCCGACTCTTGGACAGGAGAAGATTTAACTCCTCACTCGCCGCATTGGCGTCGCGTAAATGAAATTGAACCGTTTGGCCCTCTTTGATGATATCGGATACCGCAACACCTCCAGAGTTCTGATCCGCTCCAATAAGCCCACGAATGAGAAAATCACCGCGGTCAAAATTTTCCTGATGTTCATTAAAGGCCACACCCAGTTGAAGCGCTAATGCCGCTTTTCTCCCGCCCTCGGACCCTAATAAATCCAAGGTGGCTTGTAGGCGTTCTAAGGTCGGCATGCCACCTAACTCATAGACAATATTCCGTTCGGCTTTGGTCACGACATAGCGATCCCCAATAGGCTTGCACCCCTGGGACACCACGGTTTGTATAGAGACAGCGCCAGAAATGGCCACACCCACCACTCCACCATACACTACCTCACGATTGAAAATAATTCGATTTTCTCCTGCATCTTGTCCTCCGCTCGCAATCCCCCCAATAGCCGGTGCCCCTGGACACCGTCGGTCCATTTGCGCGAAAAGCTCCTCGACAGGCGAAGAAAATGGATCGGCCAGCAGAATCACCGTCGGGGGAACATCTCCTTGAGTCCATTGATCCGGCCAACCCCTTAATTGGTCACCTTCTTTATTCTCCTCATTGAACGTGAGATGGAAGGGAACCAATTCCACATTTGGTAACGTGGCAGCCCATAAGGTCACGACAGGGAGCTCTTCAAATTCCTCCGTTTTGCCAATCACACCTTGCCCTCATCAACTCCATGGATTGCATATTCTCATCGTGAAAAACTCGGAGATCAGGGATCAATCATCATTATCATCGCGAC
>CAZKRH010000128.1:0-1914 GCA_964555115.1 uncultured Nitrospiraceae bacterium | reverse complement strand
ACTTCCTTGGAAACCAATTTGGATATTATTTCGGATTCGATTGGTTATCTCACGGGGAAGGGGAAACGTGTTTTCTACGATGCGGAACATTTTTTTGATGGATTTAAAGCCAATGCGGCCTATGCCCTAGAAACGATTCAACGGGCGGTCCAGGGTGGAGCGGAGCGGATTATTCTGTGTGATACGAATGGGGGCACCATGCCCTGGGAAATTCGTGACATTTGGGAACAAGTGCAAAAAGCCTGTTCAATTCCATTGGGTATTCATGCTCATAATGATTCGGAAATGGCAGTGGCCAATTCTCTAGTGGCTATTCAGATGGGAGCTCGACAAGTTCAAGGCACGATCAATGGAATCGGGGAGCGGTGTGGAAATGCCAATTTGTGTTCAATCATGGCCAATGTGGAATTAAAATTGAAACGGCCGGTGTTGGCCAAAGGTCAATTAGCTCAATTACGAAATGTGTCCAACTTTGTTTCAGAACTGGCAAATCTTCCCCCCAATAAACGGCAAGCCTATGTCGGGGATTCCGCATTTGCTCACAAAGGTGGGGTGCACATTCATGCAGTCCAGAAAAATCCAGCAACGTATGAGCATATCGAACCTGAGGCCGTGGGCAATAGGCAAAGGGTGTTACTCTCTGATAATACCGGTCGGAGCGGGTTCTCGAGAAAAATAAAAACCCTTGGGTTTGATTTCCCCAAAGACCATCCTCAGCTACAAGCCTTGCTGGGACAACTCAAAGATCTTGAGCGGGACGGCTACCAATTTGAAGGTGCCGAAGGGTCATTCGAGTTGATGGTGCGCAAAGCCTTGGGTGGGCATCAACCTTCGTTTGAGCTATTGGGCTTACGGGTGCTTGTTGAAAAACGACATGCCCAGGAAGTGCCGATTACGGAAGCGACCATTAAAATTAAAGTGGGAGATGTGGTAGAGCATACGGCAGCCATGGGGGATGGACCCGTGAATGCCATCGACCATGCCCTGCGAAAAGCATTGGAAAAGTTCTTTCCGCAACTGAAAGAGGTCACCCTACAAGATTATAAGGTTCGGGTATTAGCCGGTAGTCATGGGACGGCTTCCAAAGTTCGGGTCCTCATTGAATCGTGTGACCATAAAGAACATTGGGGAACAGTGGGGGTGTCTGAAAATATCATGGAGGCCAGTTGGCAGGCCTTGGCAGATAGTATTGAATACAAATTATTGGAGGGCGAACGATAGACCAGAAGGTAAAGCCATGGCAACCAAACCTGCGTATTTTCCTTGACAAGTTTATCTCTCCCCGTTAACGTAACTTGTTAAAATCTAAAGTAAAAAGGTCTTTGTTGAGTACATTATGGTTCAAGCCTAGGGGAAATCATGAGAAAAGCGGACATTGCCAACAACATCTGTGAAAAAGTCGGGGTTTCCAAAACCGAAGCTATGGATCTGGTGGAGTATGTATTGGATTCTATGAAGGCTGTCCTTCACAAAGGTGAGCCGGTAAAGATTGCAGGATTTGGAAATTTTATGGTGCGCAGTAAGGGACAGCGAAAGGGAAGGAATCCACGTACAGGTGAGGAAATTGCCATTACCCCTCGGCGCGTCGTGACCTTTCGACCGAGCCAACTTTTTAAAAAGTATGTCAATTCGTAGGATTGAGGACAACCCCACGACTCTTATGTGAGATGGGAGGATTGGGATGACGTTGGAGACCAGTTTAGGCGATAAAACATTTTATAAAATAGGCGAGGTCAGTGAGTTGACCAAGCTGCCTGCCTCAGTGCTACGATTTTGGGAATCAGAGTTTAGCTTTCTGAAACCTCGAAAAAGCCAGGGGCGCCATCGAGTGTATGATCGGCAGACCATTGAGACGGTCTTGGAAATTAAACGAATGCTCTATGAAGAAGGGTATACGATCATGGGGCTCAAGCG
>CAZKRH010000127.1:0-3811 GCA_964555115.1 uncultured Nitrospiraceae bacterium | reverse complement strand
CTGGGAGAACCACATGGGTCGCCTGTTTCATCACCGCTGGGTCTCGGGTAATGACAGCAGAATACCCAACGGCTTCAAACCCTTTTTGCACACTTCGCAAATTTCCCATTTCATAATCAATAATGGCAATCATCTTTTTTTACTGATCATTCCCTTTGAGAACAATGACCTCTGAGGTGAATTACAAAGATCCTTTGGTGGACAACACCCCTGACACACGATCATCATGGGTGGTGGCCACATCAAGACTTTTAGCCAACGATTTAAAGATCGCCTCTAAAATGTGATGAGGATTCCGTCCATAATGAACATTGACATGAAGATTCAACATGCCTTGATTCACAAAGGCTTGGAAAAAGTCTTCGAATAGACCGAGGTCAAAAGATTTAATGACTCGATGTGGAAGCTCTACGTTGTACACCAAATAGGGTCGCCCACTGAGATCAACAACGGTCTGGGCCAAGGTTTCATCTAACGGAACGGTAGACCACCCAAATCGTCTAAGCCCAACCTTATCCCCTACGGCTTCACGTAATGCCACTCCCAAAACGATACCGATATCTTCTACGGTATGATGATCATCAATTTCCGTGTCCCCTTTGGCCTCAATGGTCAACTGAAACATCCCGTGTTTGGCCAACAAGGTGAGCATATGGTTCAAAAAAGGGACTGGGGTGTGAATCTGGCTTTGCCCGGTTCCATCAAGCCTCCATTCCACGAGCACGGAGGATTCGGTAGTTGTCCGTTCGACTTTGGCCCAACGATGATCTTTTTCAATATTCATAACCCACGACTCTCAATTGATTTAGCATGAGCATCCAACCCCTCCATCCTTGCCAATTGTGTCACATAGGGCTGAGCCTTTCGAAGTTCTTTTGCCGTATAGGAAACGATGTTTGTCCGTTTGACATAATCATCAAGAGACAATGCAGAAAAAAACCGCGCTGACCCTCCCGTGGGCAACACATGATTCGGGCCAGCGACATAATCTGCCACGGCCGGGGGAGTATACCGTCCCATAAAAATAGCTCCAGCATGTCGAATTTTCTTCAGATAATCAAACGCCCGCTCAAACATCAGGGAAAGATGCTCAGGAGCGATTTCATTGGAAATTTCAATGGCTTTGTCCCGATCAGATACAACAAACGCCACAGCATACCGCTTAACTGAATTTGTCACAATATGATTTCTGCTCAGCCTCTTTAATTGTTTGTGTACCTCCTGAACCACTTTCGTGGCAAGCTTCGCTGACGGTGTCACCAGATACACTTGGGCTTCTTCATCATGCTCTGCTTCACACAGTAAATCGGCTGCAACATGTTGAGGATTGGCAGAATCATCAGCCAACACCAACAATTCACTCGGACCAGCAATCATATCGATATCTACATGGCCATAGACCAGACGCTTGGCAGTCGCCACAAAAATATTTCCCGGGCCAACAATCTTATCCACCCGAGGAATTCGTTTCGTGCCATAGGCCATAGCCCCAATCGCCTGGACGCCACCAATTCGATAGATTTCATCGACACCCGCAATCTGTGCAGCTACCAGGAGACATGGATTGATAGCTCCCGTCGCCGTAGGCGAACACATCACCACCCTTTTGACGCCAGCGACTTTGGCGGGTATGGCATTCATCAGCACGGTCGAGGGATACAGGGCCTTGCCCCCAGGGACATACAACCCCACCACATCTAACGGATTGATTAATTGCCCTAACTTCACGCCGTTGTGTGACGAGATCCAGGTCTTTTGACGTTGACGTTGGTGAAAGTCCCGTATCCGTTTACCTGCATAGCGGAGCGCCGCAATTTCCTCTTTTCTGAGAGCTGATCGAGCCGCTTGTATTTCGTCAGATTGCACTAAAAATTCGGCAGATTGAAGCCGAAGTCCATCAAATTTTTTCACGAAACGAGAGACCGCCACATCTCCTTGTCGGGCCACCCCCTGTAAAATGACTTTGACCTTCCGTTCCACCGATAGGTTTTGCTGAATGGCGCGACAGCAGACAGATCGAAGAGTCGACGTAAAGCTCCTGTCTCCCATCGTCACAATTTTCATACTCCACCCCCCATCTCATCTTTGGCCGGTCGACTTTTTCGCAGCCGATCAATCATGGAGGTGATCACTGTATGTTTCAGTTTTAAACTCGCTCGGTTCACAATTAATCGGGCTGACGACCAGGCAATCACTTCGGTTTCCATCAAGTTGTTGGCTTTCAGGGTCCGTCCACTTGAAACGAGGTCCACGATTCGATCAGCCAAACCAACCACAGGAGCCAATTCAATGGACCCATACAATTTGATGATTTCAACGGGGGTGCCTTGCTGGTTAAAATATCGTTCGGTGATCACCGGATATTTTGTCGCCACCCGGATCTTGGAAGACAAGCGATTGGGAAGCCCTTGCCCTTGCAACGCCGCAACCGAAATTCGACATCCACCGATACGAAGATCAAGTGGTTCATACACATCGGTGGACTGTTCCAAGAGCAGATCTTTGCCTGCCACCCCCACATCAGCGGCCCCATATTCCACGTACGTGGGTACATCACTGGGACGGACGATTAAAAACCGTAATCCCGCTTGAGGACAATCAAACTGGAGACGTCGATCTTCTTCGGTAATTTCTATTCCTTGATAACCCGACTTTCTAAACAGGGCGAGTGTTGGTTCAAGTAATTTCCCCTTTGAAAGGGCGACTGTGATCATTTCGTTCATATCGTTCATGCAACCGCCTTGACCCGTTGGATTGATGCTCCTAATCCCTGAAGTTTGAGTTCAATCGTCTCGTATCCACGATCCAAATGGTAAATCCGTGAAACGTGGGTTTCCCCTTCTGCCGCTAACCCTGCAAGAATGAGCCCTGCACTGGCCCGAAGATCAGAAGCCATCACGGGTGCCCCGGTCATTTGGGACACCCCTTTGATTCGTGCATGAGATCCATCCACCTGAATCTCGGCCCCCATTCGATGCAGCTCAGGTACATGTAAAAACCTTCCCTCAAACACTGTTTCCGTCATGACACTCGTTCCATCCGCTACGCACAACAACGCCATCATCTGAGCTTGAAGATCGGTTGGAAATCCTGGAAACGGAGAAGTGGCCACATCCAAGGCTTTTAATCGATTGACTGATGTGACCCTCAATCCATGATCTTGTTGTTCCACATGAGCCCCACACCGCTCTAATACCTCAAGTAAAGAGACCAACTGGAATGGCACACATTGATCCACCAGCACATCTCCTCCAGTGATAGCCCCTGCCATCAAATAGGTCCCAGATTCAATCCGATCAGGGATCACGTGATGCTCCCCTCCATGTAAGCTCTGAACACCTTCGATCGTCAAGCAATCCGAACCTGCTCCCTGGATTTTTGCCCCGCACGTATTTAAAAATTTCGCCAGGTCAACTATTTCCGGTTCTTGAGCGGCATTGTCAATAATCGTTGTACCTTCTGCCAAACAGGCGGCCATCATGAGATTTTCTGTCCCCGTTACCGTAATCATGTCGAAGGAAATTCTTGCTCCTCGAAGACGAGACGCCTTGGCACGAATATACCCATGATCAAGTTCAATGTGAGCCCCTAACGCTTCTAAACCTTTGAGATGCAAATTGACGGGTCTGGCTCCAATAGCACACCCACCAGGCAAAGACACGATGGCCTCTCGGTCAAAGCAGAAGGATCCCAGGCCCTCGTGAATGCGATGTCGGTCACCTCTACGGAGGCACCGTATGACTTAGTCAAAACGATGCGTGCGTCTATATTGGTTCTTGGGCCTTTGCTCGCAAGGTTTGGAGAGGCCATC
>CAZKRH010000126.1:0-14431 GCA_964555115.1 uncultured Nitrospiraceae bacterium | reverse complement strand
CGGCCGCAATCCCAGAACATGACCAACATGCAACCCTTGGGTGGAAATACCTGGAGCAAATTCAACGCGACTGACATCAAAACCTTCTTCACGCCAAAAATTGGTCACCGTCGAATCCATTTGTAGGATGATGGCATCATCCCATAATGGGGGGCTTGTATAACGGTGACCTATCTCGGGGGCCCGTTGAAACGTGGTTTTTCCACCAGAATCAAGAGGCTGCAAATACTGTCCCGTCGCAAATATACTCCCATGATCCAACCGTTGGGTAACAGAAACAATAGATTCTTGACTGGGCAACGCGCGAAAAACCCCCGAACTACTCAGATCTGAAAGAACGGTCCGATCAGAAGCGTAATTCGCCTTTACCCGCACAGAAAGATCTGGATTCACCTGTTGCACATGTGCGCCAGTTATTTGGGCCCGTACCCGATCTACCTCAGTATCCCGGAGCGTATGGACTAACCAATTTCCTCGACTCATCCGGTTAAGAATATACCGATACTCGAGATCGGCTCCTTGCCCTCGTTTTGACAGAATTTTACCAGTGATGGTCATATCATGGCTTGGGTTAATAGCCCAATAAAATCCCTGGACATATTGAAATCCCAGAACATTATCTCTGCCTATCAATGGAAATAGCAGGCCTGTTTTCCGACTACCAGGAATGGGGTACCGAAAGGTAGGCAATGGGAGAATAGGCGTATCCCTCACTCGAAGCCACACACCTCTGGCATACACACTGTCCCCCAGCTCCATATCCATGTCTTGAAAAGAAAAGCTCCAATCTGGAATCTGTCCGTCATCTGCATCACACGTGGTAAAACTCCCATCTTTTCCTCGAAAATGCGTCTCTGAAAACCGCTGTAACAACCGCCCTCTTACCCAGGTATTCGTTTCCCTATCCACCATTTTGCCCTGAGTCACAACTCCCGCCTCGGTATTCACATTCAGTTCTAATTCCTCACTCCATAAATCCGACCGCCGATCCCTGAGATGGACATGACCAACTGCTCGCAATTTTCCTGATAGTCTATGGAGTGTGGCTTCATCAGAAGTCAGACGAACGGTTCCTTGAACTAATACGACTGATCCCACGGCTCGATATAATTCTGTCACCTGATCAAACTCAATATAGTCCGCCGTCAGATTCAAGAGAGTTCCTTGTGTTTTCCGTTTGGGTTCTTGAGAAGAAACGTCCGTTTGTCCAAAGGCTTTGGTCAAAAATGAATTGTCCACTCCCACCAACCCAAAGAGGAACAGCAGGTAAAGGCAAGACAGGACTTTGCCTTTCACCCTATCCTCTCACGGGTTGGAAGGTGGTCTGATTCAGGAGGCTTTTCACTTCACCAACCAAATATAACGATCCTGTCACACAAATAAGATCATGAGGCCCAGCTATTTCTTTGGCCATTGTTAGGGCATGTTGAGGATGAGGAACCAGGTACGTGGGAACTGTCTGACCACCGATACTTGACTCCAACATCTGGGGGGAAGCTGAAGAACTTACACCTATCTTCGTAAAAATAATTCCTTCAGCTAATGGGGAAAGTGGCTTCAAAAACCCATGAAAGTCTTTATCTTGATTCATCCCGATTATCATCACAATCTTTTGAAAGTGCCCTTGCTCCCTTTGCTCTTGTAGGTATACGGCTAGCACCATAGCTGACTCAGGATTATGAGCTCCATCTAAAATAAGAAGAGGGTGGGTACCCACCTTCTCCAATCGCCCATCCCATCTCACCGAGGCTAACGCCTGTTTTACTACAGGTTCTTGAATGCCTTCATTAAACGGGGGCATTGTCTCAAGGAGCGCTAAGGCACAAGCGGCGTTTCTCACCTGATGTTCTCCTTTGAGAGAACAGGAGAGGTTAGTCCAATGGTTGGTCATTCCATAAAAATCGAAGGTATCCTCCGCTCGAAGAATGACACGAAACTCTTCTCCATAGGCATTACAGGGAGCCTCCACAGCTGCGGCTTTTGCCGTAATGACCTTTTTGCTTATTGGATCAAGAGAGCCAATGACAAGCGGGATCTGGGCTTTAATTATTCCGGCCTTTTCACCTGCCACTTGTTCAATGGTGGACCCCAGATATTGTTCATGATCCAATGAGATGGTCGTAATGGCAACCCCTACGGGCGTCAAGACATTCGTCGCATCAAACCGCCCCCCCATGCCTACTTCGATAACGGCCACATCAACTTGCTCCTGAGCAAAATATTTCAATGCTAAGGCAGTCGTAAATTCAAAAAATGTCGGGGAAATATGAGAAGGGATAACCGTGAAAATATGCTCAATGAGATCAAGAAGCTTTCCTTCAGATATCCATTGACCTTGAACCCGAATTCGTTCACGAAAATCCACGAGGTGCGGGGACGTATATAACCCCACTCGATATCCCATAGCCTGAAGAATGGTCGCTAAAATCGCAGAAGTGGAGCCCTTTCCATTGGTACCACCAATATGAAAACTTTGAAACGTCTTTTCGGGATGACCCAGACGAGAGAGGAGGAGGGTACTAGTCTCTAACCCAAGTTTAATCCCATGTCGCTCAAGGGCAAATAACGATTGAAGAGCGTCCTTATAGGAAATGGCCATGGAAGATTAAAACTGGAAATAGGATGTCGGTATCCTAGGTTGTTCAAGGCTCAGATACTCAGGCCTTGACCTCATAGGGTGGGAGGGAATCGGGAAATGAACGTTCATGAAACATAAACAAGAATCCGTGAAGGCATTGTTCATGCGATACAGTGCACCCTCCAATGTGGTGACTGATGACTATTGGTGAGAAAGATGCAACAACAAGGTTCCTATGGTCTCTTTTAGATTCTTTCGCGATACAATGGCATCAATCATTCCATGTTCATATAAGAATTCCGCACGCTGAAACCCCTCCGGTAACCGCTGCTTAATCGTTTGCTCGATCACTCGGGGACCAGCAAACCCAATCAAGGCTTTGGGTTCAGCCAAAATGACATCACCCAACATGGCGACACTCGCGGTCACACCTCCAAAGGTGGGATCGGTTAACAAGGTCAAAAATGGAATTTTGGCTTCATCAAGCTTGGCTATGGCCGCGGAGGTTTTAGCCATTTGCATGAGCGACAGGGTCCCTTCCTGCATACGCGCCCCCCCGGAGGTGGTCACCAATAAAAATGGCTTGCCTTGTTCAAGTGCATAGTCGGTAGCTCGACAAATTTTTTCTCCCACGACGGACCCCATACTCCCGCCCATAAAATCAAAATCAAACACTCCCAATATTAACGCATGGCCCAAAAGGGTCCCCTGCCCAATCACCATGGCATCCATTCTTCCCGTTTTTTGTTGTGTGGCCTGAAGGCGATGGGCATAGGATTGGGTATCGGTAAACAATAAGGGATCGGTCGCCTGGACCTGAGTATCCCATTCCTGAAAGGTTCCCTGATCCATGATTAAATCAATTCGCTCTGACACCGAAAGGGGAAAATGATACTCACACTTTGTGCAAACCTTGAAATTCCGTTCAATTTCCTTTCGATACACAACGGTTCGACACAATTTGCATTTGATCCACATGCCCTCAACAATGTTGAGTTTTCCCTTGTCGGTCGCCGAATTTTTATTTTTGTTAAACCAACCCATGACTATCCTTTATCCCAATCTCCAAAGGGACGACCGAAAAACGAGCATGTTCACGCCCACCAAACCTCTCTCATTTTCTGTACAATATGCCTTTAATCCCTCACTATGGATAAATGAGACATTTTCATACATCCCCGTAGGGATTTGGCTCCAAATCTCTTGCTTGGAATTTCTTAGGTAAAAGACTTAATAAAAGATTTGACCTTAACACAGTACTATCATTGCATCAAGAAAAGGAGTTCCTCATACAAAGAGAGCAAAGGAGGGAATTATTGAAGGAAAAGACTAAAAGGAAAAGGAGGCACGAGATCACCCTCCACGGGCATGCATTTCTAGATGGGGATCTTGGCGAAGTTGTTCAATTTCGATAAATTGTCCACGAATCTGGGAATCTTCAAGCGCTTTTCGATCTTCTGCCCCCCGATCCGTCCGTTCTTTCCAACCCTGTAACACCCTGTTCCGCACATCTTCCAAGGAACCCATTCTTAGTGGGGTCAGCAGATCAATACCATGTCTCGCATAGAGACACAGATACCACAAACCATCTGCCGTTAAACGACTCCGATCACAGGTTGCACAAAATGGAGTGGTGGTGGAGGGAATAATGCCAAAGGTCGTTCCATCAGGAAGGACAAATCGTTGCGCCGGCGCCGTACTGTTCTCTTGAAGCGACTCGATACGCCCATAATGTTGAGTCAGAAGTAAAAGAATGGAGGCGCGGGACAACACTTTGTCCATAGACCAATCATTGGCGCCCCCGACATCCATATATTCAATAAAGCGCACTTCCCCATTGACGGTTTTTCCAAATTCAATAAGGTCCACGAGTTCATCATCGTTAAAACCACGCATGGCCACGGTATCGATTTTCAATCCCTGAAAACCTACTTTGTTCACCGCGTGAATCCCCGAAAGTACCCGATCAAAGGTATCTCGCCGAGTCAGAGTTTTAAATCGTTCCGGCTTCAGGGTATCCAGACTCACCGTGATTCGGTGTAATCCCGCATCAAATAAGGCTTGCGCCTGACCCTCTAATAAGACCCCGTTTGTGGTTAAGGCGATATCTTGAATGGCCTGATTCTTTCGAAGCATCTGAATCAGGTTCTGAAGATCTTTTCGCAAAAGAGGCTCTCCACCCGTAAGACGTACTTTATCAACGCCTATCTGGGTAAACATATTGACCAGGCGATCCATTTCTTCAAAGGTGAGTATGGTTTCACGAGGCAACCAGGTATATTCCTCCTCTGGCATACAATATTGGCATCGAAGATTACACCGGTCTGTCACGGAAAGCCTGAGACTTTTTAGGGGCCGTCCAAATACATCATGGACACTTGCCGTGTTCTGATTGAACGCAGTTGACATCATGGATGTTCTTCTACCCAGACTTCCCCATCAGGAGTGGTTTCGAGTTTCCAGATTGGAGTGATTTGTTTGAGCTCATCAATACACCATTGACAAGCCTTAAAGGCATCTGCCCGATGTTCCGCTCCAACCACAATAAGGACAATGTTTTCTCCAATGGTAATTGCCCCATAGCGATGAAGAATGAGAACTTCTAGCACATCAAAGTCTTGGAGGGCTCGTTCTCGAATTTCCCGCAACTTTTTTTGGGCCATGCCTTCATAATGTTCAAACGTAATTCCGCTGACATCGCGCCCTTTCGATCGATCGCGAGCCGTGCCCAAAAAGGTAGCAATTCCCCCTATCAATGTGGACTGGGCCCGAACGCGGTCAATCTCCTCATCAATGGAAAAGTTTTCACGCTGGACCCGGACGAATAGGGTCTCTTCTGATTTAGCTGTTGACATACTCCTGATGCCTCCTCACACCTACACTTCCACCAGCGAAGGGCGGGAGAAGCGCAATTTCATCTGTATGAGCAAGCACCGTCTCCCAATGAGCAATTTCATGATTGACTGAAATCAACACCTTTTTTTTGAGTAGCAGGTCTCCGATATCGGGATACGAGCCCTGGAGATTTTCTACCAGATGCTGCACTTGTGCCCCATCTTCTACCGACACCACCAAATCCTGCTGTTGCCCCGTCAGAGATTTTAAGACACCAAACAGTTTGATCGTGAGAGTCACCTGGCTGCTCCATTTTCTTCCTTAGCCATCGCCTCATTGTCCCGAATATACGTGCCAGATTTCCCACCAGATTTCGATACGAGAAATACCTCATCAAAGCTCATCGCCTTATCAAGAGCTTTGCACATATCATAGATCGTCAAAGCGGCAACAGAGGCGGCGGTCATGGCTTCCATTTCCACGCCCGTCGGTCCTGTTGTTTTGACTGTCGCTACAATCGTAATAGCCGAACGGTTCACCCCACTCGTGTTTACTTCTTCTCTAAAATCAATATTCACACTCGTAATGATTAAGGGATGACACATGGGGATTAAATCCGGGGTTCGTTTGGCACCCATGACCCCAGCTACTTGGGCCACGGCCAACACATCCCCCTTGGCAATTTTCCCCTGCTGAATATGTTCCAATGTTTCTGACCGCATGGTCACCCTGGCTTGAGCCACGGCCACTCGCTCAGTCAGCGCTTTTTGAGACACATCCACCATCCGGGCTCTTCCGGATTCATTGAAATGTGTAAATTCCGTCATGGTAAAAATTTATTGATTAACAAAGGCTTGCAGCGTCTGAGTCATTATAGGAGGGGGTCTAAAACCGCGTCAAGCAGGAATCTCTCCTTTGCTTGACTCCTTCCCATTGCTCATCGAGAATGGGCATGATGAAACACCAAGATCACATTCTCCTTCAGGGGGTATCCTTTAACGGTTACTGTGGGATAACTTCAACAGAACGGGAAAAACCTCAACCCATCCTGGTTGACCTTGAATTTGAATGTGAAACCAACCAGGCCATTACCCACGATGATATTGGCCACACAGTGGATTATGCTCAAGTAATAGGCACCATCGTCAAATTTGCTGACAATCAAAAATTTGGTCTTCTTGAAACCATGGGAGACCACCTCTGTTGCACTCTATTGACTGAATACCCCATGACTGTAGTGAGAATATGGATTAGGAAATTAGCCCCTCCCCTTACTCACCTCCAGGGATCAGTAGGAGTCAAATTGGAGCGAAGTCAATCCAGAACAATGAACCAAGTCAAAAACTTGCCAACGCCATCTGCATTTTTAAAGGAACAAATTTCTCGCATTCCGACAGGGGCTGTGCTCGATCTGGCGACAGGACGAGGACGGAATGCCTTGTTTCTCGCGTCTCAAGGATTTACGGTTCAGGGAGTTGATCGTGACAGGGAGGCATTGGACCACATTCAAGCCCAATCTGACATGCTTCAATGCAAAGACATCACTTTACAATGTATGGACCTGGAAACCGATCCCAATAATCCTCCCGAACTTGGGACAGAATGTTTTCAGGTGGTTATGGTGTTCTTTTACCTCTATCGGCCACTCTTCCCGAAAATTCTCAAAGCTTTGGTGCCAGGAGGATATCTGATCTACGAAACATTTCTCATCGACAATCATCTCCAACACCATCACCCCCGCCGGAAGGAATTTTGCCTTTCTCCAAATGAACTGCTTGACCTCACGAAAGGCGTTCACGTTCATCATTACGACGAGGGGTTGCACATTGAATCTCCCGGAAGCCCAACACAATTTACGGCTCGATTGCTCGCCCAAAAAACACTTTCCTGAACCTAGGCTCCCTCTCTCTCATGCCAAAAATTGATCTTCATTCACATTCTTATTATTCAGACGGAACCTGTTCACCTTCAGAAGTTGTTGAACTGGCCCACCAAAAGGGGGTCGTCACGTTGTCTCTCACTGACCACGACACCTTAGATGGAATCCCGGAAACACTGGCCGCGGGGGAAAAACTCGGCATCGATATCATCTCTGGGATTGAAATCAGTACCATGCATCAGGACCAAGAGATCCATCTGTTAGGCTATGGCTTTGATTGGCAACACTCTCCCCTCATTCAACACCTCACCACACTCCAGGCCAGTCGTCATACCCGAAATACTCAAGCAGTGACACAATTAAATGCTCTTGGCTTTTCTCTTACCTACGATGAGGTGAAGACAGTCGCTGGGAAGGGAACTGTAGGGCGGCCACATATTGCCCGGGTTCTTATTGAAAAGGGTTACGTTCACACGTTTCAAGAAGCATTTAGCCAATACCTTGGTGACAATGCTCCAGCCTATATTCCCCGAGACTTACCTTCCACCACCAAGGCCATTGAATGGATCCGAGAAGCAGGCGGCGTCACCAGTCTCGCCCATCCCAACTGGATCAAACAAAAGGGGAAAGCGTTTCTTGCCTTTTGCCAAGAGCTTCAAGATGCGGGGTTACATGCATTAGAAGTGTTTTACAGTACCCATACGCCCAGACAAATCTCCTTCTTTCTCGAATGTACTCGCCAACTGAATCTTCTGATAACAGGAGGTAGTGATTTTCATGGAACATACCGACCCGATATTGCCATTGGGGTGGGACGAGGCAACTTAAAGGTCCCTGCCACCCTATTGGAACCCTTGCGGCAAGCTATGAATAACTAGATTTTGTTTTTTCTAGTGATTAAAAACAAGGTTGGAATTGAATTAAATGGGATCGAGGGAAAGAGGAAGGAATGGGAAAGTCAGCTCAATTTTCAGAAGCTTCCACAATATGATTTTCAAACCGAGTACAACCTTCCGCAAGTAAACGATTCGTCAACATTTCCCCTGGCCATTCAATGGGCAGATCTGCCGTAAACACCCACACATCAGGCGATGTCCAAATAGGTCCATTGTCTTCAGGAAGATCTGGGTCAAAGAGATCCGTCCACACGGGCATATAGACACCATTCCCACATTGTGTATGTAAATGCACAATCGTACGGCTTCGGACAGGTGATTCTAAATCATGCCACACCGCAGCCGTTTCATCTGCTAATCGATGAAGACGCACGGCATTTTGCGCGTCAAACATCGCATAGGCGGCATACACGGGGGCTTCTAACATATGAGGAGCAGGAGCAATTTCAGGACATTGCGCCACTAAGCCTTGAATAATCGCATCTCGATCATCGGGCTCAAGGGTTTCTGGTAAAGAGGAGTCCGGTGACCCAATCAACTCAAATAATAAAAACGCCGTCGATTCAACAGGAGGATGGAGTCGGGCCGCAACAGGCTGTCGACGTTGTGAATTGGCCAGATTGGATATGTGCTCATGAAGTTTTTGAAGAGTTAAAAAATCAAACGTGGTATCCGTCAACAAGCGAGACTCAATGGTTAACACCGTTCCTGGTGGGATATGGAGATGCTTTCGAAGAAGTTCTGCTGTCTCCAATTGATTAATCTTTAACTGAAGCGGTGTTTTTAAATTTGCTTGAAGAGGAAGTTCAAGAGCCCCCAAAATTGAATGTGCCGTTTTATCGTCCGGATCTCCGTCCATTACCACCGAACAGGATGCTTCGGCCAATAGGTCAAATAACCATTCAGCCATTTCCTCATCCAACGCCGCCAGCACAGTCAAAATATCATATTCTCGATCTTGTTCCAGGAGGGCTTGCAACACATCAATGGCTAATTCCGCATCGCCATGATCATGCCGACGTGCATTAATGAGATGAATAAGATCTCTGGTCAACGGATCTGGTCTATACCAACTGGACATCTGCTCCCTCTACATTCATTGACCTACCCTTCCTCAGTATCAAGAAAAATTGAAGCTCCCTACAAACGCTAGATATTATTTCATCGGCATTCAAAAGGTTAATCCTAAAGCATTCACTCCCCAAGCACCTTCACCAATACCCTCTTACGACGACGGCCATCAAATTCTCCGTAAAAAATTTGCTCCCAAGGTCCAAAATCAAGTTGCCCTTTCGTGATGGCCACCACCACTTCTCTTCCCATAATCTGCCGTTTAATATGAGCATCCCCGTTATCCTCACCTGTTTCATTGTGGCGATACGTCGCGGATTGAGGAGCCAGCTTTTCTAGAAAATCGTCGTAGTCTTTGAGCAGCCCACTTTCATCATCATTGATATACACACTAGAAGTAATGTGCATGGCATTGACTAACACCAGGCCCTCCTGCACACCACTTTTTTCAAGCACCTGTTCTACATCTGAGGTAATGTTCAGGTAAGCGCGCCGCGTCGAAGTCTCAAACCACAATTCTTCACGATAGGATTTCATGGGACTTTCTAACCAGATTTTATTGGCATTTTGCATAAGGATGGCCCGTTATGCAAGCCATTTTCACAAGTCCTACCTTTCATATTTAGTAGCTGCAAAACGAGAAACTCTAAGACCAAATCCACGAATTCCTGCGAGGTCAATTTTATGTTCCTCCAAGTAATTACAATTAGCCGCTTCTCAACACTCGGAATGTCGGATAATACTCATTCCGGTAAACCCCTTTTTAACTTCCTTTGCCCTTACTTTAGCCAATACTTCTTTCCCATTGCTCACCCACCTCCATGCCTAATACCTGAGTTTCTCTATCTCCTGAACATTCAAGTATCTGATGCCCTTAACTTAATGGTCGCGCGTATAATTACACACCCAATTCTGTGTAGGAAATCTATACCCCCGGCCTTCTCTTCAAGTCCTAGCCCAATCCAACCTTTTCATTGAATTTTCTGGTTTGACATAGTGCGTCATGAGTGCTATTCATAGGGGTCATGCTTATGTAGTTTGCTTGATTCTTGTGAAGAATTTCGGTATGGCATGACTTAAAATCCCCACCATAATTTCATCATCAAGGAGACCCGACAGATGGTCGCTCATCCTCACCTGCTGAATCCACGTGATTGGTTTCTCCCAGGGATTTTTGAATTTGCGAATGAATCAAATGAATCAGATGAAGACTTAGATTTTGATGATTCACTTGAAGAAGAAATGGAAGGTAGCGGTTCTAAGCCCCCGTATCGACGACCGGGAATGTATATTCTCATTCTCATTCTTTTAATTGTGGGAACCTATTTTCTCAAACCAGAATTGTTTGCACCTATTGAAGCCATGGTCATGTCACCAGCTTCCCATACGGTTCATGAATCAGAGGATGCCCTGATAGCCCATGAGGAAGAAAAAGACAGTCATCACGAATCACCTTCTGTATCCTCTCCTCAATTTCACGAAGGTCAACTTGTGACAGTCAATATTTCCTCCTCCACGCCTGGTGAACACGTAATCCTGCATATGGATGCGTCCGGTTCCAAACCCGGACCTATTGTCCGATCCGGTGACCTTCTCACGGTGCAGGATGGAGCCTTTTTGGACAATACATGGCTGTACCAAGTTCATACATCCTCGGGAGCGGCCGGCTGGATTGCTGAGGATAAACTCCAGTCGGAATCCTAGAATTTCCCCATTACGTTTTCCTCCTTGTCATTATCTGCTCCCCTTCCCTATAGTTTCTTCCCATACAGGCTATGCCTTACATATTAATTTCTGTCTTTTTATATTAGCATTCACATTCCCAAAACCTTTAACCTAGAAACGGCAGTTGGATCACAAAAGTCCGCGCAAGCTCTTGTCGCACCTGGCAAATTAAAAAAATGTCTCATCACCCAAGAGGTGACCACGAATTTTTTAATTTCACCATGCACGTCAATATCTTACACGGCTTTTTTGCGCCCAACTGCCGTTACTAGGCTTAACGATCTTTCCTATAACATTAAGGCAAGACATCAGGGAAAAAGTCCCCCGCGCCTCATCACCTGGTCATCATGAAATATATACTATCCGCACCTTTCTCTATTCTCTCATGCTGATTATGACACCTTCAGAAGCCCATCGATACTGCACAGAGAAAACAAAAAACAGTGGGAGTAATTTTTACTACTCCTTTCTCTTTCTTGCTCGAGAACGTCGTGAGGCCATGTACACCGTCTATACCTTTTGCCATGAAGTCGACGATGCCGTTGATCACCCCTCACCAAACACCAATCCCGAGAAACAAATTGCGTTATGGCGTGAGGAAGTCACAGCCTTATATCAAGGCTCCCCCCATTTTCCAGTCACCATTAGTTTGGCAGAACATGTCCACAAATTAGACATTCCCGAAACATACCTCCAAGAATTACTCTCCGGAATGGAAATGGATGTAACCACTCAGAGATATGAGACATTTGAGGCACTTTCACTCTACTGTTATCGTGTCGCCTCGGTGGTGGGACTCATTTGCTTAAAAGTATTTGGCACGAAATCTCTGGAGGCAGAGGACTATGCCATGAACCTAGGCATGGCCTTTCAACTCACCAATATTTTGCGGGATGTTGGTGCGGATGCTGACCGAAATCGAATTTATATTCCGTTGGAAGATTTGTCCAAGTTTGGGTATTCCGAACAACAATTAAGAGAAAAACAATATTCGCCAGATTTTCAAGAATTAATGAGGTTCCAATGTTCACGGGTTCACGATTATTACGACAAAGCCCAAGAAATCTTTCACGCCCTCCCCAAAGAAGACCAAAAATCCTTAGTGGCGGCAGAAATCATGCGAGCCGTATATTTCCGTATCCTACTTCGCATTGAATCTCTTCAGTATCGAGTTTTTGGACCTCGCATTAGCCTTGCTCCATCTAAACGATTTCTGCTAGCCATCTATACCTGGCTCCGCTCATCCCTTTCGGTGTAACTTTCACTATGGCGATCTCCCCTCAAGTCCTGATCATTGGCCATGATCTTCCAGGACTCATGGCCGCCTACTATCTACACACACAAGGAAAGCGAGTCGCCATTCTCGACGACCCTCATCTTCACCAAGAGGTTCAAATTTCCGAAAACCTCATGTCCTCTTCTTCAAGGGATCCCCTGGAATCCTCACGTTCTCAATCATCTATATTTTCTTATCCTCTGGCTTTACCTGGAATTCTTCCATCCTTTCTTTCCCTCTTAGAAAATTTGACACCAAGTACCTCAACCGCCTTTTCCCGTCACTTTTCGGTTGAGGTGGCGACCCTCCAAGGCAAACCGTTTAGATTTCGCCCCTTACCCTTTCCTATACCTTCTCCTTGGCTCTTGGAATTTCTCCGCTTCGGTAAGATTCCCCTTGGTTCCCGATGGAGATTTGTTAATTACCTAGAAAAAATATGGGAAGGCAGACTGGCTCTTCCCCCCAACTTGGATTCAATCTCAGCTGACTCTTGGCTCTCCTCTTGCGAACAATGTCCTACAGCGCGACACATACTCTGGAATCCCTTATGCCATTTCCTCCTCGGTCACCATCCAACTCACATCTCTGCTCAGGCTTTTACTCAGGCTCTTTTGAACAGTTACTTGACCTCACCGGGTCACACAACGATTTCTTGGTTCCTCCAAGATGTGGACCGTATGTTAACTACCCCGCTCAGACAAGAACTAGGGAAAATGGGAATTCCTATTCTCAACCATCTTCAGGTAGATTCTTTGGTGGTTAATTCTTCCAGGGTGACCGGGATACGAGACACACATGGAAAACTCTTCCAGGCAGATTGGTATCTCTTGAATCTTCGCCCACATAACCTTCTTTCGTTGATTCCTGAAAGACAACTCGCCAAATACTCGTACTTTTATAACTTACAGAATCTTTCTGACACTTCAACCTTGACCATTCAACTTCAGGTGCCTATGCCACATACACGACCTCGAGTTATTCTGACTCAAGGAGATTTTGATTGGGTGATACTATCCAAGGGCCCTACTGATGAACCCGCTATGACCCAAGTAACCATGGTCGCTCGGGGGCACCCAGAACTTATGTCCTATTCCAACTTGAAATTGTTGGATCTTGCCCTTCACCACCTTCAACAGTTCTTTCCACAACTCCGTATCCCATCCACTCAACACGATAACCTTTCCTACCGGCTCATACGGGAACCCACGGGTCTATTCTTAAATAAGCCTGGGAGCCTCGTTTGGCGGCCTGCGCCTCTTGGACCCATATCAAACCTTCTTCTCATGGGTGACTGGACCGATGTAAGCGCCCCTCCTGGAATTCAGGGAGCAGTAATAAGCGCCAATCTCTGTGCCCAACAGGTATTGGCGCAATAAATTGCTTCCCCTTTGTTGACATCCTTAGGCCAGCTTTTTAAGATCCTTCCTCATGAATCTCACTGAATTGCAAACCCACCTTCATGATTGTCAACGATGCGGACTGTCCGCTGGTCGCACCCAAGTCGTCTTTGGGACAGGAAACCCTCAGGCGTCCATTATGTTTGTGGGAGAAGCTCCGGGTTTCTATGAAGACCAGCAAGGGGTTCCCTTTATCGGAGCTGCAGGCAAACTTCTCACGAAACTTCTTGAATCAGTGGGTCTGTCCCGTGAGGACATTTACATTGCCAACGTCGTGAAATGTCGACCTCCGAATAACCGCGATCCCCAACCCGATGAAATCGACACGTGTAAACCTTTCCTGCTTCAACAAATTCAGATCATCAAGCCCAAACTTGTCTGTTCGTTAGGAAATTTTGCGACCCACGTTCTCCTAGGTAGAAAAGTCGGGATCACAAAAGTTCGAGGACAGACATTTCACTTGCCAGAATTTATTCTTTTTCCCCTCTTACACCCGGCCGCTGCCCTCCACCAAGGGAATCTATTAGTTCCCCTGCGGGAAGACTTTCAAAAACTCAAGGGAGTATTAGAATCCATGAATTCTACCAACCAATCTCCTGGCCAGGACGAAATAGTGACGACTGCCGAAACGACTCAAGAACCACCTCAATCTCCTCCCTCTCCGACTCAAATGGACCTATTTTAAGAACGCCGGAAATCAGCTATTCCTTGTGAAATTGGGAATGTTTGAGTTCCTGAATGGTATTCATGATGGTCGCAGTCATCTGTTCCAAT
>CAZKRH010000125.1:0-6025 GCA_964555115.1 uncultured Nitrospiraceae bacterium | reverse complement strand
GGAACAGGATACCCCGACGGGCTCAAAGAAGATTCCATTCACTTACTTTCCAAAATTGTCATGGTGGCTGATGTTTATGATGAACTATGTAATAACCCACAATTTGAAAAAAGCCTGACCCCTTATGAAGCTATCAGCAGAATCTATGCCAAGCGCCAGGATGAATTTTGGGAGGAAGCGGTTTTAGCCCTTATTCAAAATCTAGGAGTGTATCCTCCCAGTTCAATAGTAGAAATGTCTGACGGTGCTTTCGGAATGGTCACCAGCATTAACCTCCTTGATCGTATGCGTCCAACCGTGATGCTCTATAATTCTGATATTCCCAGAGAGGAAGCCATCATTGTGGACCTTCAACAGGAACCCACTGTGACCATTAAACTCAGCATGCGCCCAAGGGATGTCCCAAGGAAGATCTGGAAGTACCTCAATCCTCGGGGAATGATCAGCTACTTTGCCTATCATCCTGAGTCAACTCCAGCCCCTAATCCTCAAGAGTCTCAATCCACGCAGTCTTCCCCAGCACAAGTTTAGATTAACATTCGGATTCGATGTTTTCTTGTGCCAGCAAGAATGTCGTGATAGTAAAAAGGGGTCATTGCTTGACTTAACACTTTTCTCTCGGTAGGAATTTTTTGCTATGGCTGGGTAGGTACGATTGATAGAGGAAGGTGCCCTCTAGCATGTGACGTTTGCGGGAATGGAAGTGACCTCTGGATTATGGGGAATTCCGGTTTCGAAAAACGTTGGAGGGATTATTTGTCTGATTGATAGCTGGGATCTGTGAGATATTGTTGGGCATACTTCACGTAATTGCTGGAGGATTCTTTGAGCCAGTTCATTTCTCGTGGAGTGAGCGCGCGTTTGACCTTTGCTGGGGATCCTACGACCAAACTGTTGGGTGGTACTTGGGTTCGTTCTGTGACCAATGCCCCAGCCCCCACTAGGCAGTCTTCACCGATAGTAGCGCCATCCATGACAATGGCTCCCATGCCAATCAAGACTCGGTCTTTGATGGTACATCCATGGAGGACGACATGATGTCCGATCGTGACCTCGTTCCCAATGAGCAAAGGATAGGTGTCATGAGTGACATGAAGCATGGATAGATCTTGGACGTTTGTCCGATGTCCAATTCGGATATAATGCACATCCCCCCGTACCACCGCATGAAACCAGATGCTCGATTCATCTCCTATGACCACATCTCCTATGACCTGGGCGCTCTCCTCAATAAAGACCTGATTTCCTACCTTGGGGAGGATTCCTTGAAATGGTTTCAGCATGCCAATTGATTCCGAGTCCTATGATGGTTGAAGTGACCTTCGCAAAAAGCTGCTAGCTGCGTTTTCAGTGTTAGTCGCGCGTTGCTCGTGACTCGTCGCTAGTATTTAAAGAATTTGACTATTCTATTTTGTCTAGCAACCAGAGACTAGCAACTTGTCCTGGGTTGTCTATTATTTCTGGGTGCCTAGTATTTCCCTGGTTGCATCAGGGGCGCGCTAACATCGCTGCAATCACCAGCACGGTGAGAGCCGTGACCACGACGATATAGACCGTGACACTTCTGTCACTGAGCCATTCTGTTTGCCAATCCTTGGGATACAGCGCTTTCCCCACGGTATAAAGGCCTTCATCATAGAGTCGTAAGACTCGTTCCATTTCAATCAAGGTTTGTTTGGCGACTCGATGTCGATCTCGTTGTTGAAGGATGAGATAGACAAACAGCGCTGAGAACAGGGCGATTCCCGTGATGGCGAAAATACGGATGGTGATATCTACGGGATTGGGGGAGGATATGGCCATGAGTGTCATCAAAAGGAGTACTAAAAAGGCACTGGCGAAGGCGGTTAAGCGCATCATTTGTTCCCGTCGTCGAAAGACTTCCTCTTTATACCAAGGATATAGGACTCGTAGAACTTCGAGTTGTTCCTGGCGAAGTCCTAGCTCTGTGTCTGGAGGTTTTGTTTCTGTCATGTCTGGGTTCACAAATGTTCCTTGATCCATTGGGTGAGAAGCACGGTCATGTTCTCAAAGTCTTCAGGTTGATCAAATTGGTGGTTGGCCCCTTTCATGGTTGCCAGATCTTTTTGGGTTTGGATGGATTGGAATAATGATTGTGCCTGTTCTAGGGGTACGGTTTCATCCTGATCGCCATGGACAATACGAGTAGGGGCTTGAATATGTGTCGCGGCCATCAGCGCATTATAGCGTGTACATTCTTCTAAAAAGAAAAAATTCAAAGGGATAGGGTCTAGTCCCTTCCGGGGATTGGGAATGGTATTGGTTTTTCTCCATTGATCCATGCCCTGTTCACCTAATCGATTTCGGAGAATAGTGGGAAAGTCTACGACGGGACATTTCAGGCCAATGGCGTGAATCGAAGGGTTGTTCCCTCCTACCAATGTGGTGATTAGTCCTCCAAAACTCGAGCCAATCACACCGATGCGAGCATAGTGCGAGGCGTGAAGAGCTGCGATGGCTTCCTCCAGTTGGTGGCAGCATTTTCCAACGGTGATGTCGGCAAAGCGACTGGGGGAGTCCCCCACTCCATCCCAATTAAATCGTAATGTCGCGATTTTCTGTGATACCAGGTGATCTGTCAATCGTCTATTGGTGCGACTATGTTGGTGGGAGAGAAATCCATGCCCCAGGATTACCACTTTTTCTGTGGGGACATCCGGACTCGAGAGCATGCCGGTCCACGCCGTGCTCCTGGAATCTTGAAACGTGAAGGGCTCCGGTTTCATGAGGATCACTTCTCAGAGAGTTGTTGATGTTTAGGAATCTTGAATAAAATAAAAATGGTCGGTGGGGCCATGACCATGTCCAATAGGAAGGCCATGACGAATGGCTTGGGAGATGTAGGTTTTGGCTGCTTCAATGGCATCCGGTATGGATTTCCCCTTGGCGAGGTGGGCCGCAATGGCGGAGGCATAGGTACAGCCGGTCCCATGCGTGTGAGGCGTGTCAATAAATTCTCCAGGATACATTCGAAAAAATCGGCCATCGTACAATAAATCTGTTCCTGGTTTCTCCAACAGATGTCCTCCTTTGATGAGGACATGTTGGCATCCCAACGCATGGATGGCTTTGGCGGCCTGTCTCGCTTCAGCCAGGGTCCGAATGGTGTGTCCTGTCAGTTGTTCCGCTTCATGAATATTAGGAGTGACCAGAAGAGCCATGGGAATTAACAGGGTTTTCAGGTTGTCCATGGCGTCGGCTTCCATTAAGGATTGTCCGCTTTTCGCTACCATGACGGGATCCACCACTAAATTTTTGACTTCGTGGTCTTTGAGTTTTTGGCTCACGGTGGTAATAATTTCTGCTGTGGGGAGCATCCCTGTTTTGACAGCCGATACCTCAAAATCTGCAAAAATGGCTTCAATTTGAGCTTCCGTAATCGATAGAGGAAGTGTATGAATAGCGGTCACTTCTTTGGTATTTTGGGCGGTGATAGCGGTAATGACCGACATGGCAAAAACCCCGTTGGCTGACATGGCTTTCAAATCAGCTTGAATACCAGCTCCGCCACCTGAATCAGAAGTGGCAATGGTGAGGACTTGTTTTTTCATCGGTGTTCAATTCTATGTGAGTGACAGTGATTTCCTAAATTATAATCTGATAGGCGTTGGGCAGACTAGCATGCAGGATTTCTTGTGGTCAAAGAATCTGGGGTTTCTAGGTTCAATAGGAAAAACTAATGGCATGTGTATCGTCAGGTTCATCCAGAGAAAGATGAGAGGAGGGGTGTACATTCTGACCCTTGGGGTTGTTTTGGGAATCAGCGTATTTGGGTTGTCGGGGTGTCAACCTGACGTGCATTCGGTTTCCATTTCTCTTGAGGAATTTCGAGTGACCCCACACCACATTGTTCTTTCTGGTCTGAAGCCTCTCCGTTTGGTTATTACCAATCGGGGACGGGAGCCTCATCTTTTTGAAAGTTCTCTATTGATGAATCATAACACTCAAGTGGTTTGGGATGGGGCCAAACACAGCACGCCTTTCTTAGGTCAGGAACTTTGGCTCAATCCCAATGATACAGCCATTCTTATTATTGAGGCTCCGATTGGATATTACTGGTTTCGGTGTTCTCTTCGGGGGCACAAGGGGATGAACGGGTCTATTGAAATAGTAGGGTAAAGAAAGAGGTTTCAGGGTTTAGCATGGGTACAAAGTATGAGCGTCCTTAAGTTCCCCTCCTTTGTAAGGAGGGGAGAAGGGGAGGTAGACTCTTCGCAGCACTCAATAGCTGCTATCCTTATGGCATGCCGATGCTACCAACACTCTACCTCACCTAACCTCTCCTTACAAAGGAGAGGGAACCCAAACAGATAAGAAACAGCAGATTGGGGATTACCCATGGAAAACCCGGAAGGATAAAAAAAAGAGGAAGGTCCTTGAGGTAAGGGCCTTCCTCTTGGTCTGAAAAAACCTGGAGGGGAGAATCGTGTCTTCTGGGAGTCTATGTAATTCACGGGGAGACCATTCACATAATGACGGTTTCCCCTTTCCCCCAACACCAATATTTCTTTTGCGTGGGTTTAATTCCCGGGAACGGCGTCGATGGCCATCCGGTTTTTGGCATCTCGTTGACAGGACCCTTCAGCCAACATCTTTTGGCCCTCAGATGCATTCCCCGGAATTCTATCCAAACATGCTTGAAGGGTATCTCCTTGCGTGCCGACAGACACCCGGGCTCCGTCGGGAACCTCGGAAGCCCTAGAGGAAGATCCTCCTGCAGATCCACTTCCTGATCCACCTGTTTGAGCCATTCCTCCACAACCAGAGATCAAGGCGATCAGCATAACTGCACCAAATAATTTTCCAATCCAAAATAATTTTTGGTTCATGAACGTGCTCCTCCTTTGCCTAAGTAAAGGCACTATAATCAAGGATGGCTCAAAAGGCAAGAGAAGACTTATTTTCTCTGTATTTATGATGTGTTTTTCTTGACAGTCCTCACGCTTACTGTTACCTTTGGCTCCAGAGTTTACTAGAGATAAACCTTCCTTTTGACATTTTTTACATTCACGTCAGCATGGTGGATTTCACCATAAACCGAACGGCGGATTGATCGAGTGACCGTTCAGGATCTCATCTTATCCCTTCATCGTTTTTGGGCTCACCAGCAGTGCATCATCTTTCAACCGTACGATATCGAAAAAGGTGCTGGCACCTTTAATCCTGCCACGTTTTTACGTTGCTTAGGTCCCGAACCTTGGCGTGCTGCGTATACGGAACCCTGTCGCCGTCCCACCGATGGCCGATATGGAGAAAATCCTAATCGGCTTCAACATTATTACCAATACCAAGTTGTGCTCAAACCCTGTCCATCCGACGTGCAAGATTTATATTTGGCGAGTTTGGCTCAGCTAGGCATTGATCCGGCCAAACATGATATTCAGTTTATTCAGGATGATTGGGAATCACCTACCTTGGGGGCCTGGGGGTTGGGATGGGAAGTTCGTTTGGATGGGATGGAAATTACCCAATTTACCTATTTCCAAGAAGTTGGGGGACAAGAACTCAATCCCATTACCGTCGAGTTGACCTATGGAACTGAACGCATTGCGATGTATATCCAGGAAGTGGAAAGCGTCTATGACTTAATTTGGACAGACGGCGTGACCTATGGTGATCTCTTTCATGCCTCGGAAGTTCAGTTTTCTACGTACAATTTTGAAATGGCGGATGTGAAGATGATTCGGACCACCTTTGAGGCCTTTGAGGCTGAGTGCCAACAACTCCTCCAAGCTGAGTTGCCTTTGCCGGCTTATGATTATTGTATGGAGTCTTCGCATCTGTTCAATCTTTTGGATTCTCGGGGTGCGATCAGCGTGGCGGAACGGACAGGGTATATCGGACGGGTTCGAGCGTTGGCCCGTGGGTGTGCAGAGGCCTATATCGAACATCGGAAAAAACTTGGGTTCCCTTTGCTTCACCCTCAAGGGGCTTCTCAATCTGTAAAACGAAAACAGAAAAGAAAGGCCTCCTAAAGAGAGTGGGACGAGGGTTGGCTCATGGG
>CAZKRH010000124.1:0-2048 GCA_964555115.1 uncultured Nitrospiraceae bacterium | reverse complement strand
AATATTCGGGCAAAGACACTATCTTCTGCAATTCTCGTATCTTCCCAGGTAATAATAAAATGGTTATTGCTATCTATGGCTATGGCTGGATCTTCAGCTGCATCTCCTGGCGGAAAGTTTGTAAACTGATTGACTCTGAATTCGCTTGCTACTGAAGTATCCGTTGCAGAAGTTAATATAACCGAACTAAGAATTACTAAAAAAATAAATAAGCTGAAATTAACCCCCCAACATTTCTTATTCATATTTTACTCCCGAATGATAAAATTTAATTAATGAAAACATATCCATCAGTTGATGGAACATATATCTGTGGAATGACAATTCAGTAGATCATGTAAATATAGCGGTATGATAAAAAGGTTAGCGTATAAAGCTAGATGCTTATTCCTTTTACTCCGGTTCAATCAGTTCGCGGAGGGTAAATGGTTTTTTCTGGAAGGAGATCCCCAACAAGGCTTGAAAGGCCGCCATTTGTGTTTTGCTTCGGTTGAAGCGGAAAATAAACTCGTCCCAAACATAGTGCCAACTCCCTCAACCGAAGTTAAAGTAATAAGCATCTAAAGCTAATAGGAAAAAGACGTGATTGAGTGATGGATCGTTTCCTACTATGAGCGTGAACCCTTCCCAGCAGTTGGCTCTGTCTTTCTTCATGGTTTCGATCCATCTCCCTCTTTTCACGGCGACTGCACCGCTAAACTCGTGGCCATTTTGGTGATGCCACCAAGTTTAAATCGCACGAAAATCCGGTTAAATGCGGGGTTGAAGGGAATGGGCCCTTGCCTCTACACAAACACCCCAAAACTATGCATGAATGGCCCATGAATTCTGAACACCACTCAAACCTTCCTGCTCTCGTTTCATGGCCTGTCACCTTTTCTCTGCCAATTCCCAACGGTTACACACACCTGATATCGCATTGATCGTGCTCCCTCATAATAACGACCATGAATGAAAATATGTCATGAATGGTCCAGCGCTTACTCGTCTCGCCCTGAACAATGTTCCTCTTTCTCAGGTCTTTCTTTTTCTGGTTTCTGGCTGTACGCCTGCACGGAGTCAAAACAAAAAACCTCTCCAGCCACTTCCGGCCAAAAAGGTTCTTCCATAAACCACGGGGCTCTCTGTTTATTCTATGTGTTAACCAAAAGTGGCCCCATCCTACTCCCTTGGCCTTATTTGTCAACCCTCTTCCGTCTTTTGTTTTTGGCGCTTCCTGTCCGTGGAGGGAAGACCGAGGCTACCCGTAGAAATAGGATCATACGGAATGTATGGTTCCGCGCTCTTTCATCTAGATCCCTGAAATGTTCGTCTCCCAAGGTCCGACGCCTGCCGCCCGGCCCTCTGGATGGACGCTCTCATGATCCGGCGAGCCTTGTTTGAGCGCAGCGAGTTGGCTCGCCCTCCCGTGCCTTGCGTCCATCTCATTGAATGAGGCCGGACGGGGCGTCAATGGTTTTGGCTACTTTTGCCGGAACAAAAGTGGCTCGGCTGCCGGGCCGAAACCCGGCAACACAGAAAATCACTGTGATCCGGGAGATCGGTAATAAGGAGCGACTCATTCACCAACCAACGCTTCTCAACTGGAAAATCTCAAGATACATTTTCGATAAACATGATATTGCTGTAAGGCCAGAACCATAAATTCTGTATGATCCTAGAAATACGGCACTGGACATGCACGACCCAGGCTTCGACTGGCCCTCTCGTGCTGTTACCCCCATGACAGGGTCCTTGCCGTTCCCATCCGTATCCCCCACTGGCACAACCGGCTCCTCACACCCATCTTCCTTTGATCCATGACCGGCAAGTGGGCCGCTGTCCGGTACGATCTCCCCCAAACACCCCATAAAAAAAGCGTGGCGACCAGACCCTGCCTGGTCGCCACGCTTCCGCTACTTTTCATGGACTTGGAACCTGACGTTTTACATCCTAGTTAAGCTCCCAGTCGGATGCTGAAGCGCCGCCCGGGAAGGCCGCCGAACTAAAAGTGCCATTGGCATTCAGAAACCAGATCACCACCTGCCCGGTCGTCCCATTGCGCCAAA
>CAZKRH010000123.1:0-4049 GCA_964555115.1 uncultured Nitrospiraceae bacterium | reverse complement strand
ACTTTAAGGGGCACGGATTCCCACCATGGCTTATACTGAGACTCCTTCCACCATACTTAACGCAATCGCGTAGATCCCGAATTGCGGAACCCAGTGGCAATATTTTTGATAATCATCCCGCCAATATTGCGGCAATTCCATATGGGTCACAAGATGATTCACGTACATATCTCGATACCGCACATCCCCCGACTGTCTATACATATCCCATAACCCCCAACAACGACTGAAGTTTAATCCAGCAGAATGGGAGGTTGGAGCATCCTGGAGTGGCTGCATGGGCAACTCATTCTCATAATATGTATTCACCCATGGTTGCATGATGTGTGAAGGCAGGATCGCTAACAGTGAGCGTGTGAGTTGCAATGATGCAGCAAAGAATTCATCCGTCTCGGAATCCCAGGAGGGGGGAAGCTCCTGGTCGAGTGGAAGCAGGTGATGTGTCGTCCATGCTTCAAGTTTTTCAGTCAGTGCACCGTCTACGGTCCACTGACTCCACTCCCAAAGATTCAATACTGCCCAGGAAAGATTTCCGTATTTTCGATTTTTGGCATGCTGAAGAATGGCCTCAGACGACAAGGAGCCTATCCACACTGACAACCGTTCTGCCAAGATAGTGGCCAAGGTTCGTACATCAGCCTGTCCCCACTGTTGCTCCCGCTCCTGGGCCAATTTCAGAAACCAGGCATACCCATAGGGAAGTTCATGGTCCAACTCCCCCTTTTCACATGAAGTCATTTCCGCTGCCAATCCTTCAGCGTGCAAAACCGAATCGGCCACCTCCGCCCAACGCGTATCACCCGTCAGTCTCGAAGCCGTCAACAACGCCCACACCCCATGGACACTGGAATGCCAATCGATGCACCCACAGAAAGTCGGGTAAGTAGTGTCCTTTCGTGTCACGCCTTGTTCAACGACCACGGCGAGAGCACGAAGGTACTCCACACGGGATTGACAGAATATGTCCCAGGACATCATGGCGAAACCTGGCTAGAAAAGAATCTTGGAGGGTTGTTGGATGGTGTATTTCTTCACTTTGACAGAAAACTTCCCTCCAGAAAATACCCTATGAGAATTCTAGAAGGCAACACGATTTGATAAAAGAAAGAACTGTATTCTAGGCTTTTTCTCTTCTCTCTACCAATTGAGACAGGGCTTTTTTCATTTTTTTCTGCGGGAGATGGACTCGATGCCCATGGCCAGGCAATACCCATTCAAACGTGAATCCGAGCAATCTTTTACAGGACTGAATTAACTGCACCTCATTCCATACTAAATGTTCAGGTGTGCCTAGTTGGTGACTTTCTGGTTCCCACCACAAATGATCCCCTGAAAACAAAAACTCATCCCTGTACAGAAGAGCCATACTTCCTGGAGTATGCCCTGGAACCGGGATAAGAGTGAACCCTTCCGACGCTGCGACAGGTTCCCCACCTTTTACAATCCATTCTGCCTCCGGCACAGCATGCACATCATGTTGGTGAATAATTCTTTTAGCCCCAAATCGTTTGGCATATCTCCCCGCATCAGCGACATCATCTTCATGACTCAAAAAAATGTATCGAATGCCTCCTAACGCTTCAAATGCCTCTACCAAGTGTGAAAGATATCGAGGAGAATCTATTAACCAGTTTCCATTGAGATGTTGAATAAAATAGCTATTAGCGCCAAACGATTTTTCCGAATTAAAACCGTTATAAAAAACACCCTCTCCAAATAACAGAGGAAAGGTCTCTTTGGCCTGTTGAGCCAGGTCCTTGTTTTTGACGGAAACCCCAATGGACCCTACCGGGCAGGCCAACAAGGCTTGATGCGCATGCAGCTCTTCCTGAACCTCTATCGGTTGGTGAAATACCGTTGAGTAGTCCCCCTTTTCCACAAAGGACAATGGCGCGAGTTGACGACACGTATCACAATTGATGCAGGTGGAGTCGACATAAAAATTTCCCTCCACATTGGAAGGCAGACGTTTTTGAATTTTGGCCATAGACTCAGTGTACCTTTATTTTGCCAATGCGTGAAGACTGTGAGCTATTGGCAAGTGGGGAAGGATTCCGCCCCAATCCCTCACGACCCATAATTTCCAACGCCCCCTTAATCTTGATTATTCTTGGTTTCTCCTATATGACGAAGGGAAAAATCAATGCCGAGCAACTATTTCCATTACTAAGATCTACCTGATGGCTCCATAGCCGAAACCCCATACAACCTTTTGAAAACGGGAAGGACCAACCCTTGAACATTTTTGAAAAACCCGCATCCATTGATCAAGACATTGTTCACAACCTAGGTCCTCTGGCGCCTCTTGCTGGCATTTGGGATGGCGCGCAAGGATTAGATGTGGCTCCGTCTTCTAAAGGACCGGTAGAAACGAAATTTCGCGAACGGATGACCTTTGATCCGATGGGCCCAGTGGTGAATGGCCCCCAAGTCCTCTATGGATTACGTTATGCGACGGTGGCTTGGCCACTCGGACAAGACAACCCTTTTCACGAAGAAGTCGGATATTGGCTATGGGATTCACAGGCTCAACAGGTGATGCGATGCTTTATTGTGCCTCGAGGCATTGCGATCAATGCCGGTGGACCTTCCACCGCACAGGCCAACACCTTTGAGATGATCGCGGACGTGGGATCTCACACCTATGGAATCGCCTCAAATCCCTTTCTGGACAAGGCGTTCAAAACTATGCGATACGAATTAACAGTGACGATTCACGACGATGGCACCATGAGCTACCATGAAGACACACAATTACAAATCCAAGGACAGTCCGAGCTGTTTCATCACACCGATCACAACACACTAAAGCAACTAGCACCTATAACTGAATAGTCACTACCCAAACCATCCAACCTTTCATACACACTCTGCCCCAGGAATATTATGAGTCCAGAAAATATTGACATTGCCTATTTCAAAACCAAACTTCTCACTCTTCGCGAAGAAATCGAACAGATAGAAGAAACAGGGGATGAAGCGGCAGAAACGGTGGAACTTGATCAATCAACGGTTGGACGGCTCTCCAGAATGGATGCTCTGCAAGGGCAAGCGATGGCCAAGGAATCCCAACAACGGAGGAAGATTCAAAAACAACGTATTGCAGCGGCGTTGCAACGCATGGAAAAGAATGAATTTGGATGGTGTGCTAAATGTTGGGAAGAAATTAATCCCAAACGATTGGAGGTTGACCCTACCGCGCCATTATGTATTGACTGCGCGAGCCAAGGAGAACGGTAATGGGTAGATTCCTCTTGGATGATCCCTCATCTTGTGACCAAGAAGGACGATCCTCACAGTCCGGCAAACCATGACAACATCATGAATCCTTGTCCCTTATGCTTTGCTGAAAAAGCCGTTCCTTTTTTCCAAGATCCAAATCGCGATTATTTTCACTGTCCCACGTGTTCGTTAACGTTTGTGCCTCCCGAGTATTTTCTGTCAACCGAGGAGGAAAAAGCCCGATACGACACGCATGAAAATAATCCTGACGACCCCGCGTATCGAAAATTCTTAAGTCGGGTGTTTGATCCCCTCCACCCTTTGTTGGCTCCAGGTAGTTGTGGGTTAGATTTTGGCTCAGGGCCTGGCCCAACCCTTTCGGTGATGTTTGAGGAACAGGGACACTCCATGACGCTCTTCGATACGTTTTATGCTCCTCACCCAACGGCCCTTCAGCAGACCTACGATTTTATTACAGCCACCGAAGTACTAGAGCACCTTCATTCCCCTGGCACGGATCTCAAGCGGCTTTGGGGTTGCTTAAAGCCAGGAGGATATTTGGGCATCATGACCAGATTGGCACCAAGCGGGAAACACTTTGCAGATTGGTTTTATAAAAAGGATCTCACGCACGTGTCCTTTTTTTCTTCCTCTACCTTCGAATGGCTCCCCTCGCAATGGCAGGCCAGTTTACGAATTATTGGGGACGACGTGATCATTTTGCGAAAACCTTGTAAACTTTAGTTCTTAATCGCCTTCCGTCGTGGCTTCTTTGTTAGCCGGGTATTGTCCCGGCGGCCAAGGTCCTTTTGTTTCGGCAAAAGGAC
>CAZKRH010000122.1:0-39949 GCA_964555115.1 uncultured Nitrospiraceae bacterium | reverse complement strand
CATTCGCTGAATTTCCAGTGCGGAATATTCTCGGCCATCATCCAATTTGACTTTTTTTCGTAAGGTCGAATCCCGAGAAATTTCTCGAATGGCTTTGACTGAATCCTCTAATTCAATTCCCGGAATGAAATAGCCATTTTCGACCATGGACAACACCAGGGCCGCCGTCCCAACTTTGAGATACATGGCATACTCGGACATATTGGAATCTCCGAGGATAATATGTAATCGCCGGTATCGTTCGGCGTCAGCATGCGGCTCATCCCGCGTGTTGATAATACTGCGCGAGGAAGTGGTCGAGGAAGACGTTTTTTCATGAATATGTTGGGAACGTTGCGAGATGAAATAATGGGGCTTCCCTCCAACTTTCAACACTTTCCCTGCACCGGAAAATATTTGTCGCGTGACAAAAAAAGGAATCAGTTGTTCAGCTACTTTCCAAAAATCGATATCTCGCCGCATGAGAAAATTCTCATGAGAGCCATAGGTATTCCCTAATGAATCCGTATTATTCTTGAAAATAAAAATATCTCCGGATAATCCTTCTTCTCGGAGCCGTTCCTCTGCGGCGGGAAGACAAGACTCTAATATCCGTTCTCCTGCTTTTTCATGAACGATCAACTCGATAATATCATCGCATTCCGGTGTCGAGTATTCGGGATGACATCCAGTGTCTTGGTAGAACCTGGCGCCATTGGTCAAAAAGGCATTGGAAGGCCAACTATTGGGAATCAACCCCTCAAAAATGTAGCCCAAAATTTTCTCAATAGGGAGATAAATCCTCCCATTTGGAGAAAACGTGAGGCCGTATTCACATTCAAGACCAAATATACGTTTCATCTCTCTTCCATGATCCACAGAAGGCCAAGGTTCATAGGGTGTTGAAAAACTCCAAGGGTCTCTGAGGCGATTCCTTCTCCATGCACGACTGGTTTGGTCTGTACGAAATACGCTCTACCCTAGACGATTCTCCGGAAACGCCGCGGGCGGACTGTTTCAACATCCTGTGTTAGTATAGGCTGCTTTCGTCTACACCCTCAACTGGGGAGACCCTGGCCGCCACACACCGGTTAACTGAGAATGGTGGTCGCTTCAGATAGGGAAATCCGCCGAAACTTCCGTCCTTCTCGAGCACGATCTAACACTGCGATTTCCACTGCATCGAGTGGGATGGATTGCTCGGAGACTGTTTCAAACGCGCGGATACAACGGGAAAGGGCTATCTTCAGTTCTGGCGGTTCATCACCTAGATCGGCACGAAGCGTAGAGAGGAGACTTTCAGAACGCCCCCCAATGGCCACCAACATCCGTTCATGAAAGATCGTGCCATCGAAGGCAATCCGATATAATTCGTTTTGTCCTGATTCTTTTCCAACTTGTGCCAACAGAATTTCCACTTCGTAGGGCTTGATTTCTTGGCTAAAAATGGTCCCCAATGTTTGGGAATACCCATTCGCCAATGAACGGGCGGTGACATCTGCTCGACTATACATAAACCCCTTCAAATCGGCATGTTGGATTCCCGCCTTTCGAAGATTTTCAAACTCGTTATATTTCCCGGCTCCAGAAAACGCGATATCGTCGTAGATTTCTGAAATTTTAAACAACGCGGTACTGGGATTATCTGCGACAAACAAGACTCCACCGTCATATTCCATCGCGATAATTGACCGGCCTTTGGCGATACCCTTTTTGGCATATTCCGCTTTATCCTGCATGAGTTGTTCTGGCGAGACATAATACGGAAATGACATGTGGTATCCCTATTCTTCCACCAAGGATAATATCTCTTCCGAAAGGATGCGGACCTGCGCGTCCTCTACATCTCGTACACCTTGGGCATCGACAATTTTCATCGTGGGGAAAATCTTCCTCAGAAGATCCGGACCACCTGTCCCTACATCTTCATCAGCTGCACTCACGAGCGCCCGAATCGCAAGACGAGAGGCCTCATCCTCATTCATTTCTTTGCGATACCGTTCTTTCATGGTCATCCGGGCATCTTTACCACCAGACCCAATGGCATGAAAATCTATTTCTTCATATCGCCCACCCGCAACATCATATTTGAAAATTCGTCCCTGTCCCAATTTAGGATCATATCCCACAAAAAGAGGAATCACGACCAACCCTTGCATCACCATGGGCAAATTGGCCTTGACCATGTGCCCTAACCGATTGGCCTTCCCCTCACAGGAGAGTTGAACTCCATCCAATTTTTCATAATGTTCTAACTCAATACTAAATAATTTGGCCATCTCGACACAGGGCCCTGCAGCCCCTGCAATGGCCATGGCTGAATGACTATCCATTTTAAATACTTTTTCCATCCGGCGACCAGCTATCTGAGACCCCTCTGTAGCTCGACGATCCCCGGCAATCACCACTCCGCCGGCATAATTAATTCCCAGTACGGTGGTTCCATGTGTCACTAAATGCTGCCATTCTTTTCGAGAGTCTTCAGAGGACCAAGAAGGCACAGGGGATGCCGTCCCCCAGCGTACGCCCGGTGTTAACTCGGGACGTTCGCGATGAAGAAAATCGATGAAACTTGAATTTTGATAAGCTGGAAAGGAAGATAGAGGAAAAGGGTTCACAATGGTCTCTTGTTCATTCTGGTCAGAATCTCCCTAGCCTTCTCCATTGAAAGAAGGGAACCTCCTCACCTAGGCTCCAAGTTTTTCTAATAATTCCTCAACTGACTGCACACTGTCGAACAGTTCTCCTGTCAAGGCTTTCGTCCCTCGGGTAGGGTCCATTAACGGAATGCGTTTAATCTTTGTTTCTCCGACATCAAACAACACCGAGGTCCAACTCATTCCATATATATTTTTGGGAAACCTGTTGACACAAGTGCCCCGAAAATATGCTCGGGTTTCCTGAGGAGGCTCATGGACGGCTTTCACGATTTCTTCATCCAGAACTATTCGCTCCATTCGGTTATTTTTCTCCAAGGTATAATACAGGCCTTTTTCTGGGCGAATATCGTGATATTGCAGATCAAGCATCGCAATCCGAGGATCTTTCCAGCCACAGCCTTTTCGATCCATGTACGACATCATCATTTGCTGCTTCGCCACCCAATCTAATTCACCTGCCAATTGGGAAGGGTCCTGTTCAAGTTTATCCAGCACTGATTCCCATTTCACCAAGACGTCTTTGGTTTGGGGCGAACACTCATGACACGCGAAAAATTCGTGAGTGGCTTTCAGGTACTCCCGTTGAATGACGATGGCCTTGGTCGATTTTCCTCCCGCTAAGCGAAGATCCTCCTTCACCTCAAGATCACGGGAGATGGCTTTGATGGCTCCCACGGGATTTTCGAGTTCGAGCGTAGGAAGCTCGGCGCCAGCTTCGACTATTTGCAACACTAACGCCAAAGTGCCGACCTTAAGATACGTCGACACTTCAGCCATATTCGCATCCCCGACAATCACATGGAGTCGACGGTACAACGCATGCTCAGTATGGGGTTCATCTCTGGAATTCATAATGGGCCGTTTGACCATGGTGTTCAAATCTACCAAACATTCACAAAAATCAGCTCGTTGGGAGATTTGAAATGCCGTGGGTGTAGACGCATTTTCTGCGCCAACCTTGCCAGCCCCACACATAATTTGGCGGGTTACAAGAAATGGGACGAGGATTTTGGTAAGGGTGTCAAATGGAATAGCCCTGGCTACCAAATAATTTTCATGATATCCGTAACTATTCCCTTTCCCATCGGAATTATTTTTATAGAGCAGAAAGGTCTCTTTCCCATACTGTTGATTGAGACCCTTTAAACTTTCTGCCGCGACCAACAGGCCGGCTCGTTCTTGGGCCACCACTTCCCGGGGATTACTGCATTCCGCGGTCGCATATTCAGGGTGGGCCCCATCCACATACCATCGCCCCCCATTGCCCAATAATTTATTGAGGAGCCGATTGTAATCTGGGCCAGGTCGTTCCCGTTCCCCCTCTACTTCAAAACCTCGAGCATCCAATAGGGGATTTTCATTTTCATAATCCCAGATCCCATTTGGGGCTAGGAGGGACGGATATGCCGCTATCAATTGGACAGAGTTTGACACAGGATCCCCATACTGCGAATCCCGAGACACAATACCAAACTCTGTTTCTGTCCCTACAATTCGATGCAAGGGAACCTCATGCACAGGAAAATGGTATGCGTGGAATTAGAAATAATGACCTGGTGTGACGGTTTCAATTTCGCGAGATTCTTCCGGACCAGCGGTCAGCGTTCGAACATGAACAATCTTGTCACCCTTCTTCCCGGAAATTCGCGCCCAGTCATCTGGATTGGTCGTATTGGGTAAATCTTCATGCGCCTTAAATTCATCTCTAATCGCTGCGAGCAAGTCTTCCTCCTTAATACCCTTTTCCCCTGTTCGAATGGTCCGCTTCACTGCGGCCTTTTTGGCTCGAGAGACCACCCCTTCAATTAAGGCTCCGCTGGCAAAATCCTTGAAATACATGACATCTTTTTCGCCATTCGCATAGGTCACTTCCAAGTATCGATTTTCTTCTGAAAGTGCATACATCGCCTCGACGGTGACATCAATGAGATGGTCAGCGAACTTTTCAGGTTCTCCACCCAGCTTATCCATCTCAACCTTATCAAAAGGAAGATCCGGGATAAGGTATTTTTGGAATATATCTTTGGCCCCTTTTCGGTCCGGTCTGGAGATTTTCACTTTCACATCTAACCGGCCTGGCCTCAGCACAGCTGGGTCAATAAGGTCTTGCCGATTACTCGCCCCAAGCACAATGACATTTTTCAAACTTTCGACTCCATCAATTTCGGCAAGAAATTGCGGAACAATCGTCGATTCAATATCAGAAGACACGCCGGTTCCACGAGTTCGGAATAAGGCATCCATTTCATCAAAAAAGATCATCACGGGATTCCCGGTTGCGGCCTTCTCACGGGCTTTGGCAAAGACTTCTCGAATATGCCGCTCTGATTCCCCGACATATTTATTGAGTAATTCTGGACCCTTCACATGCAAAAAATAACTCCGCACATCTTTTCCAGATAAATGGGAAAGTTTTTTGGCCACGGAGTTGGCTACGGCTTTCGCAATGAGGGTCTTCCCGCACCCTGGCGGCCCATACAATAATACTCCCTTAGGGGGGGAGAGACGGTGTTCCGCAAACAACTCTGGATAGAGGAAAGGCAGTTCTACCGCATCGGTCACCTGCTCTAATTCCTTTTCGAGCCCTCCCACATCGCTATAACTCACATCAGGTACTTCATCAATGACTAGCTCTTCAATTTCCGATTTCGGAATTTTTTCAATAATGTATCCGGATCTCCCATCAAACAACAGATGATCGCCCACACTCAAATGTTCTTTCAGAAGCGGTTCGGCTAGCTCCACCACACGCTCTTCATCTTGATGCATTTGGACCAAAGCCCGATTCTCATCAAGGACATTTTTTAATCGGACGACTTGCCCCTGGAGATCAAACCCGCGCACTTCAATGATATTCAGCGCTTCATTGAGTATGACTTCTTGCCCTTTTCGTAAGTCTTTTCCTTGAATGGAAGTATGAATACTCACTCTCATTTTCCGACCCGACACGTACACAGTGGCGGTATCATCGTGATTCATGCTGGAAAACAGCGCAAAGGTGGATGGAGGGGCCGTTAACTTTTCAATTTCCGCCCGCAAGGATTCGATTTGGGTTTTGGCTTCCTGGAGGGTCGCCGTGAGGCGTTCATTTTGTTTTTGGCTCTGATGCAGGCTGTGTTTGGTTTCAAACACCCTACGCATTTCTTGTTCCATCGACAGGAGTTTTTCGCGCAACTGTTCAACTTCTTTTGCGTGATCGTCTTGTTTTCTAAATCCCATAACCCCCTCGTTTCACAACAAATGCTGTTGTGGCTTTATGTGTATTATATAAGGACCACAAAAAAAGAAAAGGTGTTTCCACCTTTCTCAATGAACCCCTAAACCATGGCCCAGGTAGCTGGCCCCACCCGTATTGTGCTTGTGGATGGCTCAGTTGTGCTACCCCTAATCTACCCCGCTAGAAATCACTTGGGACTGGTTACGAATTCTATCACTCGTTTTTTCAAAGAAGCAACCACCTAAAATAAGAAATACGCCGTATTTACACGAGATTTATTGATCAAATTCACCTTCTAATTGCAAAAACAACTCCTGTGCGGCAGATGCAACATCCTCTGCCTCGAGAAGCGCTGAAATAACTGCGACACCAAATGCCCCTGCTTGTTTTATTTCTCGGACCCGTCTTGCAGATATTCCCCCAATCGCATAAAGGGGAATTCGACACGAGCGACAGGCCTCTTTCAACACCGTGACACCCAATGGAGCCCCAAACGGTCGCTTAGAAGGCGTATCATACATTGGTCCAAGCACAAGAAAATCTGCACCATCCTGTTCGGCCTTTTTGGCTTCTTCAAGAGAATGGACCGAACAACCAATCCATTGCCCTGAGTGTAACAATGGACGCACCTGAGGAATGGGTAAACTATTCGCCCGGAGGTGTACCCCAGCCGCATTCAAGGAGAGAGTGACATCCACCCGATCATTAACCAAGAGCGGCACATGGTACGGTTGCACAACCTGTTGAATGTTGTGGGAGAAGGCAAGCAGGGATTGGGTATCCAAATCCTTTTCCCGAATTTGGATCATCATCCGGCCATGGGGCAAGATATCTTGAAGAAGGTGGGCAAGTTCCCGACCATGCGTCTGTAAACGATCGGTCACCAGATACAGCGGAGGCAGGGAGAAACTCGTCATGAAAAATCGTTACAACATGCCCTCAATCGGACTACTGGCTGTCGCATATAATTTTCTGGGAATCCGGCCAGCCTTATAGGCTAATCGACCAGCATCGATAGCATATTTCATGGCTTCAGCCATCATAATGGGATCTTGAGCACCGGCAATCGCTGTATTCATTAATACGGCATCTGCTCCCAATTCCATGGCCAACGCCGCATCCGACGCTGTCCCCACACCGGCATCAACAATGATAGGGACTTTAATCATCTCTAAAATAATTTTGAGATTGTATGGATTCCGAATTCCCAGTCCCGATCCAATGGGAGCCGCCAGTGGCATGACCGCTGGACACCCCACATCGACCAGGCGTTGGGCCACGATAGGATCATCATTCGTGTAGGGCAATACAATAAATCCTTCCTTAACCAAAATTTTTGCGGCCTCCACTAAACCAGCTGTGTCCGGAAACAATGTCCGTTCATCGCCAATGACCTCAAGTTTGACCAAATCCGAAACTCCAGCAGCTCTGGCTAACCGAGCATAGCGCAAGGCATCTTCGACGGTATAACATCCCGCCGTATTGGGTAAGATAGTGTACTTTTTAGGGTCCAGATAGTCTAAAAGATTTTCTGTATTTCGATCGGTAATATTCACACGCCGAACGGCTACAGTCACCACATCAGCTCCTGCCGCATCGATGGCTTTTTTCGTCTCAACAAAATCCTTATATTTTCCAGTCCCCACCCAGAGTCGTGAAGAAAAATCATGACCCGCAATATGCAATCGATCATCTGTCATGTGTTTCACCCTTGCTTCCACTTCCCACCCAAGACTCTAATGCTCGGACCCCTTTGCGGTCCGAATCCTTCTCCTACAAGCACAAATTCGTTAGGAACCGCCTCCAATAAAACTCATGATTTCTATATGGTCCCCCTCTGCCAAAGAGTGACTTGAGAATTGTTGACGATCCACTATGTGCAAATTCACTTCAACGGCAACTTGTTCATTCTGTATATTGAGCTCATTGAGCAATCCAGCAATGGTCAACGCTGAAGTCACCTTCCGGGACTCCCCATTAATCTGAATGGTCATGAGGAACAAGATTCCGATGATGATGTGATGCTCATTCCCAGAAAAAGAATGAAAGGAAATCGAACGTATTCATCCTACGAGAGCCCCTAAAGGTCTGTCAACAAAGTAGTTTTCAGAACATTGAACACCAAAATGAAAAACCTGTAGATCTTCTCGAGAGACAGCCTCCCACGCCTTTCTCTCTATTCCTTGCAAGATCGAAAGGTTCCTTATCCTTTTCTCACTGAGGATGAATAGAGTTTTATTCTTTCCTCTTGACCAAACCCCTCACATTTCCCTAATAGGTTGAATATGACATTGAGGAACCCCCAGTCCACTACGAATATAGATTTGGCTAATTTGTTCCTTTCTATGGGAGCACTCCTGAAAACTCAAGGGGCGAATGTGCACAGAATTCGAGCGTATTATCGAGCGGCTGAAACTATTGCATCTCTCAAGGAAGACATTACCCACCTGTCAAAAAGAGGGGACTTACCAACACTCCCAGGAGTCGGGAAAGATCTTTCCGCAAAAATTCAAGAATATCTTGCGACCGGGACCATTCAGGCCTATGAATCCCTGAAGACCCCTCTCCCCTCTATGATTCAACCATGGGTAGATTTTCCAGGTTTTTCAGAACCTCTTGTGCAAGACCTCTATTTTCGACTAAAAATTCATACATTAGATGATTTAGAACACTTGGTCCGATCTCATTTGCTCAGAACTCGACCAGGCATGGCAAATTCAACAGAAGCTCTCCTTGAGGCCATTCAGCAATTTCGAGAACAACAAGTCACCATCACTGAATGACCAGGGGTCATGCAGAGGATTCAGATTAGGTCTTCTTGACGATGGACGGAGCTTAGAAAGGAAATTAACACGATGGGAATTTCAGCGTTTGTTCTTATTGACGTCAGCGGGGACCGCACGAAAAGTGCTTATAAAACAATCACTCGAATGGAAGGGGTGCAAAAAATTTATGCCGTGACAGGCCCCTATGACCTCATTGTGCAGATTGAAGCCGAAAGTATCGAACACCTGAATGAGTTAGTGCTCTCTCGAATCCGAAGTGTCGATGGCGTCATTAAAACGTCAACGGCCATTGTTCTCAAAAGCTAATCAGCTACATGACCTTACAATGGTCGTAACTTTTTAAACACTTTCCAGGAAGTCAACAACTCAATAGCTTTTTGTAACTGAACATCATTTTTAATGAGTTCGGCTTCCCTCTCTTCTTCGGTCTTGTCTTCATCTAGCTTGTTCCCCTTGGAAGTTTTTCCCTGCGTCGCCTTCTCAGATGAATCCGAAGAAGGTGATTTCTTTCCTGCTCTCCCTTGTACAGATGAAGAACGTGGAGTGGGTTTCACTTCAACCACAATATCAGGTTTCACCCCAATAGAATGAATCGATTCTCCTCGAGGAGTATAGTATTTGGCCGTGGTTAACCGGAGGCCAGAGCCATCCGAAAGAGGCAAAATGGTTTGCACAGATCCCTTTCCAAACGTGGTCGTCCCAATAATAACGGCTTTCCCCCAATCTTGCATTGCCGCCGCAACAATTTCTGACGCACTCGCTGACCCCTGGTTCACCAAGACAATCATGGGATATTCATAGGGTGGTCGTCCTAATCGGGCTCGATATTCATCCTTCCGACCGCTTCGTGATTTAATAGACACCACCAATTTGTCCGACTCCAAAAATCGCTCTGAGACACCCACAGCAGCCGTGAGCAATCCACCCGGGTTATTCCGTAAATCCAGAATCAGCGATTGAATATTCTCTTCCTGAAGAGCTGCCAAGTGTGTTTCTAAATCATCAGGAGTCGCTTCTTGAAATTGTGAAATTCTCACATATCCAATGCGTTTATTAAGAATTTTCCTTCGGACACTTTGGATTTTAATCGTGTCTCTGGTAATGGTAAACGTCAGTGGTTCCTCCACCCCTTTCCTGACCACCGTGAGACTCACGTCCGTTCCCTTCGGACCTCGCATGTGTTGGACCGCCTCCATCAACGTGAGATCTTTGGTGTATTTCTCATCGACTTTGGTAATAATATCCCCAGATTCAATCCCTGCCTTAAACGCCGGGGTATCTTCTATAGGAGCAATCACGGTGAGATGGTTATTTTTTATGCCGATTTGAATGCCGAGGCCGCCAAACTCTCCTTTGGTTTCAACTTGCATTTCCCTATACATATCTGGGGTCATATAGGAGGAATGCGGATCCAGGGTGGCCAACATGCCTCGTACCGCGCCATGAACCAGGTCCTTGGCATTGGTTTCCTCGACATAATGTTTTTCAACCTGATGCAAGACCTCGGTTAAAACTTGCAGCTCCTCATAGGTTTCACTGGCATGCCCGGGGGCGGCCCAATCCTTTCCGATCAGAAATCCAACCAAAAGGGTGGCCACGACTAGCACACCAGAGATCCAACCCGATGACCGCCGTTCTTGTTCCATTGTGTGTATCCTATTTCCTAGGAGAAATTAATAAAAAGCTGATTGACAACCATATTAGAGTACCATTCTTCATAGGAACTCATCTAGTCATTATTTGGAATTCACATTCTTTTTTACAAGCCTTTTGTCCAGAAAAGTCATAAAAAATGTGAGGGAAATCTTATCAACAGTTGATTTTTGAAGAAAAAATCGCTCAAGAGTCTCCTCATTTAGAAGCCTGTTGAATAATGTAAAATCTACTGGTTAACGATATTATCCTGCCACCGAACTTCAACGACAGCGGGAATTGGGGCTGTTCAAAAAGGCCAGCCAAAAGGAAAAAACGGGGCTAGTTGCTTGCCTCTAGTTGCTCGAGAAAAGAGAGGCTTCAGACAATTCCAAAACATGAGCGACTAGCAACCAGGAACGAGCGACGACCCTGGAAAACGCCGCTGGTGGCTTTTTTTCAACAGCCCCCTTAAGGTCTTTTGACCAACCATTTAAGAGGATCAACGGGATTGGTCCCTTTGCGCAATTCAAAATACAGAATATTATCTTCTGTTAACCCGGAGTCCCCCGTTTCTCCAATAATTTCTCCAGTTTTCACACCATCTCCATCTTTAACCAGTAATTTTGAGGCATGCGCATACAAAGAAAAAAAACTATTCTTGTGATCCACAATCATCACCAGCCCATAACCCTTCAACCAATCTGCGTAGACCACTTTTCCGGCCGACACAGCCCGAATCGCACTGCCTTCCGTGGTCCGAATTTCAATGCCTTTTTTTTGGATATAGGTATCAAACGTAGGATGTTTTTGCCGTCCAAATCTGGTGACCACTTCTCCATCAGCAGGCCACATTAAAGAACCCGTTTGGGGGCGAAACGCTTTTGAAGAAGGCACGCTCGCCCGTTCAAGTTTTCGCCTCTGTTCCAATTCCTTCAATAAGGATTCTTTTCGACCTTCCCGGCGAGTCAGAGATTGAAGGGATTTCTCATGGGACCGAGATTTCTCCTGGAGACTCACCAAAATTGTACGTTTCTTACTTCGGATACCCTTAATTCTCTTGAGTGTCTTTTCTGTTTGCTTTCTGTTTTGAAGCAGCATTGCTCGTGCCTGAGCTTGTTCAGCTTGCAGTTTCTTTACTGCTTCGACATCAAGCTGATGGCTCTCGAGCAAAGCAAATTCTCTTTTTGAAATGGTGCTCAGGTAATCGTAGCGACGTTGAAAATCGGCATAGGAACGTGTGGCCAACAGTGATTTTGCATGCCCACCCCGTCCATCCATATATAATAATCGCAACCGAGCCAAAATTGATTGCCGACCCGTCCGAAGCCGAGAGTGAAGGATCTTGAGTTTTTGGCTAATGACCTCAAGCTCATGATCAGTATGTTTCAGCTTTCTATTCACCCGATCATAATCACGTCGTTCCTCAGCCACGCGTTGATCAAACTCTTCTACCCTTCGCAGCACCTCGTCATGTTCTTCTTGAACTTTCTTTTTCTTTTCCTTGGTGTATTCAATTTCCTTTTGAATTTGCTCCAACCCCATTCGCTCTTGTTGAATGGTTTGTTGGATATTACCCGCCAGCACGAGGGGCGCACCACTCACCCCATAGACGCCTATCCCTAAGAACAGCGTGCACACGAACCTGACCACATGTCGCCGTCCCCTCATGCTCTCACTCGTAGTATTGTATAGACAGAAAGCAAACTACTCATACTCCCCAACACCATTCCCCCAATGACCAAGAACAAGGAAATATGAAACGGAAAAAATTGGAGTGCTGACTGCAACCCCTGAAACCATCCAGAGGCATCGACTTCCAGTCGAAAGAATTCAAAGCCGCTTTTCAACAACATGATAGATAACCCGCCTCCAAGCCCACCCAAAATGGCTCCTTCCAGGAGGTATGGGGTCGCAATAAATGTACCGGTGGCACCAATCAACCGTAAAATTTCAATTTCCTCTTTTCGTGCGTACAAGGATAGCCGAATCGTGTTGACAAAAATGGTGACGGTGGCCAACGCCAACATCCCTCCAACCATCACCGCCCCTAACTCTATATATCGGACAAGAATGGAAAGAGTTTCAACCCATTCACGACTATAACGCACATGTTCCACTCCTGGAACTTCTTTGACCTGATCAACCAACACACCGAGAGAATCCGTGGCATGAAACGCTGGAGCTATCCGTAAGACAAATGATGCCGGGAGAGGATTTTCTCCTAACCCCTCTAACAGGGAAGATTCATCAGGAAATTGCCGATGAAAATCTTCTAAAGCTTGTTGCTGGGACACAAATTCAAGGTTGGCCACCCCCTCGCGTTGTTCCAGATTCCGTTGAAGAGCCAGACGCTGCTCCCGCGACACCTCATTATGGAGATACACCATCACTTCAATTTCGTCTTGAAGAGAACCCGTCACACTTTTCAGATTGAAATACAATAAGAAAAATACCCCGAAACAGGTAATGGTAAACGCCGTCGTGACCACCCCAATGACCACACTACTTCGATGAATAAGCAGATTAGAGAACGCCTCGCACACCAGAAACCATGCTCGTTTCATGCTGTCGTTCCTTGATCGGAGAGTATACGACCGGAATGCAGATGAAGAACCCGACCATTCATCTGCTCCACCACCTGACGATTATGCGTGGCCATCAAGACTGTCGTCCCTCGCGCATTGATCGTTTTAAACAAATCCACGATTTCCACGGTTAAGTCCGTATCCAAATTTCCGGTGGGTTCATCGGCTAACAAGATAATGGGACTATTCACCACGGCCCGGGCAATACACACCCTCTGTTGTTCTCCCGCCGACAGCACTCCAGTTTGTGCAGTACGCTTATGATCCATTCCCACGGCTTTGAGCGCTTCGGTCACCTTTTTTTTCGCCTCTGGACCTGTCCCCCCTTGAATAATCAAAGGTAATACGACATTTTCAAATACTGACTTTTTAGGCAAGAGTTTAAAGTCTTGTAACACAAAGCCCATGGATCGTCGAAGATGAGGAATATCCGACCCACTGAGACGACTAATATTTCTATTTTGAACCAGAATCTGACCTTCATCCGGAGTATCTGCTCCAAAGATCAATTTCAGAAGCGTCGTTTTTCCAGCCCCACTCGGACCAGTCAATAATATACGTTCTCCTTTTTGAATATGTAAGGTGACATCTTTTAAAGCCACCGTGCGATCAAACCGTTTGGAAACGTGAAAAAACTGAATCATGAAGTGGTCAACACCCTACCTTTGAACAAGACCAGACTGCCTGCATCCGACCATAGAACGACTCCCACCATCGAGAAAAACTGTAAAGGAACAGGCTCATCGGAACTCCCTTATCATTCTTACCATTTCCCGTTCTCTCCAGAAATTTCAAACGCATGCTCAATATGATGAACGTGATCGTGGCTCGGCGTTTCGCCTTGAAACAGGATGACATCAAAACGACAAGGCCGATGACTGAATCCATGGTGAGCCAGATATTGAGCAGCCAACTGGACCAATCGAAGTTGTTTGTGACGACTAATGGCATAGGCTGCTCCTCCAAACTGAAGGGTTCGCCGCGCTTTCACCTCCACAAAAATGATAGCCTCGCCTAACCCCACCACCAAATCCAGCTCCCCATTCGCATAGCGAATGTTTCGACCTAAAATGGCATAGCCCTGGCGACGGAAATATTGTTCGGCCGCCAGTTCAGCCGCCTTTCCATAGTCTTGAGAATTGGCCGTCATCTATCTCCACCCAGACCTAGCTCCCTATCTCGAACAGGACGAAACGAGCGCCGATGTCCGACACAAGGACCATACTTGTCTAACAGGGTTAAATGCTCAGGAGTGGGATACCCCTTATGAATATGGAAATTATACCATGGATATTGCTGGTGATAATCATCCATGAAACGGTCACGTTGTACTTTCGCCAGAATGGAGGCTGCCGCAATAGAGAGGGACAGTTGATCGCCTTTGATAATGGTTCGTTGTGGAATGGGAATACGGGACACGTTCGTTCCATCAATAACCAAAAAATCCGGAACCAGATGGAGCGCGTGCACAGCCCGACTCCATGCGAGCCGGGTGGCTTCTAGAATATTATATCGATCAATTTCTTGTTCAGAGGCCTGGCCAATACCCCAAGCAACGGCCTGAGTGATCACCTGATCAAATAATTCTTCACGCTGGGAAAGACTGACTTGTTTGGAGTCATCAAGATGGGGAATGGTAACCCGACGAGGAAGAACAACCGCAGCCCCAACAACTGGACCCGCTAAAGGACCGCGACCGGCTTCATCGAGTCCAGCGACCAGACGGTATCCACGAGCACGAGCTTCTTCCTCAAAAAAAGAGGTGGGACCCTTCTGAAAAAAAGTGTCGACCAGCACCACTCACCAGAAGAAAATGGTCCCACCACTGTAGTCAGAAAGAAGGTTAGGCACCTTCAGTATCTGGAGACCCTTGGGGTGTTGTGTCACTTGTCGCAGCCACAGGTTTCTTGGCTTTAGCCGTAGCCTTTTTCTTAGATCCTCGGAAATAATCACGTTCGGCCACTTTGGCCTGTTTTCCTTTTTTATCCCGAAGATAATACAATTTGGCTCGCCGAACTTTTCCTTTTCGCACCACCTCAATTTTAGCAATGGTTGGCGAATGAACAGGAAAAATCCGTTCCACTCCCACCCCATAGGAAATTTTTCGAACGGTGAAGGTTTCACGAGTTTTGGTGCCTTTTCGGGCGATAACAATGCCTTCAAACACCTGGACCCGCTCTTTTTCCCCTTCAATCACTTTGACATGAACACGAGCCGTATCTCCAATTTCAAAATGTGGAATTTCCGCGGAATACCAAGACTGCTCAAGACGCTGGAGCTGATTCATAACATTACCCCTCCTCACCCTTTCCTACCGGCTGTTGCAGCCTGTCTTCTTGTACAATTTCTTCTAAGATTTGTCGATCTTCTGCATTTAAACTATCAGGATCCAATAAGTCTGGACGTTTGTGATAGGTATTGAACAAGGCAGCTTTTCGCCGCCACCGTCGAATAGCCTCATGATTCCCTGAACGTAACACTTCCGGAACTTCAAACCCCCGAACCCCTTCCGGTCTGGTGTAGTGGGGGAAATCCAATAATGAATTCATAAAGGAATCTTGAAGAGCCGAATCCGGATCCCCTAATACCCCAGGGACCAACCGAACCGCCGCATCAATCATCACTAATGCTGGCAACTCCCCACCAGTCACCACATAATCCCCAATGGAGACTTCCTCAGGCTGCAGAGCCTGGATCACCCGTTCATCAATGCCCTCATAATGACCACATAACCATACCAATCGTTTTTTTTCAATGCTGAACGCGTGAGCCATGTTTTGAGTAAACGGAACACCTTGAGGGGACGGGACAATTACCCGAAGAGCATCCCCCTGTGCTCGAAGTTCATCAATAATTTGCAAGATGGGCTCCGCCTTCATCACCATACCAGCCCCACCCCCATAAGGGGAGTCATCTGCATTCCGATGAGGGTCATTGGTATAATCTCGGATATTATGCGTATGAATAGTGACCAATCCCTTGTCTTGGGCACGTTTCACTATGCTTTGAGAAACCACCGAGGTGATTAGCTCTGGGAACAGGGTCAGAATGTCACATCGCATCTTCCGGCATCCATTCATCAAGGGCAGCAACAATCATCCGTTTATTCAGCACATCAACTTCAAGAACAATTTTTCGAGTGGCAGGGATTAACCATTCTTCATCAGGAGACCGAACCACAAACACATGGTGAGACGGAATATCCATGACTTCTTCTAAGATCCCCAACGACTTCCCCGACACATCCTCTACCGACAACCCAATGAGTTCAAATTGGTAAAACTCACCCGGGGGAAGGGGTGGGACAGGAGTTGGAGGAATTTTCACCCAGGCGCCAGAAAAACTTTTGGCCTCTTCTGGTGTGTGAAACGCCGAAAATTTAAATAAAAATCCCTTCCCATCCTCTCTCACCTGCCGCACAGAGGTGACCACCGATTGCCCAGAGCCTGTCACCAACGTCACTTGATCGAGGTTTTCTAGCCGACCCGGCACATCCGTCAGGGATTGAACACGAACTTCCCCTTGTACTCCAAACGGACGACCAATTTTCCCTATCGTAATGAGATCATCCATTACTGGGACAGCAGGCCAAATGTTTCTGACCGCAACGCCTGGTGGAACTGTGGCCTTTCCTCCTTAATGCACTGGAAACGTCCCAACATCAAGAAAGAAAACCCTGAAATCAGGCTGAGGTGGCCTTTCGGGAATCCTCAAAGGTCTTCAAGATTCCAGCTCGGCGCAACAAGGTTCGAACGGTCACCGAAGGTTGCGCTCCTTTTTGGAGCCAATCCAACACTCGCTCAGGTTTTAACTCCGTGACGGCTGGTTCTTTTAATGGATCATAGGTGCCCAGAACTTCAAGACAACGACCATCCCGCCGCATTCGAGAATCAATAGCCACGACTCGATAAAACGGGCGTTTATGACGACCCATTCGTGTTAATCGTAAATGCACTGCCACGTTAGTATCTCCTTTGTAAGCAGGCTTCAGGCACCAAACCGTGATTCATTGCCCTCACCAATGTGTAACCTTATTATTGCAATTATTGAAGCGCTCGAATGAGTTTTCGTCGCTTTCCCAACCTTCCTGGTTTTCCCGGTTTTCCTCCCATGAGAGATTTCATCATGGTCCGAGCCCCTAGAAATTGTTTAATGAGCCGATTGACATCTTGAACAGCCGTCCCACTTCCCTTGGCAATTCGCTTTTTTCGATTGCCATTAATAATCGTATGATCCCGGCGTTCACGGACGGTCATGGAATCAATTACCGCCACGACTTTTTTCATTTCCTTCTCAGGCATTCCACCAGCCATCCCAGCCCCCATCGAGGATTTCAATTTATCGCCACCGGGAATCATCCCTAAGATCTGATCAATGGACCCGAGTTTATTGACCTGGACAATTTGATTACGAAAATCCTCTAATGTCAGCGAATTGCTGGTTATTTTCTTTTGGAGGGCTACTGCTTCCTCCTGAGAAATGGATTCCTGGGCTTTTTCAATCAGGGTGAGAACATCCCCCATTCCCAAAATCCTTGAAGCCATTCGATCGGGATGGAACACCTCCAAGGCATCAGACTTTTCTCCAATTCCCAAATATTTAATGGGTGTGCCCGTTGCCGCTCGTATGGATAACACGGCACCCCCACGAGCATCCCCTTCCACCTTGGTGAGAATAACACCAGTGAGATTCACTCGTTGATTAAACTGTTCAGCCACACTAACAGCTTCTTGCCCTGTCATGGCATCGGCAATGAGCAAAACCTCTTGGGGCTGAGTGGCGGTTTTTATCTCTTCTAATTCCACCATGAGTTCATCATCGATATGAAGCCGGCCCCCGGTATCCAACACCACGATGTCATATCCATGCTCCCGACCGCGGGTAACCCCTTCCGCACATAAGGCCACTACATCTTTGTTGGTGGCATGGACCTGATCAGCACGATGAACCGTCACTTCTAAATCTGCAGCAAGGGCCGCAAGTTGCTCACCAGCAGCCGGACGTCGAGGATCGGCTGCAATCAGCAACACCCGTTTCCCCTGGTCCTTAAAAATCTTAGCCAGCTTGCCACAGGTGGTTGTTTTTCCCGAGCCTTGTAACCCCACCATCATGATAACGGTTGGAGGGTGAGAAGAAAGAGCCAACCCAACTTGCTCATGCCCCATAAGATCACGGAGCTCCTCCCACACAATTTTGACGACCTGATGCCCGGGAGACAGACTCTGCAGCACTTCATGACCAACGGCTTTTTCTTGAATACGGGCAATAAAATCTTTGACAATTTTAAAATTGACATCGGCTTCGAGGAGGGCGAGACGCACCTCTTTCAAAGCCTCAGCGACATTCTCCTCCGTGAGCACACCTTGGCCCTTGAGTTTCTTTAAAACCTTGTCAATTTTTTCGGATAAGGTCGCAAACATCCCTGGGATCTCCTAACCCCTAGAAAAAACGAGAGAAACCTGTGAAGCTTAGACAAGGCCCTCAGACCCTGTCAAGCTGATTTTATAAGGAAACCTTTCTTGACTTCATTTGGTGATTTACATAAAGTTCCTAGCAGTTTACCCTTAGAATATTTTCATAGGGTACAAGAAATTCTGTAGTGCCAACACCTTGGAGAAATCATTAATGAAGAAATCCGGTTGGACCCTACTCATGTTTATCTTTATTGGAGGATTACTGGGTGGAGTGTTAGGTGAAATCCTGCGAGTCTTTACGCCTCCAGGCACCATTCAAAATATCTTTGCACGAACAGTCGCACCCGGCCTTGATCCCCCATTTACCGTCGACCTGGTGTTAATCAAAATTACCATTGGATTTATCCTCAAAATGAACCTGCTGACCCTCCTTGGTATGTTCTTAGGTATTTATCTCTATAAAAATATCTAAAAGCCAACCTGTAATGCCTTCTGCCGTAACCGTCGAATCGTATCTCGTAATTTCGCGGCTTGTTCAAATTCGAGGTTTTTAGCCGCAGCCTTCATTTGCTTTTCCAACACTTCGATGGTTTTGTCCATCCCACCTTCCGAGGCATACGACGCTTCTTCTTCCGCCGCAAGTTCTAACTCAACATAATCGGCCTCGGCAATTTGATACTCCAGATCATGAATTCGCTTTTTAATGGTCTCCGGCGTAATGCCATGGGCTTCATTATGGGCGGCTTGAATGGTTCGGCGTCGGGCCGTTTCATCGATCGCCACCTGCATGGAATTCGTCACTCGATCACCATAGAAAATAACTTTACCTTCACTATGGCGAGCCGCACGCCCTGATGTTTGAATGAGAGCACGTTGCCCTCGTAAAAATCCCTCTTTGTCCGCATCGAGCACACCCACCAAACTCACCTCTGGAAGATCAAGACCTTCCCGCAACAAATTAATCCCAACCAAGACATCAAAAATTCCTCGACGCAGATCACGAATAATCTCGGCACGTTCCAACGTTTTAATATCAGAATGGAGGTACCGCACCTTCAAACCCACATCATGGTAATATTCCGTGAGATCTTCAGCCATCCGTTTGGTCAAAGTCGTCACCAGGATCCGGAAGCCTTTAGCAATTACTGCCCTGATTTCCCCGAGGAGATGTTCGACTTGCCCTCTGGCAGGAACGACCTCAATCACCGGGTCCAGCAGCCCCGTCGGCCGAATAATTTGTTCGACCACAGGCTTGGCGGCATGTTTCAATTCATACGGACCGGGTGTGGCTGAGACATAGGTCACTTGATTCATACACCCTTCAAATTCTTTAAACATGAGGGGACGATTGTCCATGGCCGAAAGCAAGCGAAACCCATGCTCAACTAAAGTCTTTTTCCTGGAATGATCCCCCTCGTACATCCCTCCAAATTGGGGAACCGTCACATGGGACTCATCCACCATCATCAAAAAATCTTTAGGGAAATAATCCAACAGGGTGGGAGGGGCTTCACCTGGAGCACGCCCTGTTAAATGCCGGGAATAATTCTCAATGCCATGGCAGTACCCCATGGCGCGAATCATTTCGAGATCGAATTTTGTCCGCTGTTCAATGCGTTGCGCCTCCAGCAACTTCCCATTCTTTTGAAAATAGGCGATGCGCTCTTCTAACTCCTCTTCAATCCCATTGAGCGCATGGTTATATCGATCTGGCGCAATGACATAATGACTTTTCGGGTATATCGCAATTTTTGAAAGTTTCCGAAGGGTCTTCCCGGTCAACGGATCAATTTCATGAATGGCATCAATGACATCCCCAAACAATTCCACTCGAATGGTATTGGAATCAGATGCCGCTGGAAAAATTTCAATGACATCACCGCGAGCTCGAAACATGCCCCGTTGAAGCTCCAGATCATTTCGGGAATACTGAATCTCCACCAGTTTAGCGAGAATCGATTCCCGGCGAATGTCCATTCCCTCTTCCAGATACAACAACATCCCGTGATACACGTCGGGTGAGCCCAATCCATAAATACACGACACCGAGGCGACAATGATAATGTCATCTCGTTCCAACAATGCAGACGTCGCGGAATGCCGCATCTGATCAATCGTATCGTTGATGGCTGCGTCTTTGGCAATATAGGTATCGGTCGTGGGAATGTAGGCCTCGGGCTGGTAATAATCGTAATAACTAACAAAATACTCGACGGCATTGTCTGGGAAAAAGCTCTTAAACTCCTGGTAGAGCTGAGCAGCCAACGTTTTGTTATGGACGACGACTAACGTCGGCCTTTGCACGTTGGCAATAACATTGGCCATAGTAAAGGTTTTTCCCGAACCCGTGACCCCCAACAACAATTGATGTTTGAGTCCCTTGGTGATTCCTTCTGACAACGCCGCAATAGCCTTCCCCTGGTCACCTTTGGGGACAAATTCAGACTGCAAAGAAAACACTGATATTAAGCTCCTTTCTCATGAACATGCATGTTATCACAAGCTCATAGGACCAATCTTCCCTGCTCAACATCTTTTCCCAGTCACAGATTGGCCTACTCTCCCCTCACCCATATGATTCCCGCTGTCAGATTCTTGCCAGGGGCACCTTTTTGACAGGATAGTTATTGCCCCACCACTCCGGCGGCGCCCAAAAATTATCCCATCGAGCTCAAACCCATCTTCAACATCCCACACGTTCAGCTTCTGATTCTCTTTGAAAATTCATATCTTAGAAACCAGTCCATGAATTTCATCACTCGTGTTGTCATGAAAATAACCACGAAACCCATAAGGCCCATTTTAAGCCTGGCACCACCATTGCCTTTATTTTTTAGAAAGCTTTGCCGATGAAGGAGGATAAAGGAGAACCAACGAAAACCAAAGGAGGTGGTTATGCCTCAACACATGGATTTCAACGAGTGCTCCCCCCGGCGATGGGATGTACTAAACCTCGTCATCTCCATGATTGGTGCAGTCATCCTTCTCTCTAGCTTGCCCGCTCACGGGGCTGCACCCATTCCCCCATCGCAATTTCATCAACTAGCCGTTCCGATTCTTGGGGTGACCCTCAATCAAGAACATCAGCCAGTCGGAGTTGTCACCCAAGTGGTGATCCATTTTGAACAACGTCCTGACCAAAATGGACTGCAACTGCGGTTCCGAGTCGATCCAGGCCGTTTCTCACCCTATGCCCAACAGGCCGTATCCACCGCCATTACTCGATCCAGCGAAGCCGCACACCTGGCGACCGATTCGTGGACCATTTATCTCACGTTTCCCTACCATGGATTAACGATGTATGGAGACAGTTTATCCGCGATGGTCGGATTAAGCGTCGTGGCCATGGCCAAAGGCGATGACATGATTTTTGGCCGAACCGTGACCGGAACAATCACGAAAGATGGTCATATCGGTGTAGTGGGTGGGATTCCGTTTAAAGTAGCAGCGGCCTATGCTGAAAACATGCATCGCATCCTGATCCCTGAAGAACGGGATGTGTCGGATGACGAGTGGCAGACCCCCTTCATGATGCAGGTCTCTCCAGTCGGCACACTCGCCAAAGCATATTATGGGCTAACCGGACACCCTTTACACTGAGGCTTGCAGTTCCCATTCATTGGCCCCATTTTGTTCGGGATCAGGACCAAAGAGTTAAAGGCCCCTCTAAAAACTGTCCTTTTCCGTGAGGGCGGCGTCAGCCGCAGGCTCAAATCCTCATGTATTCGCCCATACATTCCGGTTTTCCGCGCGCGGCTTCCTTGCCCTCACAAAAAATTCCTGGTTTTTAGAGGGGCCCTTAAAGGAATTAAAACAGCCCCACAATATTCCGGTCTGAATCGATGCCAACGGCTTCAGCCGCGGGCACACGTGGAAGCCCAGGCATGGTCATAATGTTTCCGGTGATAGCCACCACCAACTCAGCGCCAAAGGCAACCCTAATTTCTCGAATGGGAATGGTAAATCCGCTGGGGGCACCTTTGCGAGAAGGATCGCTGGAAAAGCTGTACTGTGTTTTGGCCATACAAATGGGAAAATGACCATATCCATTTTTTTCGAGTTCCACAAATCGCTCACGTACGGTTGACGGAATGTCGATATCATCCGCTCCATAAATTTCTTGAGCAATAATTCTTGCTTTCTCCGCTAAAGGAGCTTCGTCGGGGTAGAGCACGTGAAACTGTGACTGTTCTTTTTCGATCACTTCTGTAACCGTTTCAGCTAGCGTAACCGCACCGAGTCCCCCTTTTGCCCAATGTTCCGCAAGAACCGTCCTGACCCCTCGTTCGGCACAAGAACGGTGAACCAATTCCAATTCGGCTTTCGTGTCACTGGTGAATTGATTGATCGCGACAACCGCAGGGACCCCGAATTTCTTCACATTATCCAAATGACGAAGCAAATTCGGAAGGCCTCCCTGCAACGCCCCAAGGTTTTCAGTTTCCAGGTGTTTGGCCTCAGCACCACCATGCAGTTTCAAGGCTTTCACGGTGGCCACAATTACTGCACATGCCGGAGTGAGACCCGCGCGTCGGCATTTGATGTTGAAGAATTTTTCCGCCCCAAGATCGGCTCCAAATCCGGCTTCGGTGACAACATAATCGGTCAATTGCAACGCCGCGTTCGTGGCGACGACCGAGCTACACCCATGGGCAATATTGGCAAATGGACCACCATGGATAAAGGCTGCATTGTGTTCCAGCGTTTGGACCAGATTAGGATTCAGGGCCTCCTTCAGGAGAGCAGTCATTGCCCCCTCCGCTTTGATATCACGAGCAAACACAATGTCTTTATTGCCAGTACGCCCAACTTTGATATTCCCCAATCGCCGTTGAAGATCTTCAAGATCCGTGGCCAAGCATAAAATAGCCATCACCTCTGAGGCGGCTGTAATATCAAATCGGCCTTCGCGCATAATGCCGTTGGTTTTTCCGCCAAGTCCCGTCACCACCGACCGCAAGGACCGATCATTCATATCCAGCACTCGTCCCCAAGTCACGCGCCTGGCATCAACTCTCGGTTCACCCCCCCAATACAAATGATTATCCACCATCGCCGCAAGCAAATTGTGCGCCGATGTAATGGCATGAAAATCCCCCGTGAAATGCAGATTGATATCGGTCATGGGCCCCACTTGGGCATACCCCCCACCACATGCGCCTCCCTTCATGCCAAAACACGGACCAAGACTGGGCTCACGCAACGCCACCATCGCCTTCTTTCCCATTTGGTTGAGTCCATCCACCAACCCGATCGCCGTTGTTGTTTTTCCTTCTCCAGCGGTAGTCGGACTAATGGCTGTCATTAAAATCAATTTCCCCTGGGATCGCTTGGGAAGAGCCTGAAGAGTGGCCAATGGAATCTTGGCTTTAAACCGACCATGCAATTCTAATTGATCCGGTTGAAGGCCAAGCTGGTCTTGAGCAATTTGGACAATGGGTTCCAACATGGCTTGATTGGCGATATCAATATTGATATTTCGTGCTGACATTGAATCCTCTCAAAATAATGACGTTTCCCTTGCCTAGGCATCATACCCATGATGAAGAACTGAAATTATCCTAGAAACGGCAGTTGGGCGCAAAACAGCCGTCTAAGATATTGGTGTGCATGGTGAAATCAAAAAAGTCGTGGTCACCTCGGTGGTGATGAGACCTTTTTTGATTTTATCAGGTGCGTCAAGAGCTTGCGCGGACTTTTGTGATCCAACTGCTATTTAGAGGATTATGATAACATTTCCTTCCCGAGAAGATCTGGGTAGGGCAACCTGCTATAGTGTCGGCTCAACCATGGCCCAATCTCGATATCAGCTATTGAAAGGACTCAATTTTTTTATGGTTCCCCTCCGATTGATTGCATCGTTTCCAATCAAAGTCTTGCTTCTGTCTCTCCTCTTGATCTTGTGGCTTCTTCCAGTACTCCTCGCCGAAACCTTTCACAGTGGCCAAACCGTTATCCTCAAAGCCACCAAAGCCAAAGGTGTCCCCCTTCACCAAAAAGCGGAACCAAGCTATTGGAAACATGTGGCCGATCTCACACCTGTCATCATTCAACAAATTGATCAAACGGGCAAATGGCTGTTGGTCGCCTTACCATCAGGAAAGCATGCATGGGTGCACAAAAAATATGTGCAAGCTCAAACTAAACCCTCGACACCGACCATGCCTACGAAACCAACGGTAGCCCCTAAAATTCAACCCCACCATACAGATTCCCGACCTGATTCTCGAACAGACTCCCGAGACCAGGTACAGAACGTCTGGGCTTCCCGCCAATCATGCCTCAATATTGTGCAGAACGGTGGACGAATGACCAAAAACTCTTCACACCTTAGGCTGGCCACTTGGAATATTCGTTGGTTTCCCATAGGCCAACCCCAAGACCAACGAAGCAACCAAGCTAAACCAACAGATCTAGAATGGTTGGTGTGTGCGATTCGATGGATGGAAGTTGATATTCTGTCGATTCAAGAAAGTCTAGCGACTTCCTCCGCCAATCGTGCGTGGAAAAAAATCACCACCCTCCTGACTGAACACACTGGTGAATCATGGAAATGGTACCGGCAGCCCTGTGGAAGATCAGATGGGCACCATATTGGACTATTGTGGAATGCCTCCAAGGTCACCCTGTCAAACTTTAAGAGCCTCTGGCAACTTAATGCCCAAGCTAACTCTAACAATGACCCCTGCGCCAAAGGCCTTCGACCTGGCCAGTACGCATGGGTGCAATCCCAGTATCCACAGGGAGTGGACTTCCACTTAATCGCGGTCCATTTGAAATCAGGGCCAACCGTCTTTGCGGTTGAGCAACGACACAAAGCCTTAAACCAGATTGACCATACGGTCAAACCCTTACTTTACCAAGATCAGGATGTCGTTATTCTTGGGGATTTTAATACTATGGGGGCCGGTGATCGACGATCACAGCTCTACGAAGTGAAGGCCATGCAACGGAAAGTAGGAAAAGAAGCTCCTGGATTTCAGGACCTCAGGATCACGCCACAATGCACCCACTATTTTCGTGGGCAGGGCAGCTGGCTCGATCATGTGCTAGCCACAAAAAGTATGGAAGAAATGATCACGACCTCCGCACGAGTGTCGGGATATTGCGGGATTGCGAACTGCAAGAAAATACGAGGCGATTACCCGCAAGCCTACCAAACGCTTTCCGACCATTGCCCCATCGTGGTCGAAATCACAAACAAAGATCTGGATTAACCTACCTGAGAAGAACCTCCCTCATACATCTGACGCCGAGACTCCGCTTCGATGAAAATGCGTTTAACCCGCGGATGAGCATATTTAATGGTTTGATCAACATCTGCGATGACCTGTTCAACTTGTTCGGATGAAATGCCATCTTTAAAATCCACACTGAGATTCACAAGGATGAATTCTGGCCCCATGTGCATCGTGAGGACTTCATTAACATGATCAATTTCCTCATGGATACCAGCAATGAGACGAATGCTCTGCACCACTTCCTGATTGGCACTTTCTCCAATTAACAGCCCTTTGGTTTCATACGCCAACCACATGGCCGTTCCCCCTAAAATGAGTCCAATGAGGACCGACGCAAGCCCATCAAAATAGAGGATTCCCGTCACTTGCCCTAACCAAATTCCAATAAAAGCCACGAGTAGTCCCAATACCGCCGCGGAATCTTCAAACAATACCATAAACATCGTCGGATCCTTTTCACGACGCACAGCATCCAAATAGCTCCATTTCCCTTTGGCACGTGAAAATTCTTGTAAAGCAAAATACCAGGCGCCGCCCTCAAAGACTAAGGCCAAACCCAATACAATATAATTGATAAACGGATCTTGCAGAGGTTCTGGATTGATCACATGACGAATGCCTTCGTACAAGGAAATACCCGCCCCCAAGGCAAAAATTAAAATCGCCACGATAAAGCACCAAAAGTACACTTCTTTACCATGACCAAAGGGAAATTGAGCGGAAGGCGGTTTTTGGGCTTGCTTCAACCCATGGAGCAATAACACTTGATTACCAGTATCCACGAGTGAGTGAATACCTTCGGACAACATCGCAGAACTACCCGTGAACGAGGCCGCGCCAAACTTGGTCACCGCAATCAAAGCATTCCCCAGCAACGCGGCATAAATAACTTTTTTCGAAGAAGACGCCATGAATAATCCCTTACCCGAATGGGGTAGCTACGGACGTCTGCTACAATAACACATCAACGATGACACCCTGAAGACGTTATGTGGGAGACGGGACCAATGCCACGATGTACCTGGGCCACCAATGAACTGTTGAACGAATATCATGATCACGAGTGGGGTGTCCCGGTCCACGATGATCGACTCCTCTTTGAGTTTGTCATTTTGGAAGGCGCCCAAGCGGGACTGAGTTGGCACACCATTTTGCAAAAACGTGAAGCCTATCGAAAAGCGTTTCATCAGTTTCGTGCCAAGAAAATCGCAGCCTATGATCAACAGAAAATTCAGGAATTACGCAACAACCCAGGAATCGTTCGAAACCGGTTAAAAATATTGGCCACCGTCAACAATGCCAAGGCTTTTGGGGAAGTCCAAAAAGAATATGGCACATTTGATTCTTTCATGTGGCAATTCGTGGGAGGAGCCACCATTCAGAATCGTTGGAAGACGTTACAGGAAATCCCCTGTCACACACCCGAATCAGACGCCATGAGCCACGCGCTCCGCCAGCGAGGCTTTTCGTTTGTCGGAACCAAAATTTGTTATGCCTTGATGCAAGCGACCGGCATGGTCAACGATCATACCGTGGATTGTTTTCGATATCGTCAACTTCGCGCAAACACCTCCTAAAACATTCTCTGTGTGTAAACGTTTTGTTTCGATGTTCCAGGCCCAGCCTAAACATGGTGGCTATCCCAGAGATGCCCTATCCCAACACCAGGATATGGCTCGTTTTCCCATGATGCGTGACCCAAAAAGGGTCTAATCGATACGGAAAATATTCTGTATATTTAATGGAACAAATACTCAGGTTTTTACCCTGGGCATTTCTTCGCATATTTTATCTTGACAAATTTTCAAATTAGCCACAATATATAGTGGTGAGTATAAAGATGCATACTAAATGTTTGAAAAATTGTAAAGGTTATAAGATAACTGAGGAAGCATATTTGGGAATGAGTGAGGGCCACTTGAACTCACTAGTATTCTTTTCATTCTTCCCAATGTTATAGCGGTCAAATTTTCCAAGAAGGTTGAGGTGTCCCCTTAGAACCTATTGGGGCATTTACTGACAGACGCGAAAGGAGTCGCGTAATGGCCACGCAAGCACAAGTCGAGCGAAAGACCAAGATCTTTAAACAACGCAGGCAGAGGGGAGTTGATGAGTGGTTTGTGCGAGTCACCTGCAATTTTTTGGATCCCCGAGTGTATGGGCCCTTTCCTACAGAAGAAGAGGCCGAGCGTTTCCGAGATGGAGCGGAATTTGAGTTACGAAAATTATTGGATTGTGAACTGCCATCTCGATCAGGAGCGATTCACCTGACCATCCCCAAAAACGGATAGGGCCACTACATCATGTTTATGATGTTCTATCTGTTCGCCCAATGGTGGAAAAAAAGACGTGAACAGTAAGTGGAGTTTCCTTCGCTAAACTCGACTAGTTCCTTTGTCCCATTTACGCATCCCCCTTCCTCATTTTTGATTTCTCTGGGCGTGGGATTCTTTTTGACTCACATACATTGAGGACGAGAAGAAGGGCTGCCACAGGGACCCAAATCCACAGAAATTCGCTGACTATAACCTGCACCCCTCTGGCGCTCACAAAACCATTGAGTCCAATAGGGGACACTTCTATGGGAGTCCAAGGGAAAAAATAACGTGTCTGGTCAAATGGCGCAAAAAAGGCAACACCCAGACCACCATTGGTCATGGCATCCAACACGCCATGGGAGGCCGTCACCAGAAAAAAATATACACACAATTTCCACCAATTCCCAGATCCAACCGGGACATGCCGAAAAACTCCAATCACCACAATGAGACTTAACAGGACCGCAAAGAACAAGGAATGCGTGATCCCGCGATGCCCCCACACATGCTCATAGGGAATCCCTATCGCAAAACTGATGACGTCCACATCTGGAAGGATGGAGCAAAGCACGGACCACACCCACAGTTTCCACCAAGAACCGGAATAGCCCAAACACCGCCCCAGAGCGATCGCCACAATTCCGTGAGAAAAGATCGTTGCCAAACGAAAAAGATCCTATCTTGAAGAACCCATCATGGAATACGTCAGGATTGCCAAAATTCTACTCCAGTATTTCCCCATCACCAGACTCTTGCTAAGATTACCATAGAAAAAAACCAAGCATTCAACGCTTCACCCATTACCACAATGACAGAAACCACGGTGAAAAAACTTTTCCTCTCGGTAGTATGTCTCTTCACCTTTCAGTGTGAGGTTCTTTGGGCCTCAGATGCGGCACTAACCATTCCAGCCCCCTACCCAACCAACATTCCCACGGAACCAGTTTCTTATACTCGAACCTCCCAATACCTCACCATGCGGGATGGAGTACAAATTGCGGTAGACTTGTACCTTCCCACCAACCTTTCTCCCGATGAACACCTTCCAACGATGATTCACCAAACTCGATATTGGCGAGCCTTGGCGTATCGATGGCCAGCGAATTTATTCAAAAAGACCTTTACTCGCGGATTAATCGGAGAATATGCCCAACGATTTCTGGCCAATGGATATGCCTGGGTCGATGTCGACGTCCGAGGCTCAGGGGCCTCCTTTGGCACCAGACGGTATGCCCATGCTCCAGAAGAAATCCAGGATGCCGCCGAGGTCGTGGACTGGATTATCCACCAACCCTGGTCAAATGGAAACATCGGCTCGATTGGCATTTCCTACGGAGGCGCCTCCGCGGAACTCATCCTGGCCAACCAACATCCTGCCGTCAAAGCAGCCGCCCCGTTATATTCAGGCTTTGATCTCTACCCCGAAATTGCCTTCCCCGGCGGCATTCACCTGACATGGTTTACCAAAACCTGGAGTTATATCAATGACCAACTCGATCACAATCAACTCCCATTTGTGGGATGGTGGACCAATATGTTTGTTCGAGGCGTCGCCCCTGTCGATGGGGAGCAGGGTTGGTCCATCTTGCAGAAAGCCCTCGATGAGCACCAAGAAAACTGGGATCCCCATCAAGAGGCACGGGGCATCACGTTTCGAGACGATCCACCGCCATCCATTCCCGTGCCCACTATCGACACACTCAGTTCCTTTACCAAAGCCCAAGCCATTTCGAACTCTGGGGCAGCTATTTATAGTTACAGTGGATGGTTTGATGGAGGGTACCAACATGCCGCCATACGTCGACATCTCACCATAAAAAACCCTGGCAATAAACTCATCCTCGGCCCGTGGGATCATGGCGGGAGACGAAACATCAGCCCGTTTAACACTGGACCAACGCAGTTTGATCATGCCGGGGAGCTCATCAAGTTTTTTGATTGGCACTTAAAGGGGAAAGAAACAGGCATTCAGGACGAATCCACCATCCACTACTTTACGATGGGGGAAGAACAATGGAAGGGGAGTGACGTATGGCCTCCGCCCGCCAACATGAAGTCGTGGTACTTGAGTGCCAAGCACCAACTGCTCCCTGCCCCACAAGAGCTGAAACAGGCCAGTGATACCTATAGGATTGAGGAAACCGCAGGAACAGGGAAACAATCACGTTGGAACACGTTGGTCGGCATTCCCTTAAAAGAACCCTATGCCAACAGAGTGGAACAAGACCAGAAGCTGCTGACGTACACGTCACCGGCGTTACCTCAGAATCTAGAAGTCACCGGACATCCTGTGGTGACCTTCTATATGGAAGCCACCTCACCTATTGAAACGATGTTTATTTACCTAGAAGATGTGGATCAAGAGGGACATGTCCACTATGTCACAGAAGGCATGCTCAACGTACTGCATCGAAAACTCTCAAACCAAGATCCTCCTTACACCGATGTGATTCCCTACCGTACCTATCATCGAGCCGACCGTCTACCGTTAGCACCTGGAGAAATAGCTACCATCATCGTTGATTTACTTCCCACATCCTATCAATTTAAAAAAGGACACCACATTCGTGTGGCCATCGCCGGAAGAGATCAAGATCATTTTGCGCAAACCACAAATCCCCCTGCCACTCCACCAAGCACAATAACCCTTCATCGAACTAAGTCCAATCCTTCACACCTTCAACTGCCTATCATCTCACAAAGCCGTCACTAACCCATCCCAGGATGTAACACCCCGACCAACCAACAGACGAAAAAATGATTTCCAAGAAATGTGGCAAGGAAAGACTTGTACACCAACTGCTTCCCCTTTTTTGAAATTACCCATTAAAAGACTCCCGACCCCTTTTTGTTGACCCCGACCCCTTTCCTCGACCATTTTTTTTGTGCCAGCATCACCTTTACACACTTGGCACGGAGCAGGCGACTTCTTGGCGTTCAGCCATGATGACCCTGTTTCGCCCACCCTCTTTGGCCTGATACAGGACTTCATCGGCCTCTGAAATCATCGCCGTTAAGGTATCGCCAAGGTTCAGAGTCAACCCAATACTGACCGTAAACTTTAACTTCTGTATACCGCACACAAACGGGTCCGCCTCAACGGCTTTTCGAATGTGTTCAACCGTGCTCCTCGCTTCATCAGGACTGAGAGCAGGGAGCATGAGGCAAAATTCTTCCCCACCCCAACGAGCCACCACATCAGTGTCTCGAAGGTGGGGCGTCAACAGCTTGGCCAAATGACATAAAGCGGCATCTCCAACACCATGCCCGTAGGTATCGTTGATACTTTTAAAATAATCGATATCAAGCATGGCAATACCCATCGATCTGTTGGTGCACAGGGCTTGGCTATGAAGTTTGCTGGCAACTTCTGAAAAGTACCGTCGATTGTATAGTTGAGTGAGAGGGTCTCTATGGGACGCATAACGCACCGCGGCGAGGGTTTCATTGATTTCGAGACTGGCATCCACGCGGCAAAAGAGCTCTTCGACCGTAAAGGGAGTACGGATGAAGTCTGAAGCCCCGCTCTTGAGGAAATGGACAGATAACATCCCTGCTTCTTGGCTGGATATCCCGATCACCGCCAAGTCCTCTTTGCTCCACGTGCCTCGTATTTTGGTAACCAGTGCATCACCATTCATACCCGGCATATAGTAATCCACCAGAGCCAACCGAATGTGTCGGTCGGTATCTTTTTCTAATATGGCTAAAGCTTCCTCGGCATCATTGGCAATTTCGATGTTGAAGAGACGCCGTCTCAGCAGTTTGGCAATGTAGTTCCGTTGCATCAACGAATCATCGACGATAAGCACCGTCGTGGTGGTGTTCGACCAAAGACGTGCGAGCAATTTGACACACATCTCCATGACACCCGCTGATTTAATAAAGTAGTCGACAACCTTGGGTTTGGAAATGAGGGAATCGCGAAGTTTCATGTCATAGTCTGCGGTAAGGATAATCGCGGGAATACCAGCCTCCGTGATGAAATCCACGTGTTCTCGATTGACAGCATCGGGTAACGTCAGATCCACCACAGCCGCAAAGAAACGCTGGTCCGACTTCTCCAAGAGTTTCATGGTATCTTGAAAAGAAGCGGCGACCATCGTACGCCAGCCGAGGTGCTGTTCGATACTTTCGCACATGACCCCGCCGCAAGGACGCTATCCTCAACAACGAGAACTACGGGTTCGGAATCATGTGGGCCAACAGGCATCGAAGAAATCATAAGGTCTCAGGCTAAAAAAACAACATGCTCTCACCTTACAATCAAAATTAGGCCAAGGTTATGCAACACATGAACAAGAAATACTGTTCAACAACCAGACCCTCGCGGAGTCGCAGGAGCCACGCCCTTGCGCGAAGACGTGTCGACGGAGCCAAATTGAGTACGGCCAAATCGGTAAATCATCGTTCCCATATCGTGAAAGCCTCAATCGTGTCTTGACGAAATACCCACGTTGAGATTCGTTTCACGAAATCCGCTTCACGCATGATATCCCTAGAGAACGGCGCTGACGGACGTTTTCAACACTCCTCCTGACGAATCGGCAGAAGTCGTTGAGAAGGTTCCTACTGGTTGGGTCCCTATCTTCTCAATTAATAGAGCGTCAGCAAAATAGCATTTCTTTAGAAGTCCGCTATTTAAACCATGACGATTCTGTAGAATATTCCTGATTGTGCACCCTGACAGGATGAATAGTAAGTATTAATTATCAGATATTATTTATTAGGTTTAATTTGGTAGGTATAATTGAGCAGGTGTCTTTGACACGAGTAGGGGTTATGGCTTGACTTGACATAAATTTCGGGCTTTGACTTGCCGTCGACTCAACCCCTGATTCTCGATGATCCCTTGAATATGAGAGATCCGTGACGGGGAGACTCCAAAACGGTGAGCCACCACCCGCAACGGTTCATTCGCGACACGCCGCAACAGCCAAGCCGCACACTGATACGCCTCCGAATCCTCCCGTCTACTGAGAGCCTGAGGTTTGAGATGATACACCTGCCTCACCCGAGCCAACACCTCAGACCCCGTCAGGCGAGTCGGCTGCCTCTGGGCACGAGGGACATTCGTCACAGACTGCCTCTTCACCAACTTCGCCATTTTGGCCAAGAACGCCTCGTTCCCCAAAAAAATCTGTCCACGCACCTGAGGCCAGGGGGAAGGCTCTGCCACCCCTTCCCGCACAAATTGTTGGTAGCGCAGTTGCGCCGTGGCTTTCGTCCTGTGGAACAAGCGAAGCACATCGGCCACTTCTAACCAGACTGGAACCGCCTGCCGGCCAACTGTCGCCCGATAACTACTCCACACCCAGTCGTGCACCTTTCGGACGAACTTCGCCCTCACTGGGTTGAGCACGATATACCGACACAGTTCCAACAAGTAGGAATCTTTCTCAACCAGAATACTTTTAAACCGCCCTTGCAAGACATGCCCCGCCCGACCATGACGACGATTAAAAGCTTGCGTGTACGTGCCATTCAACCGTCGCATCCCCTCGCTGAGGCGCCCTTCGGGCGTTTCCACCAAGAGATGATAATGGTTACCCATCAAACAATAGGCATAACACCGCCACTGTTGTTGGCTTACTTCCTGCCCCAGCAGGTCAAGAAAGCGGCGGCGATCCGTATCATCAAGATAGATACGCTTCTGCCCATTCCCGCGAGCGGTCACATGATAGAGGGCACCCGGATATTCTAATCGTAACTGTCGGGCCATAGGAGGGAATGGTTAGCGAGAAGGAACTTTAGAGTCAAGCAATGACCCCATTTCTTTATTTCTCTTTGCGGGAGGGGAATAGTTAAGTTAATCCTCTGAAAATTTGTCATCGATGGCATAGGTTCGGCATGTGGCCTCAACCCCTCGATCTTCGCGTCTCAACTCGCAATACCTGAGAGCCTCCTGCACCGCCACTTCCTTTGTCGGATAATCGTAGGCGTAGCCAGACACGTAGATCCCTTGAGGATCACCAGCAATGGCCATGGATTTTTGCGCAGGAAGCTTGGCATACCTTCTTACCTCGATCTCGAATTGTGATTTCGTTCGCATGGCCACACCTAGGGGCCCAGCAGACATGAAACACCCCGCGCACACGGTCAATAACACGATAGCCACCACCCACCGTACCATCAAGGTTCGCGCTCCACTCGAAACCGAGCGAATAATGCAGGATGGTCGCTCAACGCCAGGTTTTGATTCACAAACTCCGAGGCCTCACCAGCTTCCAGGACAACCAGCTTCGTTCGACTACCGTTCCGGAACAAGAGATAGTCTCGCTCTCTCCACCACGGGAGCTGTGGGGCGGCCCCTGAGTCTTGCAGGCTCAGCCGCTCCCGAAAGTCGAGAATAGCGGCACGGTCTTTCGGTCTGTAGTACGGGGTGTTAAAGTCCCCTCCTATAATGACTGCCCGATCGGTCGACAACTCTTCAACAGCACGGGCGAGTGCATCGAGTTGATTCCGTCTGGCTGCAATTGATCCCTCCTTGTGCCCCGCATCCAGGTGGGTTTGGTAGATATCCACCTCAGCGTGATTGGGGAGGCGAATGCGAACGCGCACAAAACCTTTGCTCGCCCAGCAGTTCCAATTATCACTAAACCACCCGTGACAATCGTCGTAGGCTTGCACGGTGACCTCTGAAGGCTGAGTCAGGTAGGAGTCCACGAAAGTTGTCAGCCCCGACCCATACGGAGGGGAAAAGTCTGGAATCAACAACCAAAACGGGAACAAAAGAACTTTTGCCGCGACGAGGGGAACATCCATACGCATGTCGTTTCCCCGAAAAGCAGTGCTTCCCTCCATCTGGTCCGCAATTTCACCGTGATATTCAAAATCCTCCTGAAAGAGTACCACGTCGTATTTGTTGGCTAACCATCCAATCGTTGGACTTCGAGCACGCGGATTGTCATGGGCGAAGACCCACGAGAGACCATGCACGTTATAGGAGAGAACGGAAAGTTCGTTGGGCTTGGCCCCCGATAAGGCCAGCGCAGAATCAGAAGAAACCACGACCACCAAGAAAAAAATGAGAAGAGCCGCCTGCGCCCTCATTCTGGAAATGATGGGTATTGCCATATTTGGTCTTGACCTGCCCTCTGACTCAATGAAGCCCGTTGGGGGGGGTGGGAGAGGTCAAGCTTGCGGTGGCCAAAAGGTATTGTCAACCTCAGCCAAGTTTGGCGCTGTCACCACATGGAGCGTCCCGCGGAATCCAAGATAATTCAATGGATGCTCTCCAAGAAAATGGTGTTCTCAGAGTGGGAGTTTCCGTGAAGTTGACAATACCTGCTGAACGGTTGGACACCTCTCTTCCCTTCTCGAAACGCTTGCGGCACAGTCACATGAATGATCGTGCTCAAACGGTTACTCAAGCGCCCAATTTTTCGAGATCCATCCGTCGAGTATAGAAATATGGTGAATTCACCATCTCCAAAGATACTCATCATCTGATTGGATTTTCATTGAACTACGAAATTATTTCTAAGAATAACTACGTGCTAGAGAGAAGGGTGGAAAGTGTACAATCACTTTCCTCTCCCCTGCCCTTCAGCGTGGCCAAGAAACTTTTCTTCACTCCGGGGTTTTCGGCGAGCACTGTCTGAGCGGAGCAAGTTGCGCAGCCGCCGGAGGGAAGGAAAGCTTCGCCGGGCACCCCCTGGGACTACGCTGGGGCAAAATGGTTTTGGGTCCTTTTGCCGAAACAAAAGGATCTCGGCTGCCGGGCCGACAACCCGGCTCTAATATTTAGTTTCCATATGCTTTCCGAACGAAATTCAGAATTCGATTAGGCGCAAGGCCTTTCAAATGGCAGGAAGATACACTTGCTCTATCAGGCCCACAAAAGGGTCACCTGCCCTGTGGGAATGTGTTAGGAAAGGGTACGTGCGTTTAATTCACTACGGACACAGGTAGGTGTGGGACAGGTTTGTTCAAATAACCCATTGATTTTACGATGAAATTCATCATTTTCACGGCGACAAAATATTTTTAAAAATCCATCCACGGAAAATGGGGACAAGGTTGTGGATAGACTCTGTAGGAGAGATCCTTACAGGCATATGAGGCTCGAATTGACCGGATTGCCTATTTTTTAGGCATTGTGGTGAGGCTTTTTGTTGACACAAAATCTGCATGGGTGACATTCCTCAGGGTGAACCACCTAGATGTTTCCTCAGGAGTTCACCAGTGACCACTCACGAGTTTTTTTTAATGGATTTTTGGATTTTTCTGGAACGGAATTAGATCAACACGGTATAGGTTAGGTAGGACCCAAAGACGATGGCCAAAACCCCCACCACGGCTTTGAGTGGCTGGATCCATTGTTTCCATTTGGAGCTTCCCCAGACAAAGGGCACACCCATGGCAGCACTCATCAGCGCCATGCCTCCCATTGACCCCGCCCCAAATAGGAGGATGTAGATTAATCCTACACCCGTTGACGGCATCGCCGATAACACCGTCATACTTAAGGCCGCGCTCCCGGCCACGCCATGCACCATACCAACTCCACACGCCTTTTTGGCTGACCAATTCTTATGATGTCGGTGGGATTCTTCTTGATGCGCATGCAGATGCAGATGCGAATGGGTGGAGCCATCATGCGAATGGGTATGCGCATGGACGGTCCATCCTCTTGACACGTTCCACACAATATTGGCCCCAAGCAGCACGATCATCATGCCCACGAGCCCTTCTAATCTCATCGCCACCTGCACTGGAATGGTCCACTTCAGGATCAATACCATTCCTCCTACGACCGTTAAGGTTACGGTATGCCCTAATCCCCAGCACACGCCTAGCCAGGAGGATTGCCGTAAATTTTCTGAATCTGCCGCCAACGTCCCTACTGCCACCACATGGTCGGGATCGAAGGCATGGGCCAGCCCCAGTAGAAAGCCGAGAAACAATGCGGTGAACGGTAGGGTTTCGATCATTTTTTCTTCACTCTTTTTCTCATGTGTTGGACGATCGGGGATTGAGTTTGACGATCAACACGCCATCCCGCATGGGAACCAGCACTGAGGACACGTCCGTATCGGCGGTCACCATCTGGTTGAGTGCCTGAATGGTTGCGGTATCTTCATCTGATGCCGGGTCTTTCAGAACTTCGCCACTCCACAACACATTGTCAATCACCATGACGCCATTCTTTGAAAGTAATCCTTTGCTCTTTTGATAATACTTTACATAGTTGCGCTTATCTGCATCAATAAATATCACATCGAATGTGCCAGACAACGTCTCCATGGTTTCGAGCGCTGGCCCAATTTGTAATTCAATCTTGTGTGCCTCTGGACTGTGCGCCCAATATTGTTGGGCCAAGGCCGTGGACTCCACATCGATATCGCAGGTGATCACCTGCCCCTTATCTGGTAATGCTTCGGCAAAACACAAGGCGCTATAGCCGGTAAAGGTTCCAATTTCTAATATACGTGTGGCGCCCACCATTCGTGCCATCATTTTGAGAAAGGCGCCTTCCAAGGGACCAACTACCATCTGCGGGAGGGCCATGGTTCGCTGGGTTTCTTCGCGCAATTGCCGACACACTTCAGACTCTGCATCGGAATGCTCTTCGGCGTAGGCCTCAATTTCCGGCAGCACTAAATCTATCATCGAAACATCCTTTTGCTGTATCGTGTGTGGTTTCTTGCACGCCCCATCTTTTCATTGCCATTTTTTGTGGAGAGATTTATAAAGACCACAGGATATCGCTCTTCTGTCTGTTTTGTGATGTTTGAATACCAAGGAGATTCTTGTGGCCTCTTCCCTCGATACGCTGAAAACCAAACTGTTAGAAATTCATCATCTGAAAGACGCGGCCGCGCTTCTCTCCTGGGATCAAGAAACCTATATGCCCACGGGCGGCGGCCAAGCGCGTGCCGACCAATTGGCCACGTTGCAAACCCTTGCCCATAATCAATTCGTTTCTGCGGACATGGAATCACTGCTGGCTCATTGGATTAATCCCGAGACGGGTTTGGTCGACTCCTCTCATCAGGATCTCGATGAAGCCACCAAAGCCCTCCTTCGGGAGACCTGGCGAGACTTTAGCCGAGAAAAAAAACTCCCTTCCGACTTTGTGACTCGCTTGGAACGAGAATGTTCTCTGGCTCAACAGGTGTGGACCACTGCTCGTGCTCACAACGACTTTGCTTCCTTTGCCCCCCACCTTCGCACAATCGTTTCGTTGAAACAAGAAGAGGCGCAATACTTAGGGTTCGTCGATTCGCCCTATAATGCGCTCCTCGATACGTTTGAGCCTGGTGCGACGATGGCTCAACTCACGCCCTTGTTCGCCACGCTTCGTGAAGGGCTGGTCTCTCTGCTCTCACGCATTCGTCAAGCGCCCACTCCGCCCACTGATGACCTGCTCCATCAATCTTTTGCTCATGAGCCTCAACTGGAATTTGGTCGACTGGTCTTGACCAAAATGGGTTATGATTTTTCCCGAGGGCGGTTGGACTTGTCCGCGCATCCATTTACGACCTCCTTTCATCCTCATGATGTGCGCGTGACTACCCGCGTGTTTGATAAGGATCTTCCTTCTTGTCTGTTCAGTTGTATTCACGAGGGAGGACATGGCTTGTATGAACAAGGGTTGGCCTCCGCCCATTATGGGACTGCCTTGGGAGAAGCGATTTCCCTCGGTATCCACGAAAGTCAATCACGGTTTTGGGAAAACTGTATTGGTCGATCTCGTCCCTTTTGGCAATATTTTTTCCCTTTGCTGCAAGAGCGGTTTCCCGAACAATTGGGCTCGGTTTCGCTGGATACCTTTTACCGAGCTATTAATGTGGTCAAACCTTCTCTCATTCGTGTGGAGGCCGATGAGGTCACCTACAATCTCCACATCATGGTACGGTATGAGATCGAACTCGATTTACTCGAAAACCGCGTAGAGGTTGATCAATTACCAGAACTCTGGCGAGCGAAAATGCAGGAGTATGTTGGCATTGTTCCCGACCGTGATGCCGAGGGCGTGCTTCAAGATGTGCATTGGTCCTTTGGGGCCATTGGGTATTTTCCCACGTACACCCTGGGCAACCTCTATTCCGCGATGCTCTATGACCAAGCCTTGCAGGTGCTTCCTGAGCTTCCCGAGCAGATTGCTCAGGGCAACCTGCTCCCCCTCAGAAAGTGGCTTGGGGAACAGATTCATCAATGGGGACGACAGTATACGTCGGAAGAACTCATCCTCCGCGTCACTGGACAGACTCTCAGTGCCCAACCGTTCCTTCACTACCTCGAGCAAAAACTTGGGGAGGTGTATCACCTCTGAAATCTGCCCAGCCCTCTTCTGCATGGGATTCTTTCTTTATTTCGATTCCTTTTCATTTTTCAACACAGGCATGACCCCGATTCGTATCTCTCAGGATACTCATGTAGTATCTCAGGAGATACAAAACCTCTCTACCCGTCTCTCACCTCGGTGTTCCTCTTTTGTTCATCCCCAACTATTAGCAGCTCTTTTCAGGGATTATCGTTGTTCACCTTGAGCGCTCGCTTTTGGCACCGGTTATGCTACTCCTCTCCCAACATATCAACCTTTCATTCATTATTATTTCGAGGGCACCTCTAAAAACCAGGATTTTTTCGTGAATGCAAGGAAGCCACGCGCGGAAAACCGCAGTGTATGTTGGAATACATGAGGGCGCACGGTGCGAAGAGCACCATGTTTGTGCGCGCCGGAGGCTGGGAGCACGTGGCTGACGCCGCAATCGCGGAAAAGGACGGTTTTTAGAGGTGCCCTTGAGTAAGGAGGAATCCATCATGCACACCCTATCCCCACATCATCGTCTTTCCATTCTTTTTCGCCTGTGTACCATTCTCTTGGTGTTCAGTGTAATCGGAGTATCTGGAGTGATGGCTGGAAAAGTTGACGTGAATACCGCTACCGCGAAGGAGCTCCAAATGATCCCAGGAGTGGGAAAGGAAATTGCCACCCGTATTGTGGAATACCGACAAAACCATGGTCCCTTTACCAGTTTGAACGAACTGAAGAACATCAAGGGAATTGGGAAGGGGAAATTGGCCGAACTTCAAGAGTTCACCCATATTCCCATTGCCACTCAACCCGCAGAAAAGCCCTGAGCAGATTTTGTTCAGGGATGT
>CAZKRH010000121.1:0-1876 GCA_964555115.1 uncultured Nitrospiraceae bacterium | reverse complement strand
GAAATTTTCTCACCCTTCTCTTCGGGCCCAAAATGCTGGTCATGCTCTTGACCGGGTTTTCTTCAGGCCTCCCGCTTCTTCTCACAGGCTCTACCCTTAAGTTTTGGATGCGGGAAGAAGGCCTCGATTTAACAACAATTGGGTTTTTTGGTCTTGTCGGACTCCCGTATACCTTAAAATTTCTGTGGGCTCCCCTGATGGATCGGCTGGTTCCTCCGTTCGGGGGACGTCGGCGAGGCTGGATGCTCATGACCCAAATACTCCTCCTCGTGACCATTGCCGCCATGATCTTGGCACAACCGGCTGTGCATTTTGCTGCAGTCGCAGCATTATGCTTGCTTATCTCCTTCGCAAGCGCCAGCCAAGACATTGTGCTCGATGCCTATCGGCGCGAATATTTGACGGATGAGGAACTAGGGATCGGCTCTTCGATCTTTGTCAACGGATACCGGATTGGCTTACTGGCCTCTGGTGCCGGAGCCTTAGTGTTAGCTGAGTACCTGTCTTGGTCAACGGCCTACTTTCTTTTAGGAATGTGCATGCTCATCGGAATTGTGGCCACAATGTATGCACCAGAGCCCGACATCGAAACCGCTCCACCCACCTCGTTCCAAGAAGCCTTTATGGGTCCATTCCAGGAATTTGTTCGACGGCCAGGATGGTGGAGCATTTTATTATTTATTTTACTGTATAAAATCGGCGATAACATGGCCTCGGAAATGCTGTCACCCTTTTGGGTTGACCTCGAAGTTTCAAAACCCCAGATTGCTGGAATTGTAAAAACCTTTGGCTTGGCAGCCTTAATCACTGGGGGAATACTCGCAGGGTTAGTGGTGTATCGCTGGGGCATAGTTTTCTCTCTCATCGTCTTCGGCATCCTTCAGATGATTTCTACCGCGGGGTTTGCGGTATTGGCCATTGTCGGAAACCATCTCCCAACGTTAACAGCCGTCATCGCGTTTGAAAATCTCACCGGCGGAATGGGAACGACGGCATTTGTGGCATTTATGGCCAGCCTCACCGACAAGCGCTTCACCGCCACACAATATGCCCTCCTGACGAGTATTATGGGCATTCCGCGTGTGTTGGCCGGTTCCATCACCGGTGTTTTAGCAACATGGCTGGGGTGGGAAGGGTTCTTTTTTCTCTGTACCGTATTAGCATTACCTGGATTATTGCTGATTGCCAAACTTCGTCGAATGCCCGCCTTGCCAACAGCTCACCAAGCCCAAGTCTCATAAATAGTCAAACTTTCCATTCACACCTTTTGAAGTCATTCCAAAACGACGAACGGCGACCAGAATCGAATCTGACCGCCGTCATCGAGGAGGCACACGCTATGCTGGGGCTTTATTTCCCTACCCCATTAGGGAGAGCACAATATTTCGTACCTTTCATTGAGCCATTTAGTGTGCCGATACCACTTAGCTCTCATCATCAATTAAGATGAGTCTTTGCCACTAATTAATATCGGCACTTGGGCCGAAAACTGTTATGATTTTTCGTTATCTAACAACGTCGAATATCATTTACAAATACACACCGAATGGAAATCACAAGAATCAGACTTCGGCAGGACAAGTACGAATTGAACAGGTTGTGGATCAACACAATGCGCCTACCAGATAAGGACTAAAAGGGACCAACAATAAGGAAAGACGCGCTTAAAAAGGCCAAAAAGAAAACTGAGGGGGATCCAGAGGTTGTTGAAGAAGATACTGATCGAACGTGCCATCCTGATTCATCGCGATATGGAGCACTTGAGGGACATCATCCCCTCGCCCCAAGTTCATCGAAGGAGCCACAGGCAAAAAGATCCGCAGGATCCATCCAAAATTGACTCGCATCGTTTTGGAATCGCCATACCGATACTGCA
>CAZKRH010000120.1:0-3200 GCA_964555115.1 uncultured Nitrospiraceae bacterium | reverse complement strand
TGTACCGAACGTTCTGTAAATTCAATCACTTCACACACAAAGGAGGCAGCACCATGAAAGCCACAATCGTCATTTTGTCGGATCCCAAGAATGGTTCAGAAGAAGCGCTCGGGCGTGTCTTTAACGGCTTGGCCGCGGCGTATGATTTTAAGCAAGCGGGTGATGAGGTTTCCGTCGTTTTCCAAGGTACCGGCACACGGTGGATTGGTGAACTCAGCAAAAAGGACCATGCGGCGCATGATTTGTTCGAAGCCGTGAAAGATCAGGTGGCCGGCGTGTCTTGTGGCTGTGCAGATGTATTCGGTGTCTCAGAAGACGCCGAAAAATCTGGTTTCGATCTAATCAAAGAAAATCCCGTACCCGGAACACGGGGTATGGCAAGTTTACGAAAGTTTGCGGTTGAAGGATCAACCATTCTCACTTTTTAAACCGATCCAAGTTCATAAATCTGGGGGCGGGCCAAAGCTCGCTTCCAGATTCCGAACAGGATTGATCACAGGAAGATGATACTCATGAAAATCGAAACCCCATACCATGACGGTGAATTACAAGTGCAAGAGCGCGTGGGAGTCTTGCACGAAGGAGCGCAAAATGCTCGCGTCATTCAAGATTCCATCATCAAAGGGGCTCTGCGTTTTATCGGCCAACTTCCCATGGCCATATTCGGCAGTCTTGATCAGGAAAAAAATGTGTGGGCGTCCGTCTTGTTAGGAAAACCAGGCTTCATTCAAGCAGAGGACGAGCGAATGGTGACTTTCGACCTCACCACCATGGGGCACAATCCGAATGATCCCTTCTGGACGAATATCCAAGTAAATTCTGAAGTGGGGCTGCTTGCGATTGAATTGGCCTCGCGCAGACGCTTGCGGATCAACGGTTCCATCACGCGTGATTCCGATGCGTTGTTACGACTCCAGGTAAAAGAGTCCTATCCGAATTGCCCCAAGTACATCCAAAGACGAGACCTCACCACTCAGCCAAACAGATTCCATGTGGTTCCGTTTACATCAACACGTGGGGAGATTCTTGGCCCCGCACAACGTGCAATCATCGCGAAGGCTGACACGTTCTTTGTCGCCAGTGTGCATCCTGAACGCGGGGTGGATGCTTCGCATCGTGGGGGCAACCCAGGGTTTGTAACCATTGTCGACGACCAAACACTTCGCATCCCGGACTACCCAGGGAATTCTATGTTCAATACTCTCGGCAACTTCACAACAAATCCTCGGGCCGGATTAATTTTTCTCGACTTCGAATCCCATCGAACCCTCCAACTCACAGGGCGGACGGAAATCCTGTATGACGTGGATGGCACGGAAGAGGAAACAGGAGGCACGAACCGGCATTGGCAACTACACATTGAACGCTGGGTAGAGACTGGTCACGCTACTCAGTCGGACTGGTCATTGCTGGATTACTCACCCTATAACCCGCCAGTCAGCCACGGCGCGGAAAACTAAGGAGAAGGTTATGGAATGTCAACGTTGTCATGGCCTGATGGTGCAAGACCTAGCTTATGATCTTCTTGATACACACATTCACTGTGATGTGTGGCGGTGCATATGTTGTGGAAATATTTTTGACACACTGATCCTGCTGAACCAAGGAAATTCGCTGTCGAGACTTCAGCAAGAAAAAGACGTTCTTCTCACTCAAACGCTCACAGCTGCATGAGGAGAGCAACTCTTAATTCGGAATTGAATCAATACAAGAATGCAAAATTGAGCTCCAAACTAAATTCCAGAAGAAAAAATAGGTAACACAATTTACTACCCATTGAAGGGAGAAGAAAAATGAACCGGCTTGAAATATCATTTGCAGAACCCTCGAGTGTCATCAACGTAGGACCACAAGCCGGGAGCGTGTTACAGGACACCCACAAGAGGCCTGAAACCAAGACCCTGCGGAACAGGTCGAAGGTGACCTACGAAGAACTCGAACTGATCGAGGCCCTTCGTAAGGGGGAGGAAACAGCGTTCAGCACACTGATCGAGCATTATCATGGTCGACTGCTTCGATTAGCCCAAACGTTTGTGTCCAATCAGGCTGTCGCGGAAGAGGTTGTTCAAGAAACGTGGATGGCTGTCCTGGAAGGTATTCATCGATTTGAAAAACGATCTTCTCTCAAGACGTGGATTTTCCAAATTCTTAAGAATCGTGCCAAGACGAAAGGAAAACGAGAACACCGGTATGTGTCATTCTTCGATGTCGCGAGTTCAACGGACCAGGAAGAGGATGGCACGATGGAGCTGGAACGGTTTCACACACCTGAACATTTAACAAGTCATTGGGCTATTCCACCGACTACCTGGGATGAGAACACGCCCGAGCGCTTGCTGGTATCAAAAGAAAGCCTGGCTCAAATCGAACAAGCTATCCAAGCCCTTCCATCTAACCAGCGGCAGGTCATTGTTCTTCGCGATATCGAAGGCATCGATTCGGAAGAAGTTTGTCAAATTTTGAATATCACCGCAACCAACCAACGAGTGCTTTTGCACCGAGCCCGGTCGAAAGTTCGACAGGCTCTGAATCAATACCTTCAAGGACCTTCATCCCAGCCTACAACTCCTCCGGTTTGGTCGTCTTTTGTACCGAACGAAAAACTATGGCACTAAATAAGAAAATTAATTTCAAAAATAAACAACATCCTGTAATGAAACTCCTCTTTGAAATACTACTATGGAAAGTATACAGAACGGTATACTTAAAACAATAACTTTACTATCAACTATGGAGGTTTATCATGAAAGTTTTACACACGTTTTTACCAGCGGTAGCCCTGTTGGTGTCCGTGGTGGCAACGCCGGTCTTTGGACAGGATGTCACCCATAACACACCGGGGATTAGCGGGTACGACCCTGTGTCGTACTTCACCGAAGGCACCCCGCAACGCGGGAGTGGGTATCACGTCGCAGACTACAAGGGCGTGACCTATGCCTTTACCAGTGACGAACACAAAGAACTGTTTGAAGCCAACCCGAGTAAGTATGCCCCGGCCTACGGCGGGTGGTGTGCCTATGGTGTGGCGGTCGGGAAAAAGTTTGTAACTGACCCCGAAGTCTGGAAGATCGTCAAAGGCACGCTCTATCTGAACTTAGACCGGGACATTCAGAGCAAATGGAACAAAGATATCCCCGGCTACATCAAAACAGCAGATGCGAATTGGACGGAAATCCGAGACAAGGCGCCGTCTGATTTGT
>CAZKRH010000119.1:0-44624 GCA_964555115.1 uncultured Nitrospiraceae bacterium | reverse complement strand
CAGTAGTTAGAGAAGTCCAAATACAATAGTCAAAAGCCCCAGTCTCTTTTCAACCTAGTTGGGAAGGGTTCTGGGGTTTTTGTTTTTCCTCACAATCACCTGTTTTTTTTAAAAGAGTTGTAATTAAACTTTTCTTGGTTTGTATTGATTAATTGTATGAATAATTTAAAGGGGATAATGCTTTGAGTTGGGCTCAAATAGTTGCATTGCCAAGGATTCCACGTGTATAAGAAGTATAAGTAAAAGTAGTGTATTATTGAGGATTTTCAGGTTGAAATTGATTGTTCACTTTCTTTTTGCCTCGTCGATTTTAACCCCCTTTATCTTTTCATCGGAGGGTTGTCCGTGAATATCTCTTTGTTGTTCCCACCGAGTTGGCATCCTTCTCAACCTTATTTAAGTATTCCCTGTCTCTCTGCCTTTCTTGAACAAGCCGGGGTCACAGGTGTGACCCAGCGAGATTTAAATATTGAGTTACTTGATTCCATTCTTTCTAAGTCCTACGGAATTGAGGTCTATGGCAAAATAATGGAAAAAATCAAGGAACTTGAGCGAAGCCGGAATGGGGAAACGGGGCCTGGTAGTGATGAGCATTATGCCAAATTAGTGGAATGTGCTGATCGGTTTCCCCTGTTAATTGAACAAATTGAACCGGCGAAAACCTCATTACGGAGCGAAGAGTTTTATGATATCGATCGCTATCGAGAATGCTTGTTTCTTATTGATCGATGGTTGGATTTAGTGTCTTCTCTCTATTTTCCGACCCGACTGACTGTTGTGGATAATCAACTGAGTTATTCTATTTATTCTTCTCGAGATATCATGAAAGCCATTCGGGATGAAGCACAAAATCCCTATATTGAACTGTATCAAAACTATTTTCTGGACTCTCTTTTGGCTGACTCCCCAGATTTGGTGGGTATTTCTATTACGGCCACGTCTCAAATAATTCCTGGCCTCACCCTTTCTCGGCTCATCAAAGAAGCCAATCCGGACATTCATGTGACTATAGGAGGCAGCATCTTTACCAGGTTGGTTGATAACTTGCGGCGCTGTGATCGGTTATTTGAAATCACAGATGATTTTATTGTGTTTGAGGGGGAAACCGCTTTATTAGAATTGGTCAATCAGCTTGATGGGAAAAAGAATTATTCAAAAGTTCCCAATCTCATTTATCGGAATAATGGCAAAGTGATCGTCAATCAACCATTTTATTCTGAAAATTTGTCGCATCATCCCGCGCCGAATTATGATGGCTTTCCGCTTCATCAATATTTGGCTCCTAAAACCGTGTTGCCCGTGCAATTTTCACGAGGGTGTTACTATAAGGATTGTGCATTTTGTGCCTTAACGCTTGATCATCAAAATTTTCGTCAAAAAGATCCCGTGAAGGTGGTGAATGAATTAGAAGCGCTAACCGCAAAGTACGATACGCCATTCTTCTTCTTCACAGACGAATGTCTCGCACTTTCTCCCACCAAGCGATTATGCAAAGAAATTCTGTCGAGAAATTTACAAATTGAGTGGACGGCCGAACTGCGTTTCGAAAAGAATCTTTCGAGAGACTTGCTGATCCAAATGCGAAATGCAGGCTGTCATAAAATTGTGTTTGGATTAGAGACCTACAATCAACGGATGATGGATTTTATGAAGAAAGGGATTACTCGGGATAACGTACAACGCATCTGTGCGGATTGTGTTGACCTGGGGATTGCCGTTCATTGTTATGTCATTGTGGGATTCCCGACTGAGACCGAAGAAGAAGCGTTAGAAACCATGAATTTTGTGGTTGAGAGTCACAAACTGAATACCTCCTATGGATTCTCATGCCAGCCCTGTTTGTTTGATTTGGAAAAAGAAGCTCCCATCATGAGTGATCCGGGAGGTTATGGCGTGCAGCGCATTATGAGGCCTGCGTCCGAAGACTTGAGCTTAGGATTCTTCTATGAGGTCAAGGAGGGCATGACTCCAGAGGAAGCTGAAAAACTGTATCAACATATCTATGAAAAAATCAGTGAAGTCGTCTGCGAATTGCCATTTAATTATTCTATGGCGGATGGTCTGTTGTATATTTCAAGGCATAAGATGCAACATGCGCTTCCTGAACCTACGGCAGTGTAAGGCACTTTTTCTTCTAGATTGATAAATAACACGTCATTGTTGGGGGTTGAACATTAAAGGAATGACCGGTTCTCATCACCGGTTCTAATGTATATATCCATGGAAAGTGCAGTTAAAAAAGAAGGAAATAGTCTTTTATTTGAATACGGGCTCAAGTGTCTTCTGTGGGCAGGGTTTTTGGAGTTGGTGCTCTATCGGCTTGTGTCGCGCCTGGGAATGCATTTAGCCAAATTGGCTGAAAAATATGAGTTTGTGCGCATCACCTTTAAAACCCTTTCCTCTCTGGGTTTTGTCTTATTGAATGTGACCTCTATTCTGTTGTTCTTGATCGTTTTTATTGTACTCATACAAAAGAGCCGAAATGGCATTTGGAAGGGCAAGTTAGATTTTCTTCTTGTACCGTCTGTCTCGGTGTTGGTGTTGTTAATCATTGCTTACTTGTTGTTTCCTCCCACCATGCTTGGCTCCATATTATATAATGGCATTTCTCTTTTTGTGCTGATGGTTCTGACCGTCGAATTTATGATGACCCATCATGTGTGGGCGCAACGATTAGCGGTCGGGAGTTTTGTATTGGGGATTTGTGGATGGATTTATTATCAGACGATGTCAACGGGTTATGGCCTCTTAGCCATCGTGGACGCCCCGCCCTTCGTCAGTGAAATTAATCGAGGAGGGGAAGCCTTGATGGTGTTAGCGAGTATTTTGGTCTTTTGGGCTTACGGAAGTACGTCCTTCTTTACCAAAAACAAACAACAAAAGCGTTGGGCCATGATGCTTCTTCTCAGTGGCGGGACAGCCTTTTTCGTTCTGCTATTTATAGACTATTTTCTTGGGTTGTATGATCCAGCCTTAGCTGAAGAGGCCAGAAAAGTGGGGCAGAGTATTGGATGGATATTCCAAATGGGAATGGGATATACTTTTTATTTACCCTTCGCGTTGTATATGGCGGGATTTATCTGTTGGTCGTATACCGTGATCAAACTCACGTTGATTGGGCGATTAGCTGGGTATGGAATCGGGCTTATTTTTATGGCGGGGTATGCACTCCAATTATCCCATTTAACCCTGATGGTTGTGGTTGGTTTAATGCTACTGAATCTTGATAAACGTGGAACGTTGGGCAAGTTGAGAGATCGTGTGCCAGATAAGGTTGTTTATTCCCCTTCAGTCGCCCCCATGTTGGGAGAAGCGAGATAAGAAAGAGTCGAAATTATGGATGAACCGAATGTCATAAGTGAACAGGAATCTACCGTGCAGGAGATTCCTCCAGAGGAGCCAGCTCTCACCCCTGATGAAGAAATCACGGAACTTGAAAAACTTCTGAGTCAAGAACCAGATGATTTTCAAGCTCGGTGCCGACTTGGTGAATTATATTTTAGTAAGGGGCGTTTGGATGATGCGTTAAATGAGGTTAAGAAATCCATAGAAACGGCTGAAGGATTACGCACCGAAATGGATCGATCGTTAGCGATGTACTATTCGAATTTAGGAACGATCTATGCGACCAAGAATATGTCGGATGATGCCACCCCTCAATTTGAGCGAGCCCTGGAGTTGAATCAATATGATGTGCTGGCTCTCTTTAATCTCGGGCGTTTACATAGTGATAAAAAGGACTATATGAAAGCCAAAGATTATTTGGAGCGACTCATTGAGGTGACGCCTGAGGATCCGATGGCGTGGTTTAATCTTGCCACGGTCTATGAGGCACTCGATAATCCCCAGGTGTCCGATTTCAATACTCTTGATATGGCCATGCAAGCCTACATGAAGGTGCTGGAATTTGATCCTCATTATTTAGAATGTAGTTTTAAATTGATGGAAATTTCGCTCACTATCAAAAAACCGGAATTGGCTGTGAAAGTCATGGAAGAAGCGGTGGATCATAATCCAGATGAGCCGTTGGCCTATTATAATCTGATTAACACCTACGAAAAATGTAAAATGTTTGATCAGGCAGAAGAAACGCGACAGCGGCTTAAACAGCGGTTTGCCAAAAAAACGAAAGAACCTGAAAAGACAGCGTAATCATTGTCGTTTACAAGGAGAGTGCGATTATGTTTGGGAGCCTTGGTTTTACAGAACTAGTCCTGATTTTAATTATTGTGCTCATTATTTTTGGGGCTGGAAAACTTCCCCACCTGGGAGAAGGACTGGGGAAGGCCATAAAAGGATTTAAAAAGTCGGTTCATGAAGTAGAGGCCGTGGAGGGGGAAGCTCAAGACGTTCCTTCACCGATGCAAGCCACGGCAGCTCCTCCTCCGCAGGAGGCTCATTTTCCACCCCAACAGGCAGAAATTTCTCCAGCTGTGGCGCCTGCTCCGCCCCAAGGGACGTTTCAACCTACCGTGACACCTCAGGTGACTCCTACCCAAACCACTAAGGTGTAACGGGTTTGGGAGCAAAAGTCATTCTTGGAAAATGGAGTGTCCAGGTGGGTATAATGGAATTATTGGGATAAAGTTTGGAAGGAGTTTAAAATGGAAGCCAGTGTTGAATCCGTTATTGGCAAAATAGAAACATTTGCCGGAAATGGCAAATCGCGTAGTACAGGAGATGGCAAACGGGCGAAGAAAGCTGGGATACCTCTGCCGAATCATATTTGCCTGGATCGTGAAGAAAAGTATTTGTATATTGCCGAATGTGGGTCTGATCGTGTGCGGCGGGTAGACCTGGAAACGAATACCCTTCACAATTATGCCGGTATTGGGGAAACATGCTATAGCGGGGACTATGGACCCTGTGAAGAGGCGGGTCTCTATCTTCCCTTGGATGTAGCCTGTGATTCAAATAATGATTTATTTATTTGCGATTCTGGGAGTAATCGAATTCGCAAAGTGGACCATAACACCGGGATTATTACGACGGTCGTAGGCACTGGACAGTTTGGATTTAATGGAGATGGGCCGGCGTTAGAAGTGAACTTAACCTACCCGGGGGCTCTGGCGTTCGACCACCATGATAACTTGTTTATTGCCGATACCCAGGCTCATCGCATTCGCAAATTTGATCCTAAAACCGGGATGCTCACGACCGTTGCCGGAGCGTGGAGCGCTGAGGATGAAAACCGAGTCAGTCCGCTGACTGCACAAAATCTCATAGTGTTGTCAGGTGATGCCATTGGTATTGATTTTAGCGATGACCAAGGGTGGCTGCGTCCGCAATGTTCGGATGGGTTAGACCTTGAAATTTATCTAGATGATGGGGCTCCGGCCTTAGAAGCTCGCTTGTGGGATATAGTTGGGTTGTCGGTCGATGCCCAGGGCAACTTGTATCTCACCGATAAAGGCAGTAACCGTATTCGAAAAGTGGATATGGAAACCGGAATTATCTCTACCGTAGCTGGCGCTTGTCGGTTTGGGTATGACGGAGATGATAAGGCTGCAGTCAAATCCATGCTCAATGTTCCTGAAGATGCCCTTGTTGATCCACAGGGGCATGTCTATGTAGCTGATTCCATGAATCATCGTGTGCGATGTGTGGATGCTCAAACCGGAATCATCACCACCATAGCGGGAAATGGAGATAGTGGGTATGATGATAAAAATATGGGAGGATGTGGGGCGGCACGGTTTGTGGCTAAAGAAGATGCGACCATGTTGAAACATGGTGATGGAAATTTGGCCATTGAAGCGGTAGTCAATGCTCCTGCTGGCCTGGCCCTGGATTCCCAAGGATACCTGTATATTTGTGAGCGGAGTGAAAATAAAATTCGCAGAGTGAAATTTGCATGATCAAGGTTTTGCGAATTGGTCTGTTAGGGAGAAACAAAACAATATTCTAACTGCGCCCCATCACGTCTAATTCTTAAAGACTAAAGAGATCATCCTTGTGACACATTTATTTTCTTTGCCACGCCACGTGGTTGGAATAGGTTTTGGCGTGGTGATCAGTGCCCTCCTGTTAGGATGGTTTGAGATTCCCATTGTGAGTTCTCAAGGAGTGGTGATTCGGTCACATTATGTGCCCGGAGAAATTCCTGCGTCCCCTACCGATGCAGCGTGGGAAAAAGTTTCCCCCCTTCCTCTTCCACTTAGTGGTCAAATTATCACCAGACCCGTCTGGCCTGCTCCAAGTGCCAAAGCCCTTTCGGTTCGATCTATCCATAATGGGTCAGAAATGGCGTTTTTCATTGAATGGCAAGATGCGACGAAAAATGAAAAACTCACACCTGGCGTGTTTCGAGATGGGGTTGCTGTGGCGCTTCCCTTAGGCGATGCTCCAGCGTTTTTCTGTATGGGGCAACTGGATCATTATGTGAATATCTGGCATTGGAAAGCTGATTGGCAGAGTGATGTGGATCGTCGGGCTGCGCGTGCGAAGGAAAAAAAGCGGAGGAAAAAAGGCATTCGTCGATTTGAAGTCATTCCTCGGCGTCCGTCATCCGTAGAGGATCTTATTGGTGGTGGATTTAGCACACTCACCAGCAAGAAAAAACAAGGCCGGATAAAGGGACAAGCCGAATGGAAAAATGGATTTTGGCGAGTCGTCATGAAACGACCGCTCAGTCAGACTGGTGAGGATCGTGAAAATGAAGCCATCCTTGATCCTGGCCGTTTACAGGCCGTGGCGTTTGCGGTGTGGAATGGAGAGAATAATGAACGCAATGGGCAAAAAGCTGTGGCTGCTTGGATGCAACTGGTTATTGATCCAGTGAAAGAATTGTAATCATGATCCTGTATAATGATGAAATGATGCGAATATTGAAGAGGCGAAATCACCAAACAGTGGAATTTCCAAATTCAATCTTGCGGGTAGTCCTATTCCTGATGTCTATTTTGGGTGTCCTGAGTTTTCTCCCAGTCCATGCCGCTGACCCGAAGAGTGAGATGACGGAAGAGCGAGCATTTGAGCTGAGTGAAGAATTTGGAATTGAGGTGGGCGAGGTTGACGAAGAAATTCGGGAGGCGTTGGGATTAACCAAGGCTGAAGGAGTCGTGGTTTTTGAGGTGATAGGAAGCACTCCAGCCGATTTGGCGGGAGTCAAGGCGAGATCACTTATTAAAGAAGTCAGTGGGAAGGAAATCAAAACCATTTTAGATTTAGGCCGAGCCTTAGAAGTTGCCATGCCAACCAAAAATTTTTCCGTCGCGACCTATGAACCAGCGGGATTTGATGATCAAGGCGTGAGTGGCGGATTGAACTTCCATTTTGTCCGAGTCCTGAAAGATTAGTTGAACATTCCATTTTTGCACATGTGTATGTCAGTGATCATCAATAAGAGCGTGGCGCTGAAACGTGTAATCCTGGTCCTGACCGTCATCGGATTCTGTCTTGGATTGTTTAGCCTTGCGGGTGCCCAATTTTCTAAGAAAAAACTTCCTGATCCAGCATGGGTGAAGGAAATTGAGGAAGTGTTTATTCCTTCAGAGCATTGTAAGCAATGTCATGATAGGCACTATGAAGAATGGAAGGGCATGCGTGAGCAGACGCCCGATCTCAAAACCTTTGGTCGTGTTGATGGGGCCTTACTTCATGGAACGGCGCTCACATCAAATGTGTTTCGGACGGTAATGGGATTGTGGCTCCAAACTCAACCTACCGCCCAAGAACGAACCCGGTGTTTGGCCTGTCATGTTCCTGCGGTCACCGTCTATCCTCAACATACGGATAAAATTATTGAACAGGTCATGGCTGGAGGGAAACATGTGCAAATTGAGGGAATTGGGTGTTCAGCCTGTCATTTAATCAATGCCATCAAAACCGAACCCAATGTGTATCCGACCTTTTCCATAAACCCAACTAAAACACTCTACGGTTCATACGCTGACCCTGAAGAAAATCTTGTTCATCCTTCTGAACAATCAACACTCTATCAGGGAGCCCATTATTGTGCGTCCTGTCATTTCAGTAAGGTTCGTGATGTCACGCGTCCTGATTTACCTGGAGAAATCCTTAAAGGCACTGTGTGTCAGGATTGTCATATGGAACAATCCACGGGAAGTTCCACCTCTCAACGTGGGTCTCTGACGAGACCCATTGGGCGACATTGGTTCCAAGGTATTGTGATTCCGGGGATCATGTTAAGCAATCGGAATCTACAAGCGGAGTGGTTTTCCCGAGTTGATATTGAAGTGGATCCTCTAGACCAAACTGTATCTGGAAAAGTGGTCATCAGAAATGGAAGCCTTCCCCATATGTTCCCAGGTGGGGACCCAGTGCTCAAACAGTTTTTTGTGACCATTACTGCCAAAGATACTAAAGGAAATGTGTTGGCCACAGAAACCACACAGTTTGGCTTGAAATTTGAGGAACTGCTTCGTGGACCCATTCCCAATCCCTTAGTAAATGGGGGCATGACCAGGCGAGTGCCCTTTAGCCTATCTGTTCCTGATCCGTCTCAGGTCACACTTCTTGAAGCTTCCTTGCGGTATTCTCTCATACCCAGACCGAGCAAGGAATTACAGGATAAATATTTCGCTACACTATCTAGTGCTAAAGAAAAACAAACGGCTCAAAAGATTATTGAAGACTATGCGTCCGAGCGATTGCTCACCTTTCGAGTTCTGAAATTAAAATAAGTATTGGTGTGATACTCCCAAGAACTGTCCTGCTAGTGGAGTTTCTATGAGCCGATTGAAATGGTTTCTCTGTATAGGGTTAGGCTTACTGGTAAGTGGTGTCGGCGTATCAGCAAATCTAGATGGGTGGCTGAATCAAAAGGCGTGGGCAGCCAAGGATGTATCCCAACCCCTGGAAAAAGCTTTTCCCCATTCAGACAAGTGTAAACGCTGTCATTTGCGGGTTTTTGAAGAATGGGAAACTTCTGCTCAATCTCGCTCCATTGTGACTGCGCCGTTTCGGGTTTCATTGGAACGATATCTTGCTCAAACAAAGGGGAAAGACCAATATATGTGTTTCCGGTGTCATGCACCGGCCATTTTAGAGTATTCCCATGAAGGGGACCGTTTTGTGAAGGAAGTACGATCCAAAGATCCTCGAATAGATGGTGTTGGGTGTTCCCAATGTCATTTGATTCAATCGACGGATCCCAAATTCCATCCTCCCTTACCCACATACCAATTGGGTCGCACCGTTTTTGGGTCGTATAAAAAGCCAGCAGACAATCTTGCCCATCAATCTGTCCCATCACCGTTGTATGGGAGTTCGCAATATTGCTTAACCTGTCATGACGCCATTCCTGGGAAAGGGAAAAAGGCCCATGCGATAGGATTAATGGGAGACTGGAAAAGCACCAATGCCGAGAAGAATGGAAAAAACTGTCAATCCTGTCATATGCCGGAACAGTTTGGAGAATCTGCCAATGGAGAACGACCGCGGAAAACGGCCAATCATAGTTTTCCTGGACGGTTTGGGAAAGTTCGGGCGAAGGCGGCAACGGTCGATATGGTCACGACAGTGATGGGTGAACAGTCAAAGGTTCAAGTGACGGTGAAAAGTTTAGTCCCGCATCATTGACCCCTGCCACATGCTGGGTGGTCACGAATGACGGTGGACTTAACGATCCTTGGCAAGAATTTAAAAGCCGTGTATTCCGAGCAACGGCATTACGAGCGAGTGTTTGCCGATGCAAAGGGCAATCCCACCGTGTTTGATTTTGAAGCTGAATCGATACTTCGGGATACGCTGATGAAGCCTGAAGAAACTCGAGTGGAAAATTTTAGCTTTCCGACTCCCAAAGATGCTCCCTCGATGGATGTGATTGTGACCCTCACCTATGGACAAATCCATGGTCCTAAAGATTTCTTGAAAGCCGTAGAACAAGAGTCTTCTCTTGGGAAAAAAGATCGAGCCTTTCGTCCCGTCCAAATCCTCCGAGAAAAAGTGAACATCAAACTGAAAAAAAAGAAGTAACTTGAAGAGAAAGGGTGTTGTCTAAAGCTCTGTAGCCCTTAGCTTTTACAAAAGGCCTCAGAGCTATTGTAGATTTCAGCTGGTATGAAAAAGTCTCTACGAGGTGATAGCTCCCAGAGATGCGGAAGATACTTGCTTGGCATATTTGGCCATGACGCCAGTGGTATAGCGAGGCGGTGGAGCTTTCCATCCCTGTAGACGTTGTGTCAATTCCTCTTCCGACAATTCAACATCCAATCGACGAGTATTCACATCAACACTAATAATGTCGCCGTTTTGCACGCCGGCAATGGGACCACCCTTCGCAGCTTCAGGAGCCACATGCCCTGCCATAAAACCGTGGGTGGCGCCGGAAAATCGCCCATCCGTTAACAGGGCAACGGACTCTCCCAGTCCTGCCCCAACAATGGCCCCCGTGACCCCTAACATCTCTCGCATTCCTGGTCCTCCTTGAGGGCCTTCATACCGAATCACGACAACATCGCCTGCCTCAATCTTGCTAGATTGAACGGCTTTAAACGCGTCTTCTTCACAATCAAACACTTTGGCGGGTCCTCGATGGGTGAGTCTTCCATGTCCAGCGACTTTGACCACACAGCCTTCTGGGGCAAGGTTGCCTTTCAAAATGACTAAGCCGCCGGTTGGCTTTATGGGAGAGGAAATAGGTTTAAGAACTTTTTGATCTGGAGTTTCGGTAGCCTCATCGGCCTCTTCTTTTAGCGTGCGTCCACTCACGGTCATGCAATCGCCATCCAATAAATTGGCATCAAGGAGTTTTTTTGCCACAAGCCTCGTCCCACCAGCAGCATACAGATCAGCCGAGACAAACCGACCACCTGGTTTCAAATCTGCAATCAGAGGGGTCCGTCGATTCACGGTATCGAAATCATCAATGTTTAACTCCACTCCAATTTCATGGGCAATGGCGAGGAGGTGGAGGACGGCATTAGTCGATCCTCCCGTGGTGGCGACCGCAGCAATAGCATTTTCTATAGAAGCCCGGGTAATAATCTGTTTGGGGCGAATATCTTTACGCAGTAAGTTCATGAGCAAAGCACCACATTGGGAAGAGACGGATTCCTTTTGTGGGTCAAGAGCGGGCACCCCGTTAAATCCCATGGGTGACATCCCTAAGAATTCAAACGCAATGGCCATGGTATTGGCGGTAAATTGACCGCCACAGGCTCCAGCACCTGGACAGGCATGACTTTCCAAATCATATAATTCTTCAGAAGTAATTTTCCCCTTGGCGTGAGAGCCCACAGCTTCAAACACATCTTGGATGGTGACATCGTGGCCATGAAATTGACCAGGCATGATTGACCCGCCATAAAGCATAAGGGAGGGAAGATTCAAGCGAGCGAGGGCCATGACTGTACCGGGAATGGTTTTATCGCAACCAGACAAGGCAATAACGCCGTCAAACAGATGGCCTCGGACCACCAGTTCAATAGAATCAGCCACAACTTCACGACTGATCAAGGACGCTTTCATGCCTTCCGTTCCCATGCTGATGCCATCAGACACCACCACCGTATTGAATTCGAGAGGAGTGCCTCCAGCCGCACGGACTCCAGCCTTCACTTTTTCTGCCAACTGGCGGAGATGAAAATTGCAGGGAGTGATCTCAGTCCAGGTATTGGCAATCGCGATCAAGGGTTTGGAAAAATCCTCATCGGAGAGTCCAACGGCTCGAAGCATTGCCCGAGCAGGGGCTCGGTCAGGGCCATCGGTGAGAACATGACTCATGCGCTTCAAATTCTCTGACATGAAAGGTCCTCCAGAAATGCGTGATGAATGGTGTCCAAACTCGATTATACAGGGTCAGTGTTTACATTGGGGGGTACAGAAATGGAAATGTCGCATAGTTGCGGGGTGGGGGTCAATGAAGGGGAGAGATGATTAACCAAATACAAGTTTGACTCCTCAAAATGAGGAAATTTGAAAAAGATCTTGAGTCGCATTGGGAATGTGTATATTAGGATTTGATAGTAGCCGGGTTTCGGCCCGGCGGCCGAGGTCCTTTTGTTGCGGCAAAAGGACCCAAAACCATGTTCGCCCTGTCGTGGCCCTACGGGTCCCCTGCGCGGTTCGACGACTCCGGCGGCTGCGCAACTCGCTTTGCTCAAACAGTGCTCGCCGTAAAACCCCCGGAATCGTCTGCACTGCTCGGCCACGCCAAAGGCGAGAAGAGTCTCGGACTTCAGTTTCTTAGGGTCAGAATGCCCCTATGAATGAAAAAAATAATGTGCAATATTGGGCTAAAATCGAATTTGTTTGTACTTCAATGCATTCCGAACACCGTATAAGTTTTCCTGGAAAGTATTTTTCCAAAGGGTAAAGTTGTTGATTTAGGATAGCAATGGATATTTGAATCTATGATTAAACGATTCGTTATTGTTAGCACTGTAGTTTCTATTGTTATCTTCGCCTTGTATTTGGGATTGTTCTATTTCAATGGAATGAATCCAAGAATAGACTTCGAACGTGTTGGTCAACCTTCCGTTCGTGTTGCAGAGGGATTCCTTAGGACTGAAATAATTGATTTAACAACGGAACGAATAATTCATTCTGGCCAAACAAAAATAGCTCAATCTCATAATATAAGAAATCTACCAATTCCTATTATTTTGGCCAATGATTATGATAGTTATTACGTTCAAGCAGGAAAAATTTTTGGTGTTGGACTTAGTCGGTATTGTTATGAAAGTCCTCAGTTAGCGTCGGGATTTAGTATGTGGGTAAAGAAATTAGATGAAGAGACCCTTGGTTTGGGGTCGTACAAGCTGACGGAGGATAAAAATTTTAGGATACTTAACGGTGAAGGATCTCTGGAAATTGATTTTGAAAAGATTGATGCCAAAAAATGTTGGATAATTTCTAAAATTTCCTTTATTGGAGATCATGCCTTTGGCGTTAAAAAATTTGGTTCCATGGAGGGGGTTAACTCATTGGATGAAATGAAGGATTATTGGAATGTTACAGTGTACGATGGGTCTTGGATAAAATGGTAAGTTTCCTTGGAGTTTTTTGAATATGCAAACTCTTTTTCATATCACCACAAAAGCTGAGCAGGAGGTGGCGGAAAAGCAGGGGTGGTATGAGCCTGCGGCTTTTTCAAAAGAAGGGTTTATTCATTGTGCATTTCTGCACCAAGTTGAAGGGGTGGGGCAGCGGTATTATACGGGGCAAACAGGACTTGTTTTGCTTGAAATCGATCCTTCGAAATTTGATTGTAAAGTCATTGAAGAAAATTTGCTGGGTGGGGACGAGCTCTTTCCTCATGTCTATGGACGGCTCCCCTGGAAGGCCGTAAAGAAAATTCATGATTTTTCTCCCTCACTGAATGGTACATTTTTTCTTCCTTCCACCATAAATTCATAACTCTTTTGGGGGAATGTGGTTACTAGGGCTTTGTGGTAAAATCCACAAATGTTTTCTTTCCTTCGTCAAGCTTTCTTCCTGTCTAATCTTATTGTTGGGATCTTAATTGTACCTTGTATGATTCTGTTAGGCGGATGTCCTTCTTCAGAGTCTGAATTTGTTCCTGCACCCAAACTCCGGAGCGGATGGCCCTTTCAAAGCAAGTGTCGCGTGCAGGTAAATACAACAGTGAGTGCTGTTAAATCTTCCCTTACGGTAAAATATTCAGAGCCAACTACTCGTGGAAATGGAAAGTCCCTCACCAATTTGTCTCATACTACTATCTATGTTGGGACAGGATCTAAGTTGACTAAGATGAAAGAAGTTCCTGCGAGTTCTCCAACTGGGGGAGGAAGGATTTCTGAGGTGTTGCGGTTTCCTATTTCGGGGGCGCAAGAAATAAAAGTGAATATCTGTGTCACTGCAACTGACTCTGACGGTCATGAAAGTTAAGTATTTCTTGCTTTAACGTTATGTAAATTCTTTGGGGAAGGTTTTTGGTGTAATTGATCATTTTCATAAGAAAAAAAAGCAGTGAAGTTTCTGAACCAAAGAAAAGTTGATGGGGACAGGAAAACCCTAAGCGGGGTTCCCCAATGGGGCAAGGGTTAAACGTCAAACTGGTAAATTGCCATGCTATTGTTCTTGTGAGCTTAATGTTGTCCAGTCTGGTGGGCTGCCAAAGTCTCTATTTTGATGCCATGGAGAAATTGGGATACCACAAACGTGATCTATTGGTCAGCCGGGTTGAGGATGCACGGGATTCACAGGAGCAAGCGAAAGAACAATTTCGTTCAGCGTTGGACCGGTTTTCCACGGTTCTTAATTTCCATGGAGGAACACTTCAAGGCAAATATGAACAATGACGGGGTGAGTTTGAGCTCAGCGAGAAAAAGGCTAATGCTGTTCATCATCGCATTGTCGCGGTAGAGGATGTGGGAGATGCCTTATTGGTCGAATGGGAACATGAATTAGATTCATATTCGAGTACTCGCCTTCGTCAAACCAGTCAAGCCAAATTGATTCAGACTTAGAAGCAATATCGTCAGCTGGTGAAGGCCATGAAGCGTGCAGAGTCGAAAATTGATCCCGTTCTCTCTGCATTCCGCGATCAAGTCCTGTTTCTTAAACACAATTTAAATGCCCGAGCTATTGCTTCCCTCATTCATGAAATGGAAAGTTCGATCAAAGAAGCGGATACGTTTATAGGGACAATGGAAAAGGGATCGAAGCGGTTGTTGGGAAGGTAGCCCCATGCTCTAACGGTGTTAGGCTGAAGTTTTCGCTTTGGCCATCATTTTGCAGTAAGAACAGATCTCTGCCGAGGTCGGTTGGCCACAGGTCGCACAGGGGTGGAGGCGTTCACGATCTTGGTCAATCATGTCTGTCGCATGTTGTCGTTCCGCTGCTTGTTTCTCGAGAAATCCCCAATAAAATCGTTGTTTGGTTCCAGGCGATTCTGTTTCTAACCGATTGAGTATTTCCTTATAGAGTAACATTTTGGATCCCTTGGCCATGGGACATTCTTCCACCTGATAGTCAATCTTATTGATTACGGCATAGGCTGCGATTTCTCGTTCCGTCAATCGGTACAGCGGTTTTACTTTTCTGGCAAAACCATCAACGGAGGCGGGAAGGGTCGGCGATTGTTTGTCCAAGTATTCTGTTTGCCAGCGTAAGACATTTCCTAGGAGGCGGGAAGCTTCATCATCTAAGTTGTGCCCGGTGGCCATGACATCATACTCATTTTGTACGGCTATCCGATTGAATTGATAGCGTTTCATTGTTCCACAAGTGGAGCAAGTCGGTCGGTGTAACAGATTCGCTAGGTCTTTGATGCCTGCTCCTTCTTCCTCCGCGACGGTATGGATATGGAGTGTGGAGTCGTATCGGGATGCCACATCGTGAGTGAAACGATTCACCTTTTCTCGAGACTGTTCAGAGTACGTGCCAATACCCAGATCCACATACAACGCATCTACCCGATATCCAAGATGGAGAAGAATTTGCCAGAGTGCCAGGCTATCTTTTCCTCCAGATACGGCGACGAGGATGCGTTCGGTTTTGGTAAACATGTGTTGTGCTTTAATACCGCGAAGCACCTGAGTGTGCAGAAAGTCTGTGAAACAGGGTGGGCAGAAGGCTCTATTGTGTTGGGGGAGGTTGATGACGGCCTTGGTCTTACATTTTCGACAGAGCATTCTTCGTTCCTCTTATCCTCCAGAAATCACGGATCGAATTTCAATGGAGTCAGATGGCCGTAAATGTTCATCTTCTGTGAGAAGCGTATCATCCCGAATAACTAGGTAGGCTTCGGGGATTAACTGTAAAGTCTTCAGCAATTGCTGAACGGTTTTTGGCCCATCCAGGTCGAGGACTTTTCCGGTGGTAGTGAGATGAACTTTCATGAGAAAGGGCATCATAAAACTTGGTTTCTGGCATTGCAAACATACCAAACCAGGGTTTTCCCTTTAATTCTCAGGGCTTGGACCATTTTGGGGGTGATTTGAAGGAAAGGGAATCCATCCAGGGTTGTTCCATAAAGTTTGTATGTAGAAAAACCGAAAAAACTGATAAAATTCTAACCATAGAAGAACAACATAAGTCATTCTAAAAAAAAGACTTTAAAGCCTTTGTGGTGAAGGTTTTCATGTTTCTCCAAAGGAGGAAACATGGCGGATCAACAGAATATGGATGCCCTGTGTATTAACACCATTCGCACATTGGCTATGGATGCGGTACAGGCTGCGAACTCTGGTCATCCGGGGACCCCGATGGCTCTGGCTCCGGTAGCCTATTGGTTGTGGAATCGAGTCATGCGGTTTGACCCCACCGATCCTATTTGGCCAAATCGAGACCGGTTCGTGCTCTCGTTGGGGCATGCCTCCATGTTGCTCTATTCCCTGCTCCATTTGTGTGGGGTTCGGGCGGTCAATGCCCATTATGAAAGTTTGGGGCAATCCTCCGTGACATTAAATGATATCAAACAATTTCGTCAGCTCAATAGTCGGTGTCCTGGCCATCCTGAGTACCGATGGACTTCAGGGATTGAAACCACAACAGGTCCACTTGGACAAGGAGTGGCGACCAGTGTGGGGATGGCCATGGCTCAACGATGGATGGGGAGTTATTTTAACCGTCCTGGGTTCGACATGATCAATTATGATGTGTATGCGGTGTGTGGTGATGGATGTATGATGGAAGGGGTGTCGAGTGAAGCGGCCTCTCTTGCAGGACATCTCAAATTGTCCAATCTCTGTTGGATTTATGATAACAACAAAATCACCATTGAAGGGCATACGGCTTGGGCTTTTAGTGAAGATGTTGCGACACGGTTTATGGCCTATGGATGGAATGTGACGCGGGTAGGGGATGCGAATGATTTGGAGATGTTGGATCGCGCCTTTACCACGTTCAAGAAAGAAGATGATCGTCCTACCCTCATTATCGTGGATAGCCATATTGCCTTTGGGGCTCCCAATAAACAGGACACGAATGCTGCGCATGGTGAGCCTCTGGGTGATGAAGAAATCAGACTCACCAAGAAAAATTATGGTTGGCCCGAAGATGCCAAATTTTATGTGCCTGATGAAGTGCCTAAACACTTTGCTGAGGGGATTGGAAAACGTGGGAAATCAGCACGCTATGAATGGATGGCGTTATTCAATGAATATGAAACGAAATATCCTGAATTGGCGGACCATTTATACCAGATCCAACACCGTCGATTACCGGAGGGCTGGGATAAAGATCTTCAAGAATTTCCTGCTGATCCAAAGGGGATGGCTGGACGAGAGGCTTCCAGTAAAGTGTTGAACATGATCGGACCAAATCTCCCCTGGTTAATCGGAGGGTCGGCTGATTTGACTCCTTCCACCAAAACCCGGTTGACGTTTGAAGGGGCGGGTGATTTTGTCGCAGGAAATGGGTCAGGCCGAAATATCCATTTTGGTGTTCGTGAACATGCGATGGGAGCTATTTTAAACGGCCTGGCTCTTTCCAAAGTTCGGCCCTATGGGTCGGGGTTCCTAATTTTTAGTGATTATGCTCGACCCACGATTCGACTTGCCGCGTTGATGGAAATTCCGGTGATTCATATTTATACTCACGATTCGATTGGTGTAGGGGAAGATGGTCCAACCCATCAACCCATTGAACAATTGGCTTCACTCCGTGCCATTCCTGGTGTGATCATTATGCGCCCAGGGGATGCCAATGAAGTGGTGGAAGCCTGGCGAGCCATTATGGAGATGCGCCATGACCCAGTCGTGCTGGTGCTGACACGGCAAGCCTTGCCCACATTGGATCGTACGTTATATACTTCGGCTTCTGGAGTGTCAAAAGGTGCGTATGTGTTGGCCGATACCGACAATCATGATCCGGATGTCTTACTGTTGGGTACGGGCAGTGAAGTTTCCCTGTGTGTGGAAGCGTATGAACGATTGAAAGTTGAGGGAATTAAAAGCCGAGTGGTCAGCATGCCCTCCTGGGAACTCTTTGAGAAGCAGAGCAGTGAATATCAAGAAGAAGTTCTTCCTTCACACATTCAAGCCCGAGTCTCTGTGGAATTTGCATCGACATTTGGGTGGGCCAGGTACGTGGGACTTCACGGATGTAGTATTGGAATGAAAACTTTTGGAACTTCCGCGCCGTTAAAGGAACTCACCAAAAAGTTTGGATTTTCTGTTGACCATATTGTAGAGGCGGCGAAGGAGCAAATGACTCGTCATGGTACGAGGTCAGTCGCTGCTTCTTTAGCCTAATTAGGTACAAGGAGGCTTTATGAATCCCCTCGTTCAACTGCGAAATGCCGGGCAAAGTCCCTGGTATGACTATATCAGCCGCGAGCTTATTACCTCGGGTACTCTGAAAGGGATGATCGATCAGGATGGTCTGATGGGGGTGACCTCGAATCCTTCTATTTTTGAAAAAGCCATTGGAGGGGGTACTGACTATAATGCGGCGATGAATGAGGTGCCGTCTGAGGTCACGAATGTCAAAGACATCTATGAAACGTTAGCGGTTCGGGATATTCAAGATGCAGCCGATTTGATGCTGCCTGTGTATCAGGAAAGTGAGGCACGAGATGGGTATGTCAGTTTTGAAGTGTCTCCGGATTTAGCGTTTAATACCAAAGGGACCATTGAAGAAGCCATCCGATTGCATAAGGCCGTTAATCGACCCAATGTTCTGATAAAGGTTCCTGGGACGCAGGAGGGGTTGCCCGCCATTGAAACTCTCCTAGGTCAGGGCATCAATATCAATGTGACCTTGTTATTTAGTGTGGAAGTCTATGAACAAGTGGCCTGGGCCTATATTCGTGGCCTGCAAAAATTTGCCGCGCAACAAGGAAACCTCAAACAGGTGGCCTCTGTGGCTAGTTTTTTTGTGAGTCGGATCGATTCCTTGGTTGATCAACAATTAGAAGCTCGGATGAAGCAGGAATCAAGTGCAGACATGCAAAAAACCTATGAGAGTCTCATGGGGAAGGTGGCCATTGCCAATGCCAAGGTGGCATACCTGAAATTTCAAGACATCTTTACGAGTTCTCAATTTTTACCTCTGAAACAGCAGGGGGCTCAAGTTCAGCGGTTGTTGTGGGCCAGTACTGGTACCAAAAATCCCAGCTACCCTGATACGTACTATGTGGATGGGTTAATTGGGCCGGATACCGTCAACACGATTCCTGCCGCGACCTTTACTGCATTCCGTGACCATGGAACCGTAAAGCCCACCTTGTGTGAAGACATAGAGGGAGCCAAGGGTGTGATGGAACGATTGGCTAATTGTGGGATTAAAATGCAAGAAGTCACGGATACCTTACTGAAAGATGGGGCTCGGTTATTTTCGGAGTCTTTTGATCAACTGATGGAGGTCATTCGCCACAAGCGGGAAGGATAAGGAGGAAGATTAATAACCTAAGAACGTTGTTCAATTGGTCCTCTATTTGGGTGCCTCTCCAACAGAGTGGCCTATTTCAAGGTTCTCGCCATTTTCGACCATCGCTTTCAATCAGTCGATCCGCTTCCACCGGTCCCCAACTACTTGCAGGATATTCAGGCAGCCATTTACTGCCGTGTGTTTTCCAACCGTTAATAATATCTGTGATCCAACCCCAGGAAGCTTCCACCGCATCCCGCCGCATGAACAGTGAGGCATCGCCCGCCATCACATCGAGTAACAGGCGTTCATAGGCTTCGGGGGAGGGTGCCGAAAAGGAATCCCCATAGTTAAAATTCATTTCCACAGGATGAGTTTGGGCACGGGTCCCTGGAATTTTTGAAGAAATCCTGAGAGACATCCCCTCTTCCGGTTGAATCCGTAATGTCAGCACATTTGGGGCTTGGGGAGAGTTTGGATTGGCATTGAACAGAATTTGCGGAATATCTTTGAACTGCACCGCAATTTCTGAAGCGCGGTGAGGCATGGCTTTGCCTGTTCGAATATAAAACGGGACACCGGACCAGCGCCAATTCTCGACAAAGACTTTAAGGGCCACAAAGGTTTCGGTGGTGGAATCTGGTTTGACACCTTCTTCTCGCCGGTAGCCTGGGACTTCTTGGTCATGGATAGTCCCATGTGTGTATTGCGCTCGGACGGTGAAGTCTTGGACATCTTTTCCCTGAATCGGATGCAAACATCGAAGGACCTCCATTCGAGCATTTCTGACCACATCGGGATCAAGAGAATAGGGTGGCTCCATCGCAATGAGACACAGGAGTTGCAGAATATGGTTTTGGACCATATCCCTGAGGGCCCCAGCTTCTTCGTAGTACGTAGCACGAGTTCCCAGTCCTTCCTCCTCACTGACGGTGATCTGAACATGGTCAATATATTTATGATTCCAGATAGGCTCAAAAATGCTATTGGCAAATCGAAGCACCATGATGTTTTGGACCGTTTCCTTACCCAAATAATGGTCAATACGATAAATTTGGGATTCATCAAATACCTGGCCGACGGTGGAGTTAATTTCTTTAGCCGATTCGAGATCATGGCCAATAGGTTTTTCCACAATCACCCGAGAGAATTTATTGTATTCATCCGAAGGATAAATGAGACCGGCATCATAGAGGCCTTGGCATGAAGCAGCAATGGAGGTGGGGGGAATAGCCAAATAATAGACACGATTGCCTGGAAGGTTGAATTGCCCCTCAATTTCAGACAGTCGATGTTTGATGGTCTGGTAGGTCTCTGGATTATCAATAGCCCCATCTGCATAAAAAATACGCTGTTCAAAGTCTTGCCATTTTTCCTGATCGAGTGCTTGTCGAGAAAACTTTTCAATACCCTCCCGGGCAATCAACCGAAATTCCTCATCCCTCAGTGCTTTGCGGCCTAGACCTAAGACCGCATAATCGTGAGGGAGCAATCCATCAAGGACGGCATTGTAGATTGCCGGTAAGAGTTTTCGACGAGTCAAATCTCCTGATCCTCCAAAAATGACCAGGGTGGTGGGAGGAACCGTGGACGGTCGATTGATCGTAGTCATAGTAGCTGGGTTGCACTCGTCAGTTCGGTGGGCATGGTGACCTCAGGGATTCAAAGTGAACTACCGTTTGACACTATGTCCGCCAAATGCATTTCGCAGTGCCGCCAACATTTTTTCGGAAAAGGACTCATCCTGCCTGGAACGGAATCGAGTAAAGAGAGCTGTTGAGAGGGTTGGGACGGGGACATCTTTGTCAAGGGCCTCCATGAGCATCCAACGGCCCTCTCCAGAATCCTGGACATGACCTTTGAGTTTTTCTAATCGCGGATCTTCTTTCAGTGCGCCTACCCCCAATTCCAACAGCCAGGAACGGACCACACTGCCGTGCATCCACAGGTCAGCAATTTTGGCCAGATCGAGTTTATACGAACTTTTGGACATGAGTTCAAAGCCTTCTGCGTACCCTTGCATCATATCTGTACTCAATTCCGTTATGGACCATTTTGACGTAATGGCCAACCCCATGGGTGCCGACATAAGCCCACCCATCTTCTGGTGCTAAGGTCGTAAAAATAGGTTCGAGCTTTTTGACGATGGGTTCTTCCCCTCCTACCATCAGACAAAACCCGATTTGCAGTCCCCAAATGCCTCCGCTGGTACCGGCATCGACATAATGCAGTCCTAGGTGTTGAAGCTCAGCGGCTCGTCGCACATCATCATGAAATTTTGTGTTTCCTCCATCAATGATAATGTCTTCTGGGTCCATTAACCCTGATAATTTTTCGATGGTTTCTTCAGTTGGATTTCCTGATGGAACCATCACCCACACGGCTCGGGGTTTGGAAAGTTTCGAAACCAAGTCTTCCAAGGAAGAGGCCCCTTGTGCTCCGACACCTTCAGCATTCTTGACAAGTTCGGCAGCACGATCGTAGGCCACGACCTGGTGATTTCCCTGCCGAAGCCGGGTGACCATGTTCATTCCCATTTTTCCCAAACCTAATGAAGCCTATTTCCATAACCCCACCTTTCTCTCCCTACTTGAATATTGTTTTGCCTTCAAGGAGTCGTCGCTGTTTTACTTGTTCCTTCATTTCCTCGGTGATTGGCTGCCAATAGTTGAGGATTTTGGGTATTTTGTTAAATTTTTGGTGGCTCGTGTTTGTCCATTTACTATAGTCCTGGTCTCCTATTCGGACCCTGATGGGCAAGTTCTATTAAAAATACAGCAAAATTGCCTAGGGGTAAAGCTCAAAATGTCCCCTGGGTAAGGGGAAAAGCCCTCATTCCCCCTCTATCCAATCCGCCCGATAAACAAAATTGAAATGTAAAGGGAAGGAATGTTGTTAAAAAGGAAGGATGATGAATGAGGAAAAGGAGGGAACCATACAGAAAGACGGATGGGTACCTGGAGGTTTCGGCTCCTAAAGATTGGATCTTGGCGTTTGCCGTCGGGTCATGGTAAAGGCTCCCTGTTTGGTATTCAGGGCTTGATCGAGGTTCACGGCCGCACTGATGAGACCAAAATGGGTAAAGGCTTGGGGGAAATTTCCGAGTTGTTCTCCGGTATGCGAAACTTCTTCCGCAAACAGCCGAAGATGGTTAGCATAACCGAGCATTTTTTCAAATATGAGCCGTGCCTCAGTGAGTCGTCCTGCCCGGGTCAGGGCCTCCACGAGCCAAAACGTACACATACTAAAGGTCCCTTCCTCCCCTTCAAGACCATCGGGAGCGCCTTCCCCAACCTTGTATCGGTAGACCAGACTTCCCGTCGTCAATTGTTCCAATGTTCTGTTGAGTGTAGACTCCATGCGTGGATCAGTTGGAGAGACAAAAAAGACAAGCGGCATGATGAGATTGGCAGCATCGAGAGCTTCGGTGTCGTAATGTTGAACAAAAGCGCCTACCTTGGAGTTCCAGCCTCGGTCCATGATTTCAACGTAAATACGGTCCCTGGCTTCCATCCACGTTTTACGGTTGGCAGGAAATCCTCGTTGATCAGCCAACCGAAGGCCTCGATCTAATGCGACCCAGCACATGACTTTGGAGTACACAAAATGGCGGCGCCCTCCGCGGACTTCCCAGATGCCTTCGTCAGGTTGTTCCCAATTCGCACAGACATAATCAAGGAGTCGGCTCAGGTTGGTCCAGAGGTCATAGGAAATAGAGGATCCATGTTTATTATATAAATAGACGGCATCCATCAGGGTTCCGTACATATCCAGTTGGAGTTGCGTCGAAGCGGCATTTCCAATTCGCACGGGGCGAGACCCTCGATGTCCGTCCAGGTGCAGCAATTCTTCTTCTGGTAAATATCGACGCCCATCAATGCCATACATGAGTTGAAGGGACCCGTCTGGATTGAGTTCGTGACAGCGGGCGTTGAGCCAGTCCATGAAGCGACCGGCCTCCATGGTAAATCCGAGCCGTAAGAGGCCATAGATGGTAAAGGCGGCATCTCGTATCCAGGTATAGCGGTAATCCCAGTTTCGGGGCCCCCCAATGGATTCAGGGAGGCTTGTCGTGGGGGCAGCCACAATTGCCCCTGTTGGAGCATAGGTAAGGAGCTTTAACGTGAGCGCGGAACGGTGAACGACTTCTCTCCATCGTCCTGAATATTGGCATTGGGCAAGCCACCGCTGCCAAAAGGCTGAGGTATTGTGGAAGGCCATATCCCCAGATTCTGGGGTAGCCAGCAGTTCTTGGGGGCCTTCGGACTCTAAATATTCAAGAAAAAATGTCAGGTTTTGTCCTTCTCCCAGCGTAAACTCTCCAAAGACGATACCCTCGCGAATTTCAAGTGGAATAGGGCTGACCAGGCCCAGAACACAGGTGGATGTTCGGAAAATAAAACCGTTTTCGCGTTCCGTGGTGGTATGCCCATCTCGACCATAGTTAAAGGCGGGGGCACATTCCAGTCGAAACCGCACATGGCCCCGAATGACTGAAACCATGCGAATGATTTGATGGCGCCGGGGAATATATCCAGGGGCGTCTGATTCGACGGGCATAAAATCGGTGAGTTCTCCGACACCTTCTTCTTGAAGAAAACGGGTAAGAAGAATATTGGTTTCAGGAAGATACATTTGACGCTGGTTGCCTTCTAGCACCGGGGAAATCTTAAAATGCCCACCCTGTTTATGGTCTAAGATCGAAGCAAAAATGCTGGGAGAATCGAAATGAGGAAGGCAGCACCAATCAATAGACCCATCCATACTCACGAGGGCAACGGTATGGAGATCCCCAATAATGCCATAATCGCCAATGGCCTTATAACTCATGCCATCCGTCCTTGTGTTGTTTCCAAACTGGGGCTGTTTGAACAGCCCCCGTGTTTGTGCTGATCCATGGAAGGATGCCGATGGGATTGACCTTCTGGGAATTGTAGATTTTTCAACGGCCCACCAATGTGAAAATTTATTGAATTATTCAACAGATCCATTCCATATCCCTAACAGCGAGGAGTGGTAGGGATTTCGTGACCATTCCCCATTAAAGTGAAAGCAGGGAACCACATGAGGGCATCATCACTGGGTAAACATATTTTTGAGGATATGGGAGTGTTCAGGCGAACGACTGACCCTCGGCAGAAATACCTCGTTGTTGCAGTCAATCACAGGGAACCCAGATGTTCCTAGTTGGACACTCGTTTAGATCCGAATGTCGATGGTAGGTCTGGATTCGTCTGTGTCTTCTTCACCCCTCAAGTGTTCGGCGGGAGGCTGTGGTTCATGTGCCTTTTGACGAGAACGAAAGTAATGGTTCTTCCCTGATTCTCGATCCTTGATCGCCGTGGTGACCACATGAGTCGTGGGTGGAATGTTGGGAATCGCTCCGAAGTCCATGGCTCTCCTTGTCCATAAATCTCGGTTGTGTGGATAAAGCGTACATTCCTCTTAGTATGTGTATATTTCGGTTAAGTACCATCAAAACCTAAGGAATTAGTGTGAATAGTTAGCAATCCTTTCACCAAAAGACTTGGAAGGTGGTTTGGAGGAGCTTTCGGGAAAATAAGCGGGGAGGGGAGATGGCTTAGTTTTGGCAAGAAGCTCTTTCCCAAGGCCAAGAGTCTTTGTGTATCTTTGGAATGGTCAGATTTCTAGCCGGCAGGGGAGTATTTATAGGGCAACTCTAAAAACCGTCCCTTTCCGTGATGGCGGCGTCAGCCTCGTGCTCAAATCCTCATGTAATCGCCTATACACTCCGGTTTTCCGCGCGCGACTTCCTTGCCCTCGCAAAAAAAACATGGTTTTTAAAGGTGTCCTGTAGTTGGAGTGAAGGGACAAGGGAGTTGTCTTCTCTGAAAGAAAAGGGAACAGATTGTCCAAGAAAGACAAGATATTCACAGTGACATAAGGTCGTCCTCTGCGTATAATTCCTTGATATGAGTACGAAAATACCATCTGCGAGCCTGCCTCCACCTTCTGAAATGGTGGCTCACACTCTCCATTCGTGTTTACCTGCTTTAGGGGAGGTTGTTGATATTTTTCCCTTGGCCGGAGATGCGTCGAATCGGAGGTATTTTCGGATTGTGTTGACGGGTGGATCAGTTGACTCGATAATTTTGATGCAATTAGCTGACCCTGAAGGATTTAAGGCTTCTGAAGAGGCCGTCAGTCCTGGAGCACCTGTTTCGACCGAATTACCCTTTGTCAACGTCCTGACCTATCTCCAACAAGTCGGTGTCGCTGTCCCGCAATTGTACTTTTTTGATGAGGACAAAGGGCTACTGTATTTAGAAGACTTTGGAGATGTAACGCTCTATTATAAGATTTCCAGCATCAATTCTCAGCCGCAACGATCTCAACTGTATGTTCAAGCAATTGATGCCTTAACCACCATGCATTTGAGTACCCAGACCGGTTCTGATTCTCACTGCCTGGCATTTTCTCGTGCCTTCGATGTTTCCCTTTTGATGTGGGAATTTGAACATTTTTGGGAATATGGAGTGGCGGCCAGGCAACCCGATGGTTTGAAGGAAGAGCATCATCAGGTGTATCAAGCAGAATGTCATAAGATTGCTGAGTGGCTGGCAGCCCAACCTCAGGTCTTTACGCATCGCGATTATCATTCCCGGAATCTCATGGTGATTGAGGGAGGTCTAGGGATTCTTGATTTTCAAGATGCCTTGCTAGGCCCAGCGACCTATGATTTGGCTTCCTTGTTACGGGATTCCTATGTGGAGCTTGAGGACCCTGTGATTGACGAGATGCTGGACCGTTATCGAGCTCGGATGTGTGAAGGATTGAATCGAGAGATCCAAGAACACATGGGCCTTTCCGATTCCACGATGTTTCGAAAATTGTTTGACTTCACAAGCCTTCAACGAAACCTGAAAGCCGCTGGGCGGTTTGTCTATATTGATCGTGTGAAAGGGAATCCTGCTTTCCTCAAAGATATTCCTCGTACCTTGGGATATGTTCGGACCAATCTTGAGAAATATTCTGAGTTGGCTGCCCTCCATTCCGTTTTTGCTTCGTGTGTTCCTGAATTTCAATGAAGAAATGATGAAGTTATGAAGGCGATGATCTTAGCCGCGGGGTTGGGAACACGTCTGCAACCCCTGACCAATACCCTACCGAAACCTCTTCTCCCTCTGGGAGGACAACCGCTCATTGGATGGAATCTCGCTCTTCTCCGGCGATATGGGGTCACCGAGGTGATAATCAATGTGCATCATTTAGGGGACTTAATCCAGGAAGCATTGGGTGATGGGTCGAAATGGGGAATGGCGCTCTCGTATTCAGTGGAAAAAGATTTGCTCGGGACAGGTGGTGGGCTCAAACAGGTCGAGTCTTTTTTTGGGGAGCAACCGTTTTTGGTCCTCAATGGGGATACGGTCGTTGATCTCAACCTTTCCGACATGATGGAACGATTTACAGAGTCGGGGGCTGTGAGTCTTATGGCGTTGCGTGATGATCCCGATGTGGCCGTATGGGGAATGGTTGAGACTGATGCGAGGCATCGAATCCTTCGCATCAATGGTCGAGGAGGAAATCCTGGTGGTCAACCGGAAGGGGTCCATCAGAGAATGTTTGCGGGCATTCATATAATGGACCCGCTTCTCTTGCACAATATTCCTCAGGGAACGTTTTGGTCTATCATTGATGAATATGTGGGATTCTTGGAAAAAGGCGCGTTTATCTTGGGATATCCTTTTTCTGGATATTGGTCCGATGTGGGAACTCTTGAACGGTACGCTCAAGTTCAGCAAGATGTGTTAGCCGGATTATTACCGTCTTCTTAAAGTTTCCTGTTGATGTTTGGAATGACTCAGCCTTGATTACCTTTTGCAGGTTACTAGAAAATAAGGAAGAGAACACTTCTTAATTCTTCTTGAAGAGTGAAATACATCATATGCCACAGGATGACGCTGTTCCTCAGTCTGGCTCGTCCCCGGATGCTCAGCTGAAGAAGAATATTCAAGCCCTTCAACAACAATTGCATGGGTTAGAGGAATATATTCATTCCTTGTCATCTTCAGAATCAGAGCAATTGGGTAAAGTGGTGAGTCAATTAGCGCATTCTCTACAACGCCTTCCCATCGATCACATACCCTCTTCCGGAACCGACAACTCACAAATCCGTCAACAGAGTCAAGTGAAGTCGGATTCCATAGAAGAGTCAGGTCAGAACAGTCAGGCGCATGTGCTGACTGATCCAACGTTGACCATTGATCTGGGCAATCAGGCTGCCTGTCGTTTGTTTCAACTGGAACATGAGCCATTCGTTCACACGAACCTCATCGATTATTTTCCTCACGATGAGCACGAGCGGCTTTGGGGGTATGTGCATGCTTTGAAAAAAGGAAGAGCAGAAGTCGAGTGGGAGACGAGAGTTCATACGCCGGACGGTGGCCATCTCGTTGTCTTCTTGACCATCTCAGCATTGCGCGATCAAGAAGGGCAGTTACGGGCGATACATTGGACATTCAGGGACCTTCGCGAACCGCGGCAAACCAGAGGGGCCGATCAACTGGTCCAATATATTGGAGAGCAGATCCTCGATGGGCTTACCATTTATCAAATCCTTCCGATTATTTGTGAGCGGTTGGTCGAGATGTTTGGATATCCAGTCGTGTGGATTGGATTGAAGGAGGATCACCGAATCATTCGAACGCAAATGTCTGCCGGAGAACAGGCCCCTATCCTACAAAATCTTTTAACTCGCTGGGATGAAGGAAAACCTGAGGTGCATCCCATAACGATGGTTCTGGAGACAGGGCGTACCCAAATTTTGTCTTCCCATACGCCATCTCTTGAATCTTTGTTTCAATGGGCGAAGCCGTATAATTTGGTGTCAGGCCTGATTGTCCCGTTATATTCGCGAGGAGAGGTGTTGGGAGTGTTAGGCGTGTTTGCCTCGACGCCTGAGGCCTTTGAACAAAAAATTGTGGAATGGTTTGAGCACTTGGCTTCCCAGGTCACGCTGAGTTTATGCATGGCGAGGGAGCAAGATAATCTTCGACTTCGTGGAACGGCCATCGCCATTGCAGATAACGCGGTGTACATTACTGATCGAGCTGGACGAATTGAATGGGTCAATGAGGCGTATTCCCGTTTAACTGGGTTTTCCGCTTCGGAAACCATTGGGCAAATCGCCCCATTTTTGAAGTCGAGCAAAATGAAAGCTGCGATAAAGTCATCTCGTGCAGGTCGATCGCGCAGTCAGTCATGGAGAAATGAGGTTGATGGTCAACGGAAAGATGGAAAATCGTTGACCCTGGAGCAGGTGGTTACCCCTCTTCGTGATAACAATGGGGATATCACACATTTTGTCGCGGTTCATCAAGATATCACGACCCGGAAGGAAAATGAGGCGCGAATCTTTCATCTCGCCCATCATGATCCCCTGACAGATTTGCCCAATCGGGTGATGTTTCACGATCGACTCAAACAAGCGTTGGCACAAGCTCATCGACGTGGGCAGTCATTGGCCGTACTATTTTTAGATTTAGATCACTTTAAACCCATCAATGATTCCTTAGGACATGATAAGGGAGATGACCTGTTGAAAGAGGTGGCCTCACTCTTGACCCATTGTGTACGAGAAACAGATACGGTTTCGCGATTGAGTGGGGATGAATTTACTTTGGTCTTACAAGATTTAGAGCGGGGACAAGATGCCGGTCATGTGGCCCAAAAAATTTTACATGCCATTGCGCAACCGATGAAGATCGGTGATCAGATGGTGACCACCACCGCCAGTGTGGGGATTGCGGTGTACCCTTTTGATGCCACCAATCCTGAAGCATTATTGGCCCAGGCAGATCGTGCCATGTATCGGGCGAAGGAAAAGGGAGGGAATTGTTATCAATTTGTGTCACAGGAAATGAATACCCAGGCCTTTGAGCGGCTCATGTTGGAAAAAAGTTTACGGAATGCTTGGGAACGTCAAGAATTTCTTTTGCATTTTCAACCAGAAGTGGATTTACAAACAGGGGCTATTACCGGATTAGAAGCATTGTTGCGGTGGCAGCATCCGGATCTTGGGTTAATCTTTCCTGGGCAATTTATGGCTATGGCACAGGAAATTCAAATGATGGATGACATTCATAATTGGGTGCTTTTGACGGCTTGTCAACAAAGTCGACTCTGGCAACAGAAGGGACTTCCCTTTGCCCCAATTGGGATCAATCTCTTATTGGGACCATGGGACAGTGATGTTCTCATGCGTGGCATCAATACAGCTTTAGACCACACTCAAATGGAGCGATCCTATCTACGGATTGAAATTTCCCAATCAATATTTTTGGAGCGACAAAAGGAGGCTGTGGCCTTGGTCAAAAAAATGCAGGTCCAAGGTATTAGTGTGGTGATTGATGATTTTTGTCCTCTGCCGAGCATACTTCGGCTCATCGAACGACTCCCGATTCATACGGTGAAAATCTCTCAAGCCCTTATCCTGAACATTCCTGAGGATAATGAAGCGCGTGCTCAGGTTGGCCAAACCGTAGAGTATGGTCAGCAATGGAATGTCCGGGTGCTGGCAAAAGGGGTGGAATCGGCTGAACAAGTCGGTTGTTTACGTGAATTAGGTTGTCATGAAATTCAAGGATATTTATGCAATCGACCTATTCCAGTTGATGAAATGACTACGCTGCTTCGGGGGTGGTGGGCCTCGGAATACTAAGTCGTTGTTCCTGAATAAATCGAACCTCTTGGGTATTGATAGGCTATTCATCGAATTTGTCCAACGCGTGTTTAGCAGTCTCAAAGGCGCGGTTTCCTCGGAGGGCCGAGCAGTGATGCATGCGATAGCAAAAGCGACGACAATTGAATATCTGGGAATGTCTTAATAGTAAAAGTCAATATTTCACTTGGGGAAACCTAAGCCCCAAAGGTTTTGGGTCTGAGGCTCAACGGGGATAGGGGCCAAGGATGGCCAATTGGGGAAATATCCCAAGGGTAGACCCGGGCAAGGTTATTAAGGTTATTAATGAGATCTCAAAGATAAAAGAACATTTTCTCACCAATCTCGAAATACAGGTACTTCGGTCTCTCACGACAGAATAATGCTTCTAAAAAACACAATGGGTTTCACTCAGAATCCGTTTGTAAAAGACCCTGTCATCTTATTCTTCTTAGGGGTGATGGGGCATGCTATTTGGGCTCTGACTATCCTCCAGCCCATTGATTGGGATCCCGCTTACTACCGCGCCGTTGCTACTAACATTGTTGAGGGTGAAGGGGCAGTGACCTACGCCCTTTGGAATCTAACCTGGATCCCTGAAGCATTGCCAATGCCCGCCGATCTCTACTGGATGCCACTTCCTTCGCGCGTACTTGTGCCCTTCCTTTGGCTATGGCCCGCTCATGGCGATCAGGTCGTCACGGTGCTCTTGGGTGCGGTGTGGGGGCCCTTGGCGTACTTCACGGCACGCGAGCTTGGTGCAGACCGGTTCGGCTCTGGGCTTGCAGGGATGTTGGCGACTACAGGCCTATTGTACGCGCGGTTCTTGTCGACTCCTGACTCCATGGCATTGACTGGAGTATTGGGGGGCCTCGCCGTGCTTGCCTCTGCTCGTGAGCGCTGGGTCGTAGCTGCGGGGCTTGCAGCTCTTGTGGCCCTCACTCGCAACGATGGATTCCTTTTTGCTCCTTGCCTTGCACTCGCCTTTCGCGGTCTACCGGCTCTTGTTGTGGCCGCTTCGGGTCCAATCGTTGCTGGACTCTGGCACCTGCGAAATGCGGCGCTAGTGGGAAGTGACTACTGGGAGGTCCGCACCATTGTCGCGAATGCACTGCATCCGGACGAATTTATCCTTGCGACCGCCACGGTGTTGTCTTTTGTTGATCGGATCTCGATTTTCACCGGAGAAGCGACGGTGAACACCTTGTTCCATTGGTTTATCACCTTGCCGGTGCCGGCGGTTGTTGCGATGTTCTGGTATCAGCAGCGTTGGATGGTGGCAGCATGGGTCTACATTCTGGGATTTCCTATTGTTGTGCAGCTTCTCGCTCCTGGAGTTGCAGGATCAGGTACAATGTTTCGATCAGGATCAATTCACTTCCCTTTGGCTTGTGCTATCACGGCACTTGTTCTCGTTCGCGTGGGCGCTTGGGGACAGCGGATGCGGGATTACCATCCCTATTTCCTTACAGTATCATTTGCCCTCTCACTGTGGATTTTTTCCACTATCGTCGGCCCCATCCTTAGCATGCCCAAGGTGCCAGATATCGATCCCTGTGCGGGGGGAACTATCCCGGAGGACGCCGTCGTTTTTGCTACCCATCCCTTACTCGTTGAGGGTCGTTGCAACCGGGCGGCCGTCCTATTGGTTCGGAAGATGGACCCAGCCCTGGTAGAGGACCTCGCGACGCGCTTTGGTGTCCGTTACGCCGTTGTGCCTCCTGCCCTCATTGAAGATAAGCGTGTGGTAACGGGTCCTGAGTTGGTTGCTCGGGGTTGGGTTCCTCTCTCCAATGGGCTCTATCGCTTGCCCTAAGCTTCAGTGTGGAAGGGAATCGACCACCTTTAAATGAACGGGTCCTGTGCATTGACCTCCATGAAGTAGGAGCAAATCATATTGGGTGATTTGCTCAATGGGGTCTGGTGAGGGGTAGAACCATCGAGCGACTCTCAGGTATCTGAGAGCCACACGTTGGTTTATCTTTTCCAGTATGACGATGGTTTTGTCTGGAGTCATCTCCGCATTCCATCATATTGTCCAAAGGATTTTCCTTGGAGAACTAATTCCTTTAATAAGCTGTCGTTGAAAAAATCACACAATTTGATGATTGCATTGTTGATTAAATGCTTCAGCCTGTCTCTCGGGTGTAGGGAAATTCCTCCGATCATTCTTACATCGTCCTTAGTCTTTCTCTCCTAAGCTCCTAGTCTCAATGACAATACCTCTTTCTGAACTTTTCTTAAAATAAAGTTGTTTGTTCATAGCGTGAGCCAAGAGGTAAATGGGCCTATTCGTGGGAGAACTATGGCATCTTCACTCATGAAATAAGTCATGGGATGAAAGGGAATGGCTACCCCCGACCACATTCCACCTCTGGGAATTTGTATGTTTGATGGGGCCTTGGAATAGAATTTAGAAGGGTGGAAACAGGGAAATTTCTTTTTCCGAATAATTTTGGCCTTAATATTGCTTAAACAGTTTTACGGTTGGGTTTCTTGTTGAACCTAGGGGTTCGAAGAAATTAGACAGCCTAGACACTATGTGAACAAGTTCAAATCCTATATGGGGAGTCCTACGAATGTGGCCAAATTATCCTGGATTCATCCGATGTGTAAGAGCGATTAGTTATTCAATGGTGATCTTGTGTGTGATGGTAGCGGCAGGTGGGTGTTCTAAAAACAGTCGCCGAGGGGAAGTGAGTATGGATGCTCATCAGACCAAAGGTAACAAGCATGCCTCCTCCCTTAAGGGAAATTCCAGGAATGCCTTGGGTGGTTCCCCACTAGAGGATCAGGGAGTCCAGGGGTTGCCTGGTATGGAAGAGGATCAGGCGTTTTCTCCTCATGACACCGAATTTGTTGACGCGTCGTTAGGTGATGAGACATGGTCAGAAGAGGAGAGCCGCCTCCAAGATTGGGAAAAAAGTTTATTTCCAGAAGGAGAGTATTTAGCCGCCCGTCAACGTGCAGAGTATCGCACCAAAAACTCAGAGGTCCGAGATATATATTTTCAATTTGACAGTTGGCGTCTGACAACAGAGGCCAAGGACATATTGGCCAGGAATGCGGAATGGCTTAAGGCCCATACTCGCGATCAGGTCACGATTGAAGGTCATTGTGATGAACGGGGAACACGGGCTTATAATTATGCATTGGGTGCAAAACGGGCCAATATGGCCAAGAATTATTTAATTTCTTTAGGGGTAGTGCCCGTCCAAATCAAAAGCACTTCCTATGGGAAGGATAAGCCCCAATGTCGACAATTTACCGAAGGGTGTTTTCAAGATAATCGACGGGCTCATATGATTATTGGGATTGAAATGGTATCCAGAAATATCCAATCGGCTATGCTAAGAACCCCCTGAACAATGATGGGATACAGGTTCTTCCCGTCGTCAGGATTTCTTGAGAGGGTTTCACTCCAAAGGACCTGTACCCAAGTTGGTGATCTGAAAGAAAGAGAATCTCAATACCAGTAAGTTAGGGAACATATGATGCAGGGTGACCAGAAACAAAGTCGTTTTGTTGGATTTATTGTATTGATGCTGTGTAGTTCGATGGTTGGGTGTGTGGCTCAACAGGCAGATGTGGCCAGAATCAAAAGAGATCTCAACCAAAAAATTGCTAAACTTGATACAAGTCGGACTGATTTAGAGTCAGCCGTCAACAAAGCGAATCTGGCACTAGAAAAGACCAACGCTATTATTGCCCAACAACGGGGGGAACTGAAAAGCCTGGTACGTGCAAGGGCAGATATCCTGGATCAGGTGACCATGCTTCGGGATGGAGATCTCTCCCAGGTTCGAGGGGATATCGATAAAAGTTTGCATGGAATTCACCAAGTTTCAGATGACACGAAAAAGCTTCGGGGTTCCTTACAGAATTTACAGGGAGTGGTTCGTGCTCAAGATGAAAACGTACAAAGTGACATTCAGGTGTTAAAGGCTGAAATAAATAAACAATTAACTGCTCTTCATGCTCAGAAAGAAAAGGATCAAGAGTTTCAAAAGTCCTTGGTGGAATTTAAAAGCGTGATGTCTCAGTTGGAGGAGAAGATTTCCTCGCAGGAACGCACACTTCAGGCTTCAACGCAAGAGTGGGACAGTCAGATGAAAATGTCTTCCCAAGCTTCTACTCAAACAATGGAGTATCTGAAAAACATTGAAAAAAGTGTGTCGTCGATGGTCACGACCCTTGATAAAGTCAACGCAGACTTGAGTCATCAAATTAATCAGCAGGGTCAACAACTTTCACATCTTTCAAAGACGTTTCAGGTGAGGAAAAACGTGAGAGAGGTGTCAAAATCCAACCAAGACGAAAAGATTTTGGAACTATCAGATTCTCTTAGAGAAATACGCCGAGCATTAGATGTGGTGGTGGAATCTATCGGCGCCAGGGTGGATGCCCACGAAGAGCAATTAACCAGGATTCGAGGGCAAGTCTCTCCACTGTCAAACATTCAATCCTCGTCCGTCATTCCATTCCAAGAAAGTCATGAGCGCTTATTGGCAGATGTATCGAAGGCACCTTTCTCTGCTCAGAAACATTTACCTAGTCCAGCAGAAATAGAATATACCAAAATACAATCTTTGCTACAGAAGCAAAATTTTCAAGAAGCGTTGGTAGGATTTTCAGATTTTCTCATACAATATCCTCATGCCTACCTTGCTAGTAATGCCCAATATTGGATGGGGGAGTGTTATTATGCGACCCAAAAATTTGAAAAGGCCATTGAAGAATTTGAGCGAGTCATTGGGAATTTTTCTGAGAGTAATAAAGTGCCTGCCGCCTTGTTAAAAATTGGCTATTCGCACCTGGCGTTGCGAGACCGGGAAATGGCCAAGGCCACATTTCGACAATTAGTCCGCACCTATCCCAAAAGTCCAGAAGCAGCAAAAGCGACGGTCAAACTCACAGAAGTGAGTCGAATGCTCCCAACAGCTTCTTAATTGGGACCTCCTGTCACCAGCTGGTTTTGTTCTGTTTTAGGTCCATCCCTATTTGAAGAAAACTTCTTCATTTTTCTTCTATTCTAATACGAACATGAGCTGTTCATCTAAAAGGATAGGGGAAATAAACATTTAAGAAAGCCGTCTTGCTAGCTTGAAAATTCCCCCACGACGTATATGGTAATTTTGACCAAGAGTTGAAGGGAATGCTCGCCATCTCGCCAAAAGGATTCATCGGTGTCTCTATTTACCCCTGCTGATACGATCGTTATTCATAATCCTAAGTCCGGACGTCGTTCACGGCAGGTACAAGCACGAAAGTTATTACAGTATTTTTCCCACCAAGGATATGAAATTATTACTACTCAATATCCCGGGCATGCCACAGAAATTGGAAAGGAGCAATCAGGGAAAGGTAAGACAGCAATGTGTTGTATCGGAGGTGACGGAACCCTTTGGGAGGTAGTACAAAAACTTGATCCTCATATTCGGTTTGGATTTTTCCCGACCGGGACAGTAAACCTGTTTGCGATAAATCTCCATATTCCAAATCAGGCAGACTCTTGGCTCGAAATGTTTGAAAAAGGAAGACTGAAAGAGGTGTATGTAGGGGAAGCGAATGGTGTGCCATTTTTAAATGTGGGGTCTGTTGGCTATGATGCTCTAGTTGTAGGCAAGGTTTCCACAACGGTCAAACAATACATCCATGAAGGAGCGTATATCCTACGAGCCTGTCAGGAGTTTTGGCGCTATCGCGTTCCCCATCTTTCTGTCAGGTTAGATGGAAAAAAAATTGACCATACCATTCTTGGAGTTATCGTGGGAACCGGAGAATATTTCGCTGGGCCGTATTCCATTTTTCCTGGGGCCGATCTGGGGAACCCCAATCTCAATGTGGCAATAATATTAGGAAATAAAAAAAGTCAGTTCTTATCCGTTGGAGTCGGTTTAATCACGGGTAAGCTGTCTACGATGAATAATGTCCTTTTGGCTACAGCAAATACAATCCTAGTGGAATCTGAACCTTCTAGTTATGTGGAATTGGATGGCGATGCATTTGGAAACACGCCCATTCAATTTTCTATCAATTCTCTTGCTAGAAAAGTCTTGGTGCCTCTTTAGTCCTTCCTCGGTGTCTTCCTCGCCTAATCACTGTTTATTGATATGACTTATGTCCTGCCTTCCAAGGGAAGGTGGCATAAGAAATGCGAAGATCTTTCTTATGGACGGTCGGAATGTATTGTGCGAAGCCAGGAGGTTAAAGAAATTGTATGCTGGTTAGAAAATGACAGAGGTGAGGGATGCTATCGTTGAACTAAGACCTGATCCTCAGAATGAGAATGCTGATCATAATAGTGATCCACTGACACCTTGAGTGATAGTAATTGTTTCCATGCGTCGTCTTGAGTGGTGGCTGAGACGGTCGACACAAGATTGCTTGTTTCATGTGGATCTTCGGCTAGGTTGAAAATCTCTGGTGTCATGCGACCATAATGATAAATGAATTTCCAATGTTCGGTACGGAGAGCAAGGCAAAAATTAGTATACCAACACGAAGATATCACAAAGGGATGCCCCTCCGTGGTTAAAAGACTTTTCCCCGGGAGTTGTCCTTTCCACTCCATGCCTAACACTTCAAGAATTGTGGGGAGAATATCAATATGGTGGCGAAGGCCTTTGACTTGTCTTGGCTTTCCTAATAATTGTGGATTGTACATGTAGAGAGGAACATGAATCACTTCTTCATATGGGACGACATCATGCTGCATTCGGTAGTGTTCCCCAAAAGCTTCTCCGTGATCCCCCACGATAATAAAAAGAGTATTGTCTGTCAGTTGAGCCTCTTGGAGTTTTTGGTACACAGTACTCGCAAAATGATCTAAGTGTTCAATGGCCTCTAAGTAGGCCTGAAATTCATCCCCGCGTTTGGGCCACTCCTCCATGGAAGGAGTTTGGTAAGGATGGTGGGTCGTGACGGTTAAAAATGTGAGTAGGAAAGGTTGTTCAGGATTTTCTTTTGCCCATGATATTGCCGGGTCGACCATCGCAAATTCGTCCATTCCAAAGTATCCGACCTTTTGATAATCACCAATGAAATCTTCTTGAAGAGACCAAGATTGAAACCCCAAATTGGTTAATAAACCTGGTCGATTTTCAAATTTGCCATTTGCCGTTTGCATAAACGTGGTACGGTATCCTACCTCTTGTAAAAGATCAGGAAGGCATCGTAAAGGAAATGGATTATTGGTTGATTCTTGTATGGGTTGTGTCAGCCTTGGAAACATGCCGCACAATATACCGACAAGCGCTTTAGAGGTGTGTGGGACAGTGGTATAGACAGAATCAAAGACGAGGCCCTCCTGGGACAATTTTGAAAAGAATGGGGTCCGAATCTCTTGGGAAGGTGTCTGATACGGAGGCACAACTTGTGCTCGAGTTGACTCTAAGATGAGCAGAACGATATTTGGTCGTTGGGTCGTAGTCGTGGAGGTGAGTTCAGGGATTTCATACAAAACATGGGGAGATATCGATGGTTCGATATGCGCGAGAATGTTTTTATTATAGGGGACAAAAAAATCAAAATAGATTTTTGATGAAAATGGGGGGCCGGTTCCTCCGGACGATTGTGCAGAGAGCAAGGAAACTGGAAAGAAAAGGAACGTGCTGCAAAGAAAATACGGAAGGGAACGCTTGGTTAATATTGGATGTGGATTCTCGGTAAATCCAAGAGCAAAACAACAGGCAGCTACAATTATCCTGATAAAAAGACCACTATCAAATCCACTTCCCAATACCCCAGCAAGTTCTTGTGCGTGACGAGCAGAATACGTGATCAGGGTAGCATCAACCTGAGTGCCGGTTTTAAGTAAGAATTGATGTTCAATCAGAGCAATGAGATATAAAAGCCCATGTGCAAGGTAAAAACCAATGCGGGGTAAGCGGGATGTTGGAGAACCTCCCCAAAATATTCCCAACAAGAGTAGAGATTCCAAAAATAGGACTGTTCCGATTTCTGGAAGGAAGATGGCTAGCCAGCCAATGGGCGTAAGGACAACTTGGAAGAGAAAGATCTTTTCCAAACGAAATATAAATAAGGTGGCAAGAAGAAGCAGGCCATTTCGAATAGCCAAATTGGTCCATTTAGCCGTCCAGTCTGGATCATGATGGTGTCCCAGAAACTTCCCAAAGGGACTTTGAATGAATGCTGAAGAAGGGGGAGCCATGTTTGATAAACAATAATAATGGGTCAGAGTATGCCTTTATGAAGAGGTTGGTCTTTTTTGTGAATAATTCGGAGAAAGGGCCTCTAAGGCGCGAAGGCCATATTGAATGCCTGAAAAAATCCCTAGCACCAATGACATATACAATATTGTGGTTCCGATAGAATACATGTCCAAATGGGGAAGGACGAAAGAGGCGGGGAGCGTAAGACAGATAATCCCGATGACTTGGAGAAATGCCTTGTATTTTCCTAAGGTGTCTGCGGATATGATCATGCCCTCTGCTGCGGCAATGGATCTAAGTCCACCGACAGCGATTTCCCTCGCCATAATGGCAATGGCGAGCCAGGCTTCCACTCTATTAAACTGAACGAGAAGAATAAGTCCAGCGAGGACAAGAAGCTTATCAGCTATGGGATCGAGCAGACGTCCTAAATTGGTGATTTGATCATTGCGGCGAGCTAGATATCCATCCAGGAGGTCAGTAAGGGCCGCTATGGAAAAGATGACCGCGGGGAGCAGTGTGGAATTCCAAGAAGATGAGGTAAAGACAATTAAAAAAACAGGAATAAGCAAAATGCGAAAAATGGTTAACGAATTAGGAAGATTAAAATTCTGTGGGTGAGACTCTTGTGAGGCCAAGGGGGGTTTGTAATTGACTGTATGGGAGATTCTCATGTTTGGCCTATCCCAAAATCGTTAAAACCATGACTCATGGGTTAAAGTTTATTCTCTGGTTTGGATGTGAAGTAATGCCCAAGGAGGGCCAGCAATGCTTCAGAAGAATGGAGAGAGATAGGCCGGAAAACCCTGCCTCTAACTTTTCTCTCCTATAGGGAAAGTCGTTTAAATAACGGTTCAGGAATTCTCCGAATAAGGGACATTATCGGAGACCAAAACCAAGGAACATACAGAACATCGCGCGGCTGTTTCATGGTTTGGTAGATCTTTCCCCCTACCGCTTTACTATCGGCAAAAAGTGCCGTTTTCTTGATGTGGGCTGTCATGGGAGTATCGACAAATCCTGGCTTAATCGTGATGACAGAGACGCCAGATTTAGTGAGGCGATTTCGCAATCCTTCCAGAAAAATAGTTTGTGCACCTTTCGCTGCACCGTAGACATAATTGCTCTGTCGACCTCGATCTCCTGCGACCGAGGTGATCACCGCAATCGTGCCCCGTTTCTGATCCTCAAAATAATTTGCCAGATAGGTGAGTAACGAAAATACACTGGAAATGTTGGTGTGAATTTCTTTGAGCATTTCAGCGACATTATTTTGGCAGGATTGTTGGTTGCTCAATGTTCCATGTGCAACCAGGACGGAATCGAGGTGTCCCAGGTATTCGATCGATTTTTTAAGGATAGTAGGATGTTGTTCAATGTGATCTAAATCTGCCACATATGTTTCCACGGAATGTGCCCCACGTACACCTAAGTCTTGTTGGACAGCCAGAAGTTTGTCTGAATTTCGTCCCACAAGGAATAGGTCGGCACCTTCTTCTGCGAATTGTTTGGCAGTCTCTTGAGCAATAGCTGAGGTGGCACCAATAATGAGGACTTTCATGTGGAAGCTCGCTTTCTTTCAAGAATGTTGGCTGGTAAACGCGTCAGTGACTTGGGGGATAGGTTCTTGAATATTCTCAAGATTTTGGTCTTGGTGAGAAGGATCAACCAAGCCCGTCACTCGACGCCAAAAACTTGATGAGAATTTGGGGTCAATATATTGTGAAAATTCCTGCCATCTAGGAAAATATTGTTGGAAATCCGCAGCGGGCATTCGAGCATCTTTTGCCGGATACAATGCTCCTTGATAATCTCGGACAATTGAATCAAGAGTAGAAAATAGGCGAAATGTGGTATCGCCTCGAAAGGGAAAGTCCAGAGCCAAAGTGGTGCCGGGCCTTGGAAAGGAAAGTAAGCCATGAGAAGCCATGGTACCAAATCGTTTTAAGACTCCCAAGAAAGAGCCTTGGTTGGCTTGTTGAATATGTTTAAAAATTGAAGTAATCCCCTCGTGTTCGAATGGTGGCGGGATGACACATTGATATTGGAAAAATCCCTTTTTCCCATAGAGGCGATTCCAGTGATGAATAGCATCCAACGGGTAGAAGAACTTTTCATAGGATTCAAAAGTGGTCGTGGGTTTCTTAGGGGTTAAGTGGAAGTAGAGACTATTAAACATTCTAAGGAAAAGGGGATTAAGCATAAAAGAAGGGAGGTCACAGGGAATATAGATGGCCTGGTTCGTAATTTTGGGATTGCAAGGAATGGGTTGGCTAGGGGAAAGATGGTTACCACAAATAAAGGAACCTCGGACAATTCCGGGTTTTCGGTGAAGGCCATCAATCCAGGCAACGGTATATTCATGTGTTTGATCAGCTTGCAAAGAATAATCAAAAAATTGCTCTAAGCTTGTAAATCGTTTTCTTTCTACAATCATCCAAGGGTTCTGAATTCGTTGGAGCTGAATTTCTACCCATACAAGTAATCCAGTTAATCCCATGCCTCCAATTGTGGCCCGGAATAATTCTGGATGCGTAGTCGGGGAGCACAACAGTCGATCTCCAGAGGATCTCAACAGACAAAATTGTAGAACGTGACAACCAAAGGTGCCCTGCCTATGGTGATTTTTCCCATGAACATCATTGGCCACGGCACCGCCAAGGGATACGAATTGTGTTCCTGGAGTGACCGGAATAAACCACCCTCGAGGGACGATAAGGTCTGAAATATCTTTGAAGGTGGTGCCAGCTTCACAACGTAATACTCCCGTTTCTTCATTAAACGAAAGAAAACGTTGAAGTGGACTGGTTTGTAAAAGGATCCCACCGTCATTTAAACAAACATCTCCATAACTTCTTCCTTGACCATAGGGAAGAACAGATTGGTCCCAATGAGAAAAGGGAATATCCTCGTGTTGCCAATGGACAGGGTAAATATCCGTTGGTGTGGCTTTAGGATATCTCCCCCAAGATTCATAGTTCATGTAGGTACACTTCCTTATATGGCGAAAAAGACCAGGAGGCTCAAGAAGGTGGCAAGCACATAACTGGTTGGATCCTGTAGGGCAATGACTAAGGGATCATCGTCAAGGTTCCCGCGGTGAGCCAGGATCCATGTTTTACTGATCCAATACAGCAGAATGGGACAGGCCAACCATAACATGTTGGGATGTGAATAATGTTCAAACACTTCAGGGCTATTGATATAGAGTGCAAGGACTAACACAGAAAGATAGCCGCTTGTCGTACCCATGACAGCGAGCATTTCTTTATCTACTCCAAGATAGGCTCGTCGCTCAATACCTTGTCGTCGACTGACCTTTCTCAATTGAAGTTCCGCGTGGCGTTTCCCAAACGCCAGACTCAAAAAGAAAAATACTGAAAAGGCTAACAGCCATGCTGAAATTGGAACACCCACTGCGGCACCGCCGGCAACAACGCGTAACGTGTAGAATCCCGCAAGTGTAAGGACATCTAGAATAACCATCTTTTTAAGGACAAGAGAATATGCAGTGGTGATGAGAGCATACAAGCCAAGAAAAATGGAGAAATTTATGGGGAGGGTTAAGAAAGAGATTCCTAAAGAAAGACCAAGGAGAACAGGGATGAAGGTTAACCCCTGGGTAATCGAGAGAGACCCCGAGGCAAAGGGCCGGTGTTGTTTATGGGGGTGCCTTCGATCTGCGGGGAGATCAATGAGATCATTGACAATATAGAAAGCTGAAGCCCATAGACTAAAGGATATAAAAGCCATGGAAGCAAGGAATAACGCCTGTATGTTAAAAAGGTGGTGGGCAGATAACAAAGGTAAAAAAAGTAAAGTATTTTTCACCCATTGATGTGACCGACAGGCCTTTAAGTAAAGAGAAATGGAGTTGTGAGGTGAAGGAAAAACATGATGGATGGTTGAAGTATCCGAAGCTTGCCGTAAAACAGATTGAGAAGGATGCACTAAAATGGCATGGCGGGCCATGGGCCAGACCTGTAAGTCTGCGGAGCTATCTCCCATGTAGTCAAATCCCTTGGCACCAAAATGCTTTTCCAAAATCCTGGCCTTGATCGTTCCAGTAAGATTGACATGATCATTGCTGGCAATGACCTCTGAAAAAATCCCAAGGTGATCGGCAACCGAATGGGCAATGCGTTCATGAGATCCAGTGACCAAAATAAGTTCTCTCCCTTCCTTCTTTAAAGTCTCTAAGTACGATAATACTTCCATCCTATAAGGGAGAATTTTGGGGTCAAGAGAGACGAGTTTGGAAATTTCAGATTTGAATTTGGCTTTTCCCTGTAGAAGCCAAGGGAGAAAATACAACAAAGACCAGGGATTTTGTTTGAGAAGGGTGAAAATGGATTCCCAAAGAGAATCTGTCGCTAAGAGGGTTCCATCGAGATCGACGCACATCACTGGAGTTCCTGAAACCCGATTGAGCTCAGGGGCTTTATCCAAAATAGATTGGTCGTCAAGCGTAGTAAATGACATGGGCTTTCATGAAAAGTAAATTGTGGGCATTCCACTCTTGAAGGAGGGACAGACCTGAATCTGGAAGCCTAGAAAAATTTTGATTTTCCATACCGATTTAAGCAAGGAACACTCACCTAATTTTCTGTGGATTAAACTCAACAAGAAACCACTAGATAGGAAGAATTTCCCTATCGAAGACGATAGGGAAGGAAATGATATGGGTGTAGGAGACAAGTAAAAGGTCATTGGAAAAACTTACACTCATTAAGCCGCGTAACTGTATTAGGTGGATTTAGCTACCTTCCTGTTGTTTTCTTCATGACCTGGAACAATAGAGACTTTCCCTATATTGTTTCGGCGGGGAAATAGTACCCCTTGAATATATGAGAGAAGTTGATAGGCCTAGGAGTAGATGGAAAAGTGACCGAAGCTAAAGGTGACTCTTCGGTGAAGTTAAATAGAATGAGGGGGGATTCCTCGTTGTGAGGCAGCCAATATTGGCCATTTCCAAAGAAACCATCAATCTTTTTCGTTGTTTCGGTAGAGTTGTCCCCCTTTCTAAGGGCACCTCAAGGATATCAATCGTGTGACGAGGGTATTCAAAGCGAAATTTTTTGCGTAGTTATTGTGTGTTAAATCGAAATGGTTTTCCTTGGTAAGGTCGGAAGGATAGTGGTGTTGAGGGCTATAACTATTTGTATCAAGGGCCAAACCAATTTTTTAGAAAGGAGGAAGGCTATGCCTCAGACTTTTTATGCTTGACAGTCTTAAGCGGAGAGGGGTCTTTCCGATAAAAAGGAGGGACAAGATAGACCCAAGAGATAGGTGCGACCACTTTCCCCCTCCCTGTATTTCTCCAACGAGGGGAGTACAGCCAGGAGTGGTGAAGACCACGTTTACCATAAGTTGATACTGCTTGTCTTGAGGTCGCGACGAGTTCAGAGCGAGACACCCAGATGGTTTCCCCATTCACCTTCCATTCCCGGAGTTTCGGTTCCTGCTACCTTCGTGCCGAACCGAATTAGAAAAACTGGAACACGGATTCATGTTGAAGCGAATCATTGAGTACGAAACCCACATTCTCCTTTCGTTGATTGTGTTCGCACTTTTGCTTCGAGTTCAATTCGTGCGCAGCTTCAATCTCAATTGGGACGAATTTTTCTTTCTTTCCAAAGTCCACGATTACCTAACAGGGGATCTTACAGGCAGATTACAATCAATTCATGTCCACGTTTTTACATGGCTCCCCACAGTCTCAGTCAATGAGGCGGATCAAATTATTGCAGCCCGTTTTGTCATGCTCGTCCTGCACGGGTTGACGGCGTTTTTCCTCTATCGGATTGCCACCCGCCTTACGGATCGGTCGAGTGGGCTGTTTGCCGCATTGGCTTATCTGTGTTTTTCCTATGTGATTCGGGGAGGAGCGAGTTTTCGAACCGACCCCATTGCGATCTTTTTTATTCTTGCTGCTTTTGATCTCGTGGTGCTACGGCCAAGTAACATCCTTCGGGCGGTATTTGCCGGCACGCTCTTCGGCATTGCAGGGATGGTGACGATTAAGGCAGCAGTCTTTTTCCCATCCTTCCTCCTCGTCCTCGCCCTGCCTGTTTTTCTTAAGGAGCGCAGAACGGATGCCATTCAACGATTAGCCTTGGCGCTCGGCGCTGCAATCAGTGCCTTTGTCGTCCTCTATTGGTTCCACGATCTTTCACTTCCCGCAAAGCCGATGTTAGACGCGTCGAACGCCGCGACGATCAGTTTTACGAAAACGGTGCGTGATGCTGGATTGTTTCCACAATTCCCGACCTTCTTGACCAGTCTCTTGATTGATTTTGTTGTCTGGGCATTTATCGCCGCCGGGGGAATCTTGACCGTAATGCGATTAGCAACGACGCAGGGAGCCGATCGGTTTCGCTGGCTGGAAATGGCCATACTTGCTGCGCCCATTGGGGCTCTACTCGTATACCGTAACAGCTTTCCCTATTTTTATGGTTTCTTACTTGCGCCAGTGGCAGTTCTGTGCGCCCCTGCCTGGCAGGCATTAAGCACGATCCGTGATGATG
>CAZKRH010000118.1:0-5081 GCA_964555115.1 uncultured Nitrospiraceae bacterium | reverse complement strand
TCACATTGCACCCTGTGAGCTCGAACAGCAGGACCTTTTCTGGTATTGAGAATACGAAATTGAATTCCCGCCTGATCGGTATTGACACCCATTTGGCCTCCTAAGGCATCAATTTCTTTCACCAAATGGCCTTTCGCAATTCCACCGACGGCTGGATTACAGGGCATTTGAGCAATTTTATCTTTGTCGATCGTCAGGAGTACGACCTTGGCACCCATTCGGGCTGCAGCTAAAGCCGCTTCGCAACCTGCATGTCCCCCACCAATCACCACAATATCGCGTTCAATGGCCATTTGGATTTACCTGTTACTTCCCAATACAAAAATCTTTAAAAATTTTATCAAGAATGTCCTCTTGGCTAATCGTTCCGGTTATCTGCCCTAAACCATCAAGGGACCCTCTAATATCCAAGGCAATAAATTCTCCAGACAAAGAATCATCGACGGATTGTATAGCCCTATGAATTGATTCTACGGCCTGGTGCAAGGCCTCTTTGTGACGAAGCTGGGTGATTAATTCAGAATGCCCAACTTCAAAACCTTTCCGGAGGAAAAATTCTCCGATTGTATCTCTCAGTAAATCAAGACCAATTCCATGCTTGGCGGAAATCCGAATGACCTTAAATTCCTGTTGATCTTGCGGGCTTTCCTTCCCGTCCAGGTGTTTCCATTCGTCTTGAAATTTCTCAAGTGAGAACTGGTGACTTAAGTCACATTTGTTTAACAACACGACCAAACGCCGTCCGGCATATTCTTGAATAATTTGCCTGTCGGCTTCAAGTAAAATTTCTGATCCATCCAAGACCACCAATACCAAGTCGGCTTGATCAACGGCATCACGAGTCCGGCGAATTCCTTCCTCTTCAATCGAATCTGGGGTATCCCGAAATCCAGCCGTATCAATCAATCGAACAGGGATCCCCTTAATATTTAACACCTCATCGATAATGTCACGAGTGGTTCCTGGTATTGACGACACGATGGCCCTATCAGCATCTAGCAAGGCATTGAGTAAACTGGATTTCCCCACGTTGGGACGGCCAATGATGGCGACTCGTATGCCATCTCGCAGAATTCGTCCTTCCTGATAACTTTCAAGCAGTTGGGTGATATCGTTTTCTACAGCCTGAAGCCCCTCACGAATTTCATTTGCTTGAATGAAGGTAATATCTTCCTCAACAAAATCTAAACCGGCTTCCAAATGGGCTAAAATCTTAATCAGCTGATCTCGCAGTTGATCGACCTTGTGTTTCAACCCACCCCTCAATTGACATTGGGCCGCTTTCAGACTTTTTTCAGTTGTGGCTTTAATCGTATCGAGGACCGCTTCGGCTTGAGTTAAATCCAGCCGTCCATTGAGAAAAGCGCGTTTGGTAAATTCACCTGGTTCGGCCAATCTGGACTGGTTTTTTACCAACGCCTGACAAATGGATTGGAGAATAAGTGGTCCCCCATGGGCATGAATTTCCACGACATCCTCTCCGGTAAAGGATCGTGGTCCCTTCATGGTCACCACCATGGCTTCATCTATTATCTCGTCGGAAGGCTTTCCGTGTTCATCTAATGTTGACACGACGATATCTGCCAAATTCATGTGGTGACTGCTTACGGTGTTCAGGGCTTTCCGTGATCGAAGCCTGACCAATTTGCTCGCAATGGCCAGCGCATCTTTCCCACTTACGCGAATGATTCCAATCCCCCCTTCCCCCAAGGGAGTTGCCACTCCACAAATGGTGTCGTCAAAGGGCTGAAGCATCGAAGGTCCTTTTGTGAAAAAGGATTAGGCGGCTTTGTTTGAGCCTTTTCCTTTTTTCTTTTTACCGGATTGAGGGGATAATTTTGTGGGTTCTTCCGGAGGTGGGGCCTCTTGGGTAAACGTGGGTTTTTTAAAAATATATCGATCGGTTACAAACTGTTGCAAAATCGTTAAGCAATTGTTGGTGAACCAATATAACACGAGACCGGCAGGAAAATTGATAAATATAAATGTCATAAACACTGGCAAAATGAGCATCATTTTCGCTTGGGTGGGATCCATTGTCGTAGGCATGATTTTTTGTTGAAGAATCATGGACACGCCCATTAATACGGGAAACACATAGTACGGATCCTGGATGGAAAGATCGTGAATCCACAACATGAAGGGTGCCTGCCTGAGATCAACCGTCATATATAAAATATTGAACAAAGACACAAAGGCGGGCATTTGGAGAATCATCGGTAAACACCCTCCCACGGGATTTACCTTATGATCTTTATACAGCTGGATGAGTTCCTTATTGAGTTTTTCTTTATCATCTTTGTATTTGGTTTGGAGGGCCGCCACCTTGGGTTGCACTTTTTGCATGCCCTGCATCGACTTATAACTTTTATATTGCAGGGGAACAAAGAGCAGCTTAATACAACAGGTGAGGAGAATAATGGCAACGCCATAGTTTTGGGTGTAGTCGTAAAAAAATCGCAAGACATAAAAGAGCGGTTTCGCCACCGCTTTGACCACCGTCCAACTATCATAAATAAACCATCCGAAATCAATCGTATCTTCAAGGCCTAACCCAAAACTTTTTAATATATCGAATTGCTTGGGACCGGCGTACAACTGGAACGAATGGCGAGAGGTTCCTGATCCCTGAGGAAAGGTGACGCTTGAGGTCACGACTCGTTCGGTTTCCGTCTGAGCTTTTAATCCAGTCGCCCCCTGAGGGATAATCACGCTGAGAAAATATTTATCTTGAAGGGCCACCCATTTAATATCGCCCCCTCGACTGAGTTCGGGATCTGGAGTTTCCTTTTCCACGGTCGCTTCCCCATCCGCCATCATCCATGCTAGTCCCAACGACCCAATAAACCCTTGTCCCCATTCCACCACACCAAAATTCGTCCCCAGGACGACATCAACATCACTCACCAATCCATCCGAACTGATGGACACATCAATCACATACGAATCATGATGGAATGTAAGTTTCTTTTGAATCCAAAGGCCTTTATCGGCGTCTCGCAGAGAATAGGTCAGGTGCCCGGTAGGATGGGTGTCATCCAGAATTTCAAAGTCTCGTTCAACGGAATAGATACCTTCCTGCAATATGTTGGTGATATCTTGATCCGCAATTTCTAAAGAGAGAGGACCAGCAAACTGCCCTTCTGGATACACAAGTTCGACGGGGTGGGGGTCATCCGAGTTTTGGGTAAGATATTTTTTTAGAGCCCAACTTTGAATCTCGGCCCCTTTATTCGTGATTTCCACGTGAATTAAGGGGGTTTCCACCACCTCAATCTCTTCATCAACCGCCTGGGCCTCGCTTGGTGAACTGAAATTGGGGTGTTGGTTATCTATTTTTTCTTGTAGAGAACCGTTTTCCAGGTATTCACGGTTTTCTGCTTCCTGCTGTTCCTGCTCAGGGGATCCTATCTGCGCAAATTGCGAAACCAATGAATCAGAAGGCGGAAGAAAACCAAATTCCTTCAACAGAAAGTCATAACCAAAAATAATGGCTAAGGACAAAATCAGGAAAAGAACGACTCTCTTTTCCATTTAATGTATGACCTCGAATTTAATGTTCACCGTCCCAAATTTCACTTTGTAATTGAAATTGACAATGGAGGGGGGATGATTGGACCAGGCTGATGATTGATGCGCATCACTTCGGTTTAGGGACAGGGTCTAAGCCACCGTGATGAAATGGGTGACACTTCAGCAACCGACGGAGGGTCAAAGAACAACCCCTGAAAATCCCAAACCGGAGAATGGCCTCATAGCCGTAGTGAGAACATGTTGGATCAAATCGGCAGCAGGGACCCAAATAGGGAGAACAACAAATCTGATAAGCACGGATGATTTTAAGGATGATGTGGCGCATGTAAGGTTGTCAGAGACTTTTCTTTAAGGGTTGTATTCCAAGAAGCCAAAAGAGCTGCATACGTTGATGAAAGTGCTTCCACCCTTGGAAATACAATGAGATCCACTCCGGGAATCAGAACATTGTGAGAATTCCTCACTAATTCACGAAAGAGTCTTTTGGCGCGATTTCTCACCACCGCCTTTCCTAGCCGTTTGCTCACCACGATTCCTATTCTTGAATATGGCGAATGGGTTTGAAAGGAAAGTAAATTGAATAGCGGGGTGGTGAGCCTTTTTCCGTACTGCTTGACTCTATCAAAGTCCGGCTTTTTTTTAAGAAACAACCCTGGCGAGGTCATTTGACCTTTATTCATCCGAAACAGTCAGGCGTTGCCGACCTTTTTTCCGACGTCTGGCAATCACCTTTCTTCCATTTTTCGTACTCATTCTCTTTCGAAATCCGTGGTCCCGTTTTCTTTTTAAATTCGATGGCTTTCTAAACGTCTGTGACATGGCAAATACTCACTTTGGTATGTAAAGATCCGACAAACGTTTCATTGTAGTGGGCAGCCTCCTCGCTGTCAATCTGAGGACTTTGATCTTTTTCTCTTATTTTCTCATGATATAGAAAAGAAATTGGACGCGAATTATAGGTTTTCTGCATCCCGACCGTTCCTCATTCATTCATTGACTCCCCCTCCAGCCCCCTTTATATTCAGGACCGATCACCAAAATGGACGAGAAATGAGCACGTTTCGGAGCATAAAAGGGGTGAAGGATATCCTTCCTGAAAGTATGCCTCGGTGGAATATCGTCGAGGACATGGCCCACCGCTTTGCCAAAAACTACGGGTTCCAAGAAATTCGTATTCCCATTTTTGAGCCCACTGAGCTTTATATCAGAAGTATCGGAGGAGCTACGGACGTTGTAGAAAAGGAAATGTATACCTTTCCCGATCGAGATGGATCCTCGCTGACTCTTCGCCCAGAGGGAACGGCAGGTGTGGCCCGTGCCTATATTGAGCACCACTTGGGGGAATCTTCCCAACTACAAAAATTTTATTATATTGGACCCATGTTCAGACATGAACGTCCTCAAGCGGGGAGGTTTCGACAATTCCACCAATTTGGGGTCGAAGCCATTGGAAAAAGTCATCCTTTTGTTGATGTTGAGGTCATTGATTTGTTGTGGAATTTCTTTTCATCTTTGGACCTCCCTGGCCTCAATCTGGAAATGAATTC
>CAZKRH010000117.1:0-24892 GCA_964555115.1 uncultured Nitrospiraceae bacterium | reverse complement strand
GTAGTTTTCCAGCCACCCGACTTCGTGTAATGCCTTAAACACATAGCTGGCCAGGCCACTCAAGTAATAGGCGATGACAACCACTGACAAGCCTTCTACCGTTTTTTGGAGGATGGCTTGGCTTTTAGTGGTTTTATCGACGCTACTCAGAAGTTTGAGATTTTGATCCTGCAGGGAGAGATTTTGATCCTGCAGCAGAAGTTCCACTTTGGTGCGAATGACGGCGATGGTGCCTTCAAAATCGTGCACCAAGGCATCAATTCGTCGTAAGTGTGCTTGGTATCCTCCTGCTACGCCAATCACTTTCCGGTTGACGTAGTCTGATATTTTTTGGCAACCCGGGATTGAAACTTCTTGCAGCGCATCGAGGTTAGCCCGAATGATAGAATCATAGGGCACGGTGGCTGACAGCTTGTATCGCATGGATTCCGCTAATCGACTCACGCGCATAAAGTCTTGCGTGAGAACCGTGAGCCATTTTTGCAAGGTCTCTGCCTTAGCATGTTCGATTTGATCGGTGATCATTCCTCGTTGGTATAAATGCTTCTGTTCAAATTTGTGGACTTGATCCACTGATTGAGAGAATGCTTGATACGGCAACAGAATCAAGTGGGTATAATTTTCCAGTGCCACTATGGCATCAATGACATGGGTGATTTTTTGAAGGAGCACGGGATAGGGTGGGCCAAACACCATATACCGTTCGCGGTGAAATTCATCGGGGGTAAAACTTGCGACGATCGAAATCTTCTCTTCAAAAACCCGACTTCCATACAGTTGAGGCCCGGGCATTGCGGTTCGAAGTTCTTCAGGCGAAAATTCTGAGCTGGGGAGAATCAGGAGGTCGAGCGCGTTGACTTGAATGCCCAGTGGCGAAAACGGGAACACATAATCTGGAAAGGTCATGGGCCCAAAATCAAGAGGGGCCAGCTTATCATCCGGAATGTGCCACACCTGGTAACTGTAATATTCTGTATGGGCCTCCCATGTGACGAGTAACCGATCCCCATTTGCCGCGACTCGTGCGCCATACCCAAATTTGTCTGCGATGATTGCTTGCTCTTCGGGAATCTCCAGTGCCTCGAGAAGGGCTTGGAACTCCTTGCGGGATTGAGGTCGTTCCAGAGGAGGATTCGCCATTCGATGGGCCACATGGTGAATATGGGCAGGAACGTCGATCCATTCCTCCATATATTTTTTACTGGGTTCGTGCAGTTGACGGAGAAACCGACGGGAAGGGGAGGGTGGTTTGAGGCTCACGAGGGATCCTGGGGCTTTGGGTTTCGATACAATTGCTGGTGAATCGTTAGGTTCTGAGGCGTTCTACCCTCATCTTTTCACACAGATCAAGAAGAACCTTTGGTTTCTTTGATGGATCTTTGCAATATCAATACGTCGATTGAGTACGAGCATTATACCTTGGGGCATCTTGACAGTTTCGACTCCATTTTACTAGTAGAAGAGGCTTTTTATGATTGAGGTGTGGAGTCCCCTCTCCATAATTTGATGAAACCTTTGCGGGAATGTTTTCAGAAACAATATTGAAACCATGGGGAGAATGAAGAAATGAAAACTGATTGGACCCGGCGGGTGTTTGTGGATTCACCACTGACGACCTTGGGGACCAGGCGTCAGGGCAAAGTCCGGGATATGTATGATCTAGGAGATTCGCTATTGTTGATTGCGTCCGATCGCATTTCCGCGTTTGATGTCATTCTTCCGGAGGGTATTCCCGGCAAAGGCTACGTGCTGACTCAACTGACGAAATTTTGGTTTGATCATTTGTGGCCCAGTGACGTGTTGGTCGGCCATCATTTACTTTCGATGAATCCCGATGAATACCCTGAGTCTTGTCATCCTTATAAAGATCAATTGGAGGGACGGAGTATGTTGGTCAAAAAAGCCGAACCTCTTCCGGTGGAGTGTATCGTGCGAGGGTATATCTCAGGGTCGGCGTGGAAGGAGTATAAACAGAAAGGTACGGTCTGTGAGCAACCGCTGCCATCCGGTTTGCAAGAATCAGATAAATTTCCTGAGCCGTTGTTTACCCCATCGACGAAGGCCACAGAAGGTCACGATGAAAATATTTCGTATGATCGCATGAAAGAGTTAATTGGGGAGGAATTAGCCGAGCAAGTGAAGCAGGTGAGTATTGCCATCTATGAGGGTGCCGCAGCGTTCGCCGCCGAACGCGATATTATTATTGCTGATACCAAATTTGAGTTTGGGTTGGATTCGCAGACCAAAGAATTGATGGTCATTGATGAACTGGTGACACCTGATTCATCCAGATTCTGGCCGAAGGATCAATATCAACCGGGATGTTCCCAGCCTAGCTTTGATAAACAATTTGTGCGCGATTATCTTGATTCCATCGGGTGGGATCATCAACCTCCTCCCCCTCATCTTCCTCAAGAAGTGGTCCAACAAACTAGTCGAAAATATTTTGAAGCGCTACACCGGTTTGTGCCCTAATCTCCTAAAAGGACTGTTGAAAAACCCCCACCAGCTGCGTTCTTTGGGTTGGTCGCTTGTATGTTGGGATCTTGAGCGTCCTCTTTTCCCCTAGCAACTAGAGACTAGTCCTATTTTTTCTATTCTTGCGACCTTGCCCGTGGCTAGGGTCGTTTTGGTGCACCGGGGTTGAGCGGGTGAGAAGGTGGCCTTTTTGAACAGTCCCTGTCCATTCTGCTGTTTTTGGGTGTTTGTCAGGATCAATCTGTTAACGAGAGCATTTTAAATTTTTTAACAGGCCTCTAAAGCCAAACCTCTTCTTTCCTTAATCGTTTGCCTTGCTTTCAGTAGTTGGGAGACATCTGTTAGATTCAACCATGGGTGTCGATATCCTCGTTTGGGTCATGGCAGTTGTCCTCATTGGGATTGGGTTAGGCGGGTTAGTGTTGCCTGCTCTTCCCGGTCCTCCCATATTGTTCGCCGGTTTAGTGACGGCTGCATGGGCAGAAGATTTTGCGTATGTTGGATGGGGCACGCTGTCGGTCTTGGGTGGTATGGCTGTGCTGATGTATCTTCTGGATTTCGCGGCTACCGCTTTTGGTGTGGAGCGTTTTGGGGCTTCGGGTCGCGCGATTGTGGGTGCGACGCTTGGTGGAGTGGTTGGTCTGTTTTTGGGTCTTCCCGGCGTGATCGTTGGGCCTTTTCTTGGAGCTGTTGTTGGGGAACTGACCGTACGCGGCAATTTGCAGGCGGCGGGTCGTGCGGGTGTTGGAGCAACGTTGGGGCTGGCGTTGGGAATTGCCGCTAAAATGGCCTTAGCTATCTCAATGTTGGGGATTTTTCTGGTCGTTCGACTTTGGGCTTAGTCTTTGGTTTCTACAATAAAATCTAGGATTCGGTTTTCTGCCCAAAATCGATCTTCTGTCGAGACAGTCTTCTGAAAAAATCCACAATGCCCGCCATGGTTGGGTGCTACTAATTGAATATGGGAATTGTTCTGAAGTGGCGCAATGTTAAACGTATGGTAGGGAATAAATGGGTCGTCTTGGGCCACAATGATGAGCGTCGGTACTTGAATGTCATGAACGAGGTGGCGGGCTCCTACTCGTTCGTAATAGTCAGCGGCATCTTTATAGCCTCCAAAGGGGGCGGTGTACACATCGTCAAAGGCTGAAAGAGTTTTAATGTGAGGATAGGGTGAGAGATCAAACTTACCTGGAAAATGCTTTGCCTTTCTTACCAATCGGGTCTTTAAACTGGACAAGAAAAAATTGTGATAGATGAAATTTCTCGGTCGTTCTAATGCCTCAACACAGGCAGCCGGATGGATATTCGGGCAAATGGCTCCAATACCCTTCAATGCAGAAAGGGAATGTCCCAATTCCCCAGCCATACGTAATGTCAGATTTCCACCCATTGAATAGCCAACGACCCATATGCTCTCCAACCCATCTTCATTGACTAACTCCGTGAGAATCGTTCGTAGGTCACCACTTAGGCCGCTATTGTACAGGGTGGGGGTGAGGTGTTCGGTCCCGCCGCAATTTCGTTGGTTCATGCGCAACACGTTCATGCCCGCATGCCAGGCCTTGTGAGCCAACCCTTTCATGTAATGCGACTCAGAACACCCTTCCAATCCATGTACTAAGAGCAGGGTAGGATGGTGTTGACGTCGCGTCTGCCAATTACATACGGTCAGAATCTGAGTTTCTTGATCAATGCGAACCAGTCGTGTTTCTTGAGGGACTTCATGGAGTATCTGACCCCTTGGCCATTTTCGTGGAAGGAGCGTCATGACATGAGGGTTGCTCAGGAAAAAGGGTGGAGCAAATGGTGGGTCCATTGTAACCATGTTGATCATTGTAGCCGAATAACATTGGTTTCGCGAAACCTGAGGACGATTCCAAATATGTTAACGGATCAGGAAAGAGAAACTTCTCACAATTGACGAACTTTTGTGTATGGCACCTGCTCAGAAAAAAAAGAAGCTAGATCGAGAAACCTGGCTGATTGTGGTGGTGGTGTGTATTGGCATGATCATATCCTTGTCCGGTCTCTTGTTTGAGTCAGACTCCCAGGACGATTTGAAGCAACAAGATCCCAAGGCCAAGAAAGAAGTCATTTCTATGGAGAATGTACCCTTGGCCACGGGAAAAGAACCGATCGACACATTGTTTCGTCAATCGGGATGTCCTGTCTGCCATACCATTCAGGGCATTCCCGGTGCGAAAGGCCGAGAAGGGCCTAGGTTGTTGTTATGGAACACTGCGGCTCAGCGATTGGCGGATCCGAAATATGCCGGAACGGCAGAAACGGAATGGGAGTATGTGGTGGAGTCCATACTTGAGCCAGGTGCCTATGTGGTGCCCGGGTACCCGGATCGTGTGATGCCGCGTTGGTATGGGAAAAAATTAAGCGCTGGCGCGTTAGCCAAAATCGCCACCTATCTGCTAGGCGTTCCAAAACCTTCCTAAACGCTATTTCTTTTTCAGGGCTTTTTTATTTTAAATGACCCGCATTTTTTCTCCGACGGTCTTGAAGATACGGATGACCTTCGCAATGTGTTCCGGAGTATGTTCTGAGGTGACGGTGATCCGGAGACGACTCGAATCTTTGGGAACGGTGGGAGGGCGAATGGCTGGAATGAGGATGCCCGCTTCCATAAGGTGCTGGCTGAAATCCAACGCCTGTTGGGCGTTGGGAACGATGACTGGAAGGATGGGACTTCCGCTGTTGGTTAAGGTAAATCCTAAAGCCAAAAGGCCGTCATGCATGGATTTTCGATTTTCCCATAAACGCGTTCGTCGTTCCGGTTCTTGTTGCAGAATTTTTAAGGCTTCCCTTCCCGCACAGGCTATGGCTGGAGGAGGGGCAGTGGTAAAGATAAATGAACGAGCGGTGTTCACCAGATAGTGAGTAAAAGAAGTGGTGCCTGCCATATAGCCTCCACTCACACCCAAGGCTTTACTCAAGGTTCCCATTTGAAAGACTGTGTCAGGGCTGAGATTGAAATGTTCAAGGGTCCCTCGTCCATTTTTCCCCATGACGCCTGTTCCATGGGCATCATCAATGAGAAGCTGGGCATCATATTGGTGGGCTGCTTTGAGAAGGTCCGGTATGGGGGCAATATCCCCATCCATGCTAAAGACTCCTTCCGTGAGGATAAGAGTTTGGCGAGCTGATGTCCGTTTGCCTAGAAGTTGTTGGAGGTGGGCGGGATCATTATGGTGAAACACTTTGACGTCGGCACGGGTTAACCGGCAGCCATCCAAGAGGCTCGCATGACAGAGTTCGTCAGCCATAATGAGTCCACCTGGGCCGATGAGGGAAGGAAGGCAGCCTACATTCGTGAGGTATCCAGACCCAAAGGTCAGTGCAGCTTCGGTTCCTTTAAATGCCGCTAGATCCTGTTCAAGGGCCAGATGAGGAAATGAGGTTCCCGAGATGAGTCGTGAGGCCCCTGCCCCGACTCCCCATTGTTCGATACCCGCTATTGCTGCGCGTTTGACTGCTGGATGATTGGCCAACCCGAGGTAGTCATTAGAGGCAAACAGGAGGTGGGGTTTCCCATCGATTTGGATAGTCTCTTGGCAGGGAGACTGAAGCTCCCGGAGGTATCGGCGAAGGCTGTGGTGTTCAGCATCTTCGAGAAATCTAGAAAATGAGTCCATCATATCTTTTATCATTATTGATAAAAATCGAGGAAGATTCCAGGGTTAAACTGGACATTGTTTGTGAGGGGTCGGTCGAATCGATGGCTCAGACGGTTTTTGGTAGAGATAATTTGAGGAGAATCCGGGCTCGACCGGGAGGTGCCCTCAGAAAGTCCTTTCTGTTGACTTGAGTTTTTGACAAGACTAAAATGATATGTTTAAGCTCCAAGTTCGCAGAAAAGCTGATGTTCTCTCCATTTTGAATACCTGGAGGGTGCCCTGGTTTTTTATATTTTTACCCGAAAGGGTGTTAACTTTTGTGAGGTCGGATTATGGCACAAATCACCGGTGCCGAAATTTTCCTTGAATCCCTGAAACGTGAGGGGGTCAAAACCATTTTTGCTCTTCCGGGTGGTGTAGTGCTCAAAATTTTTGATGTGCTGCATCAACAAAAAGATATTGAGGTGATCCTCACTCGTCATGAACAGGGTGCTGGTCATATGGCTGAAGGCTATGCCAAAGCGACGGGCAGACCTGGTGTGGCACTTATTACCTCTGGTCCAGGGATGACCAATGTGGTTACGGCTTTGGCTGACGCCTATATGGATTCTGTCCCCATGGTGTGTTTTTCTGGTCAAGTGCCGACCGCCATGATTGGCAACGATGCATTTCAAGAAGCTGACAACATCGGGCTCAGTCGCCCCGTTACCAAATACAACTTTTTGGTAAAAGATGTAAATGATTTAGCGCAAACCATAAAAGAGGCGTTCTATATCGCGTCTACCGGTCGTCCTGGTCCGGTGTTGGTTGATATTCCTAAAGACATTTCTATGGATAAAGCGGATTTTAAATATCCTGATTCTGTCTCTCTGCGGGGCTATAACCCAACCTATGAGGGGAGTAAGTGGAAAATCAAACAAGCGGCCGATGCTATTATGAAATCCCGTCGCCCCATTTTATATATTGGGGGAGGCGTGATCTTGTCTGGGGCTTCGGCGGAATTACGGGAATTAGCAGAAATGACCCAAATCCCTGTGGATATGACTCTCATGGGATTGGGCGGATTGCCCGGTGAACATCCATTATCCCTTGGGATGTTGGGGATGCATGGAACCTATGCGGCGAATATGGCCATGCATTATTCCGATTTGGTGATTGCGATTGGCGCTCGGTTTGATGATCGGGTCACCGGGAAAGTTTCAGAGTTCTGTCCTAGTGCCAAGATTATTCATGTGGATATTGATCCCACCTCGATTCGAAAAAATATCCATGTGGATATTCCGATCGTGGGCGATTGCAAACGGGTGCTGACTGAACTGAATAACGTCTTGCGGGCCACGGTGAATGGGGACCAACGGGAACTTCGCAAGCCGTGGTGGGATCAACTCAATGAATGGAAACAAGCCCATCCTCTGGCCTACGAGCAAGATCCAGAAGGGAAGATTAAACCGCAATATTTAATTGACCGGCTATACCAGTTGACGGCGGATCGAGAACCCATTGTGGCCACGGATGTGGGGCAGCATCAAATGTGGGCAGCCCAATTCTTTAAATTAGCGAACCCTCAAAATTGGTTGACCTCGGGTGGGTTGGGAACCATGGGGTTTGGATTTCCTGCAGCTCTCGGAGCCCAAGCCGCTTTCAGAAAACGCTTGGTGTTGTGCATCGCTGGTGATGGGAGTGTGCAAATGAATACCCAAGAGTTAGCCACGGCCGTCGTGGCCAAATTGCCGGTGAAGGTGTTTGTCATTAATAACCGGTTCCATGGCATGGTTCGTCAATGGCAAGATTTGTTCTATGAAGGGCGGTATGCTGCGAGTTATCTGGACGAAACACCTGACTTTGTGAAATTAGCCGAAGCGTATGGAGCCGCCGGATTACGCATCGAAAAAGTCAGTGAAGTCGATGATGGTATTCGGGAAGCGTTGAGTATTGATAAGCCTGTTTTTATTGATGTCCCTGTGCATCAATTTGAGAATTGTTATCCCATGATTCCTGCCGGAGGGTGTAATCATGAAATGATCCTGTCTGATCCACCGGAATTACAAAAGCGTTCTCCTGTGGGCAGCCAAGTTTCAGGGGAAGGAAAAGATACCATACTGACGGCTTAGAGAAAGAGTACAAATGTGGAACATATTATTTCGTTAACCTTAGAAAATAAATCTGGCGCCCTGTCTCGGGTGGCAGGGTTGTTTAGTGGACGTGGATTCAATATTGAAAGTGTGTCGGTGTCTCCGACGATGGATCCGACCGTCTCCATGATGACCTTGGTCACCAGTGGGGATGATCGCATCATTGAACAAATTCTCAAACAACTCAACAAGATTATTGATGTGATCAAGGTTGTCGATCTGTTTGAAAATGAGTTTGTTGAACGGGAAACCGCCTTGATTAAAGTGCATACTCGACCAGAAGATCGAGCAGAAGCTTTGCGGATTGCCGACATTTTTCGCGCCAGTGTGGTTGATTCTTCCCAAACCTCCTATACGATCGAGATTACGGGTGATGTCAGAAAAGTGGAAGCGATCATTTCCTTGCTCCAGCCCTTAGGTATCAAAGAGTTGGTGCGAACGGGACGAATTGCTATTGCACGTGAGCCAGCTCGATCTGTAGTCAGTCAACCTCGGCCCATCGCGAAAGCGAACTGAGGGTCTCTCCTTCATCTACTTCACATTATGATGCAGTCGAGTGGATGTGATCCTCGAAAAGCCCTGAGCGGGTATTGAAAATTGCCAATATTTCAAGTCCTCATGGACATACGTCAACAAACCTTAAAATTTACGGGTGTTCCTTATGAAAATTTCTTATGACAAAGATGCTAAAAAAGACAAAATTCTGAAGAAAAAAATCGCGGTGATTGGGTTTGGAAGTCAAGGCCATGCCCATGCCCTCAATCTGCGAGATAGTGGTGCCCAGGTGGTGGTTGGGATTCGTGAGGGCGCCTCTTGGAACAAAGCGGAAGCCAGTGGCCTGAAAGCCATGCCGGTTGCGGATGCGGTGAAAGAATCCGATGTGGTGATGATCTTGGCCCCGGATGAAAAACAAGCCGCCATTTATAATCAAGATATTGCTCCTAATCTAAAGAAGGGATCATATTTGGCTTTTGGCCATGGGTTCAATATTCATTTTGGTCAGATTCAACCGAATCCTGATACCAACGTATTTATGGTGGCCCCGAAAGGGCCAGGACATTTAGTCCGGTCTGAATATACGAAAGGCAGCGGCGTCCCCTGCTTGTTAGCCGTTCATCAAGACCCCAACAATGATACGACGGACGTTGGGTTAGCCTATGCCAGTGCCATTGGTGGAGGTCGGGCGGGCGTGATCGAAACCACGTTCCGAGAAGAAACGGAGACTGACCTGTTTGGAGAACAAGCTGTCTTGTGCGGTGGGCTGACTTCGTTGATTCAAGCAGGATATGAAACCTTGGTGGAAGCGGGCTATGCGCCTGAAATGGCCTATTTTGAATGTTTGCATGAGGTGAAACTCATCGTGGATTTGATCTACCAGGGTGGGATTGCCAACATGCGCTATTCCATTAGCACGACGGCCAAATATGGAGACGTGACCAGAGGTCCTCGTATCATTACTGCTGAAACAAAACGGACCATGAAAGAAATCTTGTCAGAAATTCAAAGTGGGCGTTTTGCCCGCGAGTGGGTGTTGGAAAATCAAGCCAATCGACCCGTCTACAATGCTCTTCTGAAAAAGGGTGAAGAACATCCAGTGGAAGAAATTGGGAAACAGCTACGTGGCATGATGCCGTGGCTCCAAAAAGATAAGCTCGTTGATCAAAATAAAAACTAAGATGGTAGCCGGGGCACTCTCTAGAACACGAGGTGGACATGGCTGACCGAGCTGTGGGGATTCCCGTTGCTCGAGAAGGTGTTCCCTTTATTCTGGCAGGGGCAATCCCGACGGCCTTGGCCTTTGTGCTTGGGTGGACGCCGGTTGGTTGTGTGTTTGGAAGTTTGACCCTCTTTGTGTCTTGGTTTTTCCGGAATCCCTCAAGGACTCCTCCATCAGGTGATGACACGGTTGTCTCTCCTGGTGATGGAAAAGTTATTGCTGTTCAGGAAGAGTTTGAACCCAGGTTCCTAAAAGACCAAGCCATCCGAATTAGTATTTTTTTGAATGTGTTTGATGTGCATATCAATCGTACGCCGTGCGCGGGAACGATTACCGATATCGCCTATCAGCCTGGCCAGTTTTTTGCGGCTAATCATGCAGAGGCGACCATTCGGAATGAACAAAATGCGTTAATGATTGAAACCGCATCACACCAAAAAGTGTTATGTGCCCAGGTTGCCGGGTTGATTGCCCGAAGAATTGTGTGTTGGTCCAATCCCGGAGATTCGATTCAGACGGGAGAACGGTTTGGCCTCATTCGCTTTGGTTCACGAGTGGATCTCTTTTTACCGAAAGGAAGTAAGGTCACCATAGAGGTGGGGGACCGAGTGAAGGGTGGAGAAACGGTCCTAGGAGAGTTGGCATGCGCGGATCCTTCTTAAAAAAAGAACCCAAAGTTCCCAAAGACCCCAACAGGCGTCGTCGTGGAGTCCATTTGATTCCCAATTTGTTGACGACGGGGAATTTATTTAGTGGTCTGGCCGCCGTGGTCTTTATTTTCCACGAACGGTTTGAGGCGGCGGCTATCGCGATTCTTATTGCGTTGGTGTTTGATACCCTTGATGGAACGTCAGCCCGTGTGTTGAACAGCACGAGCGAATTTGGCGTCGAGTACGATTCCCTTTCAGACTTGATCTCATTTGGGTTAGCTCCCGGACTGCTGATTTATGCTTGGGCCTTAAAATCTCCAGGTATGTTAGGGGCCGCGGTGATGTTTGCGTATGTGGCATGTGGAGCCCTACGGCTTGCACGTTTTAATGTAATGGGAAGTACTGGAGATAATAAATTTTTTACGGGACTCCCTATTCCGGCCGCGGCTGGGGTCATCGCCACGCTCTACATTTTTGATAAACGTATCCTAGAAATGGCTCCTACCATGAAGTCTGTCGTGGTCTTGGTGGTGAGTTTAATGCTTTCGTTTTTAATGGTCAGCACCTTAAAATATTGGAGCTTGAAAGGTTTAAAGTTTCAAGGGCACAACCACTTTATGTATCTGGTTTGGGCTGTCTTAGTGCTGGTTTCTGTTATTGCCTATCCGCAACTGATGCTGTTTGTCATTTTCGGGGGATATGCCTTATCTGGCATAGCAGAAAAAATGATATCTTCTGTGGTCAAGGTTCTCTCACATCGAGATAGTCCCCAACCCTTGTCTTCTCCAAAGGAATAATGATTGATGAAACTTACTCAATATAGCTATGCTCGTACCCGACTTGTCCTTTTGAGAAGAGGGAAGAGAAATCTTCTATTGGACACGTTGATCAGAGAATAACTTTTCATGCCTCGAAGTGGGTGGCAGCCTTCACCCCTCTTGGGGGTGAAGGCTGTTTTTATTTATGGGACTGTTGAAAAAGTCCGCCAGCGTCGTTCTCGGCCCTTTGTCGTGCTCACGTACTGGGTGTACGCTCCGCTCGCCAAAGGACCTGAGGCCTTGCTGAATGGGCCTTTTTGAACAGCCCCCTACCCTCTTAGCATCTTTGAATGTTAGATAGCTGTTCCCAATTTTGGAAAACTTTGAATTATTCAAAACTCTCTTTCGGGAGGCGTATTGAACTTATTATGCCCCGTCGCAAGCGACGGGAAACCCTTTTGAAGTCCCTCTTTGGAAAAGGGGGGAGGGGATTTCCCAATCATGCTATCCTCTGAATACCCCGCAGACTTGCTGCGGGGATCTTAATTTGAGTGGTCGCATTTTTGATGAGTGAACTTGTTGAACATCCTTTTCTTATGCTTAAAGGGCAAAGAACTGAATTCTCCATTATAGGAGGTTTGAAAAAATAGTGAGTGATTCATTTGTCTCAAGGAGGAACCTGTTATGACCAGGATGATCCGCATTTTCGATACGACTTTGCGGGATGGGGAGCAATCTCCCGGCGCCAGTATGAACATTGAAGAAAAGGTCCTGGTGGCGAAACAGCTTGCTCGTCTTGGGGTGGATATTATTGAGGCGGGGTTTGCGTTTAGTTCACCAGGGGACTTTGCGGCGATCCGGCGCATTGCTCAAGAGGTTGAAGGGCCGATAGTCTGTAGCTTGGCCAGAGCAAAAGTTGAAGATATTGACCGAGCGTGGGAAGCCTTACGGGGAGCACCAAAGATACGAATTCACACCTTTTTATCCACCTCTGATATTCACCTGAAATATCAATTTCGCATGACTCGGGAAGAGGCGTTGAAACGAGCGGTGGAGATGGTCACGCATGCAAGAGGGTTGGTTGAGGATGTGGAGTTTTCCCCGATGGATGCAACCCGTTCAGATATTGCCTACTTGTGCGAAGTGGTGGAAGCCGTGATGGCGGCTGGAGCGGGGACGGTCAATATACCCGATACCGTCGGGTATACGACTCCTCAGGAATTGGGGCAAATCATTCGCACACTCCGGGAAAAAGTTCGTGACTGTGATCAAGCGATTCTCTCTGTGCATTGTCACAATGACCTGGGTTTAGCCGTAGGGAATTCCATGGCTGCGATTTATGCGGGAGCGGGGCAGGTGGAATGTACGATCAATGGCATTGGAGAGCGGGCCGGCAATGCGTCATTAGAAGAAATTGCCATGGGTCTTCGGACAAGGACAGACTTTTATCAAGCCGACACCAATATCCAGACGGAAGAAATTTCCAAAACTAGCAGGTTGATCAGTAAGATCACGGGAATGGTGGTGCAGCCTAATAAAGCCATCGTGGGAGCCAATGCGTTTGCCCATACTTCAGGCATTCACCAAGATGGCCTTCTGAAAGAAAAAAGCACGTATGAAATTATGCGACCGGAGTCGGTGGGATTGGCGCAAAGTCGAAATGTGATGGGAAAATTATCCGGACGACATGCGTTTCGGGATGAATTGACCAAACTTGGATATACACTTTCTGATGAAGAACTCTCAGAAGCGTTTGCTCGGTTCAAGCGGTTAGCGGACCAGAAGAAGGAAATCTTTGCTGAAGATCTGGAAGCGATTGTGTCAGAAGCGGCCACCCGAGTTCCTGAGCGGTATTCTTTGAAAGCGCTTCATGTTGAAAGTGGATTACATCAGAAACCCCAAGCCGTAGTGGAACTGGACATTGATGGCAAGGTTCTCTCCCACAAGGGTACAGGTGATGGGGCAGTGGATGCGGTCTTAAAGGTCATTGCCCATCTGACCCATACGAAAAGTCAACTGCTTGCGTATATCGTACAAGCGATTACTGGGGGGACCGATGCTCAGGGAGAGGTATCGGTTCGTATTGAAGAAGATGGAGAAACCGTAACGGGGAATGGCTCAGATACGGATATTATTGTGGCTTCGGCCCTCGCCTATTTGAATGCGCTCAATAAATTATCCTCACAGTTAGAGCGTCGTGCGGAAATAGGGAAGAAAATTGAGTTGTGTTAAGTCAGAGGTGAATAATTTTTTATAGATTTTAGCCATGTGTGAGTAAGACATGAACAAACGAATTACCGTATTGGCGGGAGACGGTATTGGTCCCGAGATTGTCCCACAGGCGCTTGCAGTGCTTCAGGCAATTGCCACACGGTTTCATCACGGGTTTGATTGTGACGAAGGGTTAGTCGGTGGGCATGCCACGGATGTGACCGGGGTCCCATTGCCACCGGAAACATTAGCCAAGGCTCAGTCGAGTGATGCGGTCCTCTTGGGTGCGGTTGGAGGCCCCAAATGGGAAGGGTTGGACTATTCCCTCAGACCGGAGCGGGCGCTCCTAGGGCTTCGGGAGCAATTGGGTTTGTTTGCGAATTTGCGGCCCGCCAAACTCTATTCCGAGTTGGTCGATGCGTCGACCCTAAAGCGTGAAGTGATTGAAGGCATTGATGTGTTGGTGGTTCGTGAATTAACGGGTGGAATTTATTTTGGAAAACCCAAAGGTATTGAAACCACTGAGACCGGTCATCGTGGGATCAATACAGAAGTGTATACCACAGAAGAAATTACGAGAATAGCGCATGTGGCTTTCCAGGCAGCTCAAAAACGGTCAAAGCTTGTCACCTCGGTAGATAAGGCCAATGTATTAGAGTCATCGGAACTATGGCGTCGGGTTGTGACGGACGTGCACCGGGAATATCCTGATGTCGAATTGCGACATATGTATGTGGATAATTGTGCGATGCAACTGGTGCGGAATCCCAAACAATTTGATGTGATCGTCACGACCAATTTGTTCGGAGATATTTTAAGTGATGAAGCGGCGATGCTGACCGGGTCCATTGGGATGTTACCGTCTGCGAGTGTGGGGTCTGCTGTCGGGATGTATGAACCCATTCATGGAAGTGCTCCGGATATCGCGGGAAAAGATATAGCCAACCCTATTGGTATGATTGCGTCAGTGGGCATGATGCTGAATTATTCGTTTGAGCTGTCCCAGGAGGCAGAGGCGATTGAACGGGCGATTCAAACCGTGTTGGAAAAAGGCTATCGGACAAAGGATATTGAGGCTCCTGGTACCACCTTGGTAGGTACGGAAAAAATGGGCCAACTCATACTCCAATTTATACAGGATGCATAACGACAATGATTTCATCTATTTCTGCAGGAACATTAGGTACGGTCGCGGGGTCTGGAGAATCCGGATACTCCGGTGATGGGGCTTCTGCGCTGAAGGCAAGTTTAAATGAACCCAAGGGTATTGCTCTTGATTCAGAGGGGAATCTGTATATCGCCGATTCTGAGAACCATGTCATTCGAAAGGTTGAGGTCAAATCTGGAGTCATCACCACGGTGGCCGGATGTGTGGTGAGTGAGGGCACCTCTCAGTCTTCCTCTTCCTCAGATTCTGGTGGGTTTCCTTATTCAGAATCGATGGATCCTCTTGCAGATACAGATAGCCCGGTCATGTCTTCCTATGCAACCAATTCGGATATTAGTGGAATGGTGCGGTATGTTGCGGGAAAAGCCGTTGGAGGAACCAGGTTTGGAGGAGACGGAGGTCCTGCGGATCAAGCTTTTTTAAATTTTCCTTCGGCGATCGTCGTGGATGGGAATGGTGTGTTGTATATTGCGGATACCCTCAATCATCGTGTGAGGCGGGTTGATCCTCAGTCCAGCATCATCACCACCATCGCTGGAACAGGACAGGGAAAATTTGGTGGAGATGGTGGGCCTGCTACCGCTGCGCATCTTCATGAACCCGCCGCGTTGGCAATTTTGGAAGACCGACTCCTCTATATTGCAGATCAAAGTAATAATCGAGTGCGTGTGGTTGATCTCTCCACCAACATGATTTCTACCGCAGCCGGAAATGGAGAGGCTGGGTATACTGGTGATGGTGGAGCCGCCCATGAAACTGGGATATCAGGTCCCAGTGGACTTGCCTTGGATACCACAGGCAATCTCTATATTGCGGATACCTTTAATGGGCGGGTGAGAAAAGTTGATCGGGCATCGGGAATTCTTGAGACTGTGGCGGGAGACGGTGGGGAGTTTCGATTAGAACTTGGAGCCAATGAGGGCTCAATAAGTCTGTCTCGTCCCTATGATATTGCCGTAGATTCAGCGAATAATTTATTTGTCACTGATTCGGATAATCATCTTATTCGAAAATTTCACATGGAAACCGGTGTGGTTTCTCGAGTCGCGGGGAATGGGGCAGCCCAATTTACCGGGGAGGGAGTGGCTCCGGACCAAAGCAGTCTTAATTTTCCTTTTGGTGTCGTGGTGGACTCTAGAGGGTGTCTCTATATTGCAGATACCTTCAATCACCGGATCAGGGCTATTCCGGTGTGAGAGACTATTCCACAAGGTCCTGTTTCCTCAAAATTACAGGTTTTTTGTATAAAACGTAGGACCTTTCCTGAAAATAGGGTGATCAATCGCCAACAGTTAGCGTAAAGGTACAACGTGGTATGAATAAAAAAAGTGCATATACCGTGGCCGTCGTTGGCGTAACAGGTCTGGTGGGGACGGAGATGTTACAAATCCTCGCAGAAAGAAAATTTCCTATTGATCAGGTGATACCCTTAGCGTCGTCGAGGTCTGCTGGGGAAGTCGTGTCTTTTGGTGGAAAAGACCATAAGGTAAAACTGCTCACGAAAGAATCTTTTGAGGGCGTGGATATCGCGTTGTTTTCGGCAGGGAGCGATGTCAGCGTGGAATTTGCGCCCATTGCCGCTGCTGCAGGAGCAGTGGTCATTGACAATTCTTCTGCATGGAGAATGGCCAAGGATGTTCCTCTGGTTGTCCCAGAAGTCAATCCTAAAGCGATGGCCCAGCACAAGGGGATTATTGCCAATCCCAATTGTTCGACGATCCAAATGGTGGTGGCGTTGCATCCCTTGCATCAAGCAGTGCGTATCAAGAGGGTTGTCGTTTCGACCTATCAATCGGTTTCCGGAACAGGGAAAGAAGCCATGACTGAGCTCGAAACCCAAACTCGGCAACTGTTTAGTTTTGAAAATATTTCCCCAACGGTGTATCCCCACCAAATTGCCTTCAACTGTCTTCCCCATATTGATGATTTTTTGCCATCTGGCTATACCAAAGAAGAAATGAAGATTGTCAACGAAACGAAAAAAATTATGGGAGATGATTCCATCCAAGTCTCGGCCACCACGGTCCGTGTTCCGGTTTTTGTTGGGCATTCGGAATCAATCAATATCGAAACAGAAAGGAAACTCTCGGCAGCCGAAGCCAGAGCTATTCTTTCAATCGCCCCAGGCGTTCAACTCCATGATGATCCCTCTCGTGGGGTGTATCCCTTAGCCGTCGATGCAGTCGGAAATGATTCCGTTTGGATTGGACGCATTCGGGAAGATGATACCATCCCCAATGGACTGAATCTTTGGGTGGTTGCCGATAATCTTCGAAAAGGGGCGGCCTTGAATGCAGTCCAAATTGCTGAACATTTAATTGAAGCCTGATGCAAGAAATCCCTGAAATGTGAAGCGTTTTTCGTGAAGTGAAGGGGAACAATCACTCGTGTCTCGCTGCTAGGAAAAACGTGACCCGCCAACACAGAATAAAAAACTGCTGTTCGAATTTAGATTCTTTTCACGTTTCACGAATTACGCGTCATCTTCTTTCCTTCACGCTGCACGTACGATGACTCATTTGGGGAAAATGATGATGATGATGGGGGTAGGCCTTCTTGTCATTGGGGGGCTTCTTCTCTTACTTGGTAAATGGCAGGGATCCTCTGGCGGAGGCTTAGGATGGTTAGGCCGTTTGCCGGGGGATATCTTCATCAAGCGAGACAACTTTTCGTTTTATTTTCCCTTGACCACTAGCATTATCTTGAGCATTGTGGGTAGTGCCTTGCTGTATTTTTTCTTGAGGCGGTAGAGGAACATGAACGTTCAATCGTCTGTATCGGGAAAATTGACCTTTGGGGTGGTTCTTGTTTCGCTAAGCCTCTTCGTTTCACCTCAGAGCCGTGCGGAAACCATCCGAGTCGCGCTCGTTCAACAGGCATCCCAACTTCAGATTTCCTCATCCAAGAATGTTCGTCTGCGATTTCCCTCACGCAAAACCTCTGTGGTGTCCGTGCCATTGAGGATATTGCCCTCACGAAACGGGATTCGGATAAATGGAAAGCCAACCCGTTCTTCTCACGTGATTATTCAAAGTCGAACAGGAGAACTGTCTATTTCTACTTCTCAACATAATCGCCAAGGATCTGGGAGTTCTCACCCTCAACGTTGGTCAGTGAGTGGAGTGTTAGAAATTCACAATCAGGGGACCACGTTACTGGCTGTGAATCGAGTGGACTTGGAAGCCTATGTCGCAGGAGTCGTGTCAGCAGAAATAAGCCCAAAGTGGCATTCAGAGGCATTAAAAACACAAGCGGTGGCTGCACGAACCTATGTGTTGCACAAAAAATTACAAGCTATCGATCAAAAGTATGATGTGGTCGCGAGCGTCCAGGATCAAGTCTATACTGGGCGAAGCCTTGTCAATCAGGCTATTCAGAAGGCTATTCAGGAAACAAAGGGTATGGTCGTCACCTATGAAAGGCGCCCGATTTTTGCAGCCTATTCATCAACTGCTGCAGGCCCAACAGAAGATGCGATAAATGTCTGGGATGCTGATTTACCCTATCTCAAAGGGGTTGATTGTCCATTTGATGAGGAGTCACCAAAATTTGAATGGGAGGCGACCGTTGGGCTGCGTGATTTAGAGAGCCAATTGCGAAAAGCCGGCTATCCAGTGGGAACGATTGCCACCTTTATCCCTCTCTCGTTTACCCGGGCTGGCCGGGTCAATGAAATTCGGATGCTACATTCCAAAGGGGTACTTATTCTCCGAGGTCAGGACTTTCGAAAGGCGGTGGGGTATTCGGTGATTCCTAGTACGCAATTTTCCATTCACCGGTTTGGACGAGAAGTGGTGTTTTCGGGGAGGGGAGCCGGGCATGGTGTGGGGATGTGTCAATGGGGTGCCAAGGAAATGGCGGAATTAGGCTATCGATATGAATCGATTCTTCAATATTATTATCCAGGAACCCAGCTCCTACACTTGCGAAAGGTGGATTTGAGTCCTCCTGAACTGGAGGAATGAACTATCAAAGGCCAATCTAATGTCGTCTTGAATAGGAAAGGGAAAGATGTTGAACTTTTTCCCTTCAGAAGAGTAAAGACTTTCGGCTCTCCGTTTATCTCAAGGTACCCAAGATTCCCAACCAACTTTTATGCAGTTATCTGAATTTGATTTTCCCTTTGACCCTACATTGATCGCCGCACATCCGATAAAACCACGAGATGCCGCTCGGCTATTAGCGGTTCCTCGATCGGGTGGGGATGTGTCCCACCACCACGTGTGTGAGTTGCCGACATTCCTTTCTCCTGGTGATGTTCTGGTGGTCAATGATACCAAAGTCATTCCGGCGCGATTAAGGGGAAGAAAAATTTCCAGTAAAGGAAAAGTGGAACTGTTGGTGGTCAGGCCCATGGGAGAGGGGCTCTGGGAAGTCTTGATGAAAGGAAAAGTGAGCCCAGGGCAATCAGTGACGATAGATCACCAGAGTCACATCACGGTCATTGAGCGATCTGCTGAACGGACGCTCATTCGCCTTGAGGGGCCGGTTTCTATGCAAGATCTTCTTTGGCAAAAGGGAGAAATTCCCTTGCCTCCCTATATTCGACGAACACCGACTCCTGAGGATGTAATTGATTACCAAACTATCTTTGCAAGAGAGGAAGGAGCCGTCGCAGCACCGACGGCCGGGCTCCATTTTTCAACGAAGTTAATCAAAGAGTTGGAGGATAAGGAAATAGAAGTGGTATCGGTGACGCTCCATGTCGGGCCGGGGACCTTTCGCCCAGTGGTAACAGACAATATTGAAGAACACCAAATGGATGCTGAACGGTTTGCCGTATCATCTCGTACTGCGGAATCCATCAATAGGGGGAAACAGGAGGGCAGACGTATTGTGGCTGTGGGCACCACGGTCATGCGTGTATTAGAGTCTGTGGTGAGTCAGAATGGGACTTTTCTTCCTCGAGAAGGAGAAACTCAACTCTTTATTACCCCAGGGTTTCATTTTCAGGTGGTAGATACCTTACTGACCAATTTTCATTTCCCTCGAACCACCTTACTGATGTTGGTTTCGGCCTTTGCGGGGATTGAACAAGTTCGGAGCGCGTATGCTGAAGCCGTACAAGAACGCTATCGAATGTATAGTTATGGCGATGCGATGCTCATCTATTGAAAACCAGGTCCTTTTGTTCCGGCAAAAGGACCGGTTGAAAAAGTCCGTCATTTGGGTTCTCTGGGTTAGTCGCTCGTTGCTTGTCCCTGGCCGTTAGTAAAAAACGTGAAGTGTGAAGCGTATATCGTGCCTGTGCGCTGCAGCGCTCCGGCGCGCAAGCGTGAAACGGGAAAGGATGAAGTAACATACAAAACTATTCACTTTTTAGAGTGTTTAGTCGCCTTTGGCGTGGCCGAGCAGTGCAGCCGACTCCGGGGTTTTCGGCGAGCACTGTTTGAGCGGAGCGAGTTGCGCAGCCGCCGGAGACGGCGAACCGCGCAGGGAACCCGGATGAAAATGTTGAAAAAGGCCGTCAGCGGCGTTCTCGTGGCTCAAAACCTTCAACGTACTAACCGTACGCCTCAGGTTTTTCGCTGCCTCGGGCCTTGCTAAGCGGACCTTTTTGAACATTTCCAGGAGGGCCACGCCGGGGCGAAAATGGTTTTGGGTCCTTTTGCCGAAACAAAAGGACCTCGTTCGCCGGGGCGAAACCCGGTAAAAATTGAAACTCTACAGATTTCCGTATTAGAAAGATTTGGTTTGTAGTGAACCACTACATTTAGAGATACTCTTCGCGAATTTCGACTTCCGTACTGGCACGCATCGCGGCTTGAAAGGCTTGGAGGGCTCGTTGCTTTTTTTGAAACAGGAATTGTAGACGAATCCGTTCGTGGATTTTTGCAATTTCCGCCTCGTCCTCTTTCCCGGCACTTTGTCTTGAGACCAACTCTTCGACTTCCTTGATTTCAGATGGAGTAAGGGTGGTGGCATCTTGGACAATCATTTGAGCCTTTTCGGAGAGAAGATCTGTTATAAGTTGAGATTCGAACTGTTGGGGAGAAAACTTATTCTCAGCGAGCAACCGGTGGTACAGTTGAGCATCAAAGACCCCATCCTTTTGAAATTCTTTTCTGTTTTTAATGGCTCCCTTTAATTCTTCTTCTCCGATGTCGAGTTGAAAGGTATCAGCAGCTAAGGACCATGTTTTGGAGTCAATTAACCCTCCAAGGACCAGTTGCTTGAGGGCCTGTTCATCCACTTCTTCTTGTTTCAGCTGATTACGATAAATTTGGTAGGTACGGTTATAGGCGCGTCGAAATTCTTTGAGAGTAACCTGGTAGGGACCAATGATGGCCACGGCATTGGGTTGCTGGGCCTGATCGAATCCAAACCATCCCATGCCAAGCGTAAAGGTAATGGCAATTCCCAACACGATGAATTTGAGGATCCATGGATACTTTTGGGAACCTTCACGAATAAGCCGTATCATAAGGTGTCTCCAGCTAATGAATGAAAAAGAAGCCTTTTTTGAATTGTACTCAGGGTCTCATGGGAAGACAAGTGGAAAACTTTACTTTGTAAGGCAAGGGTTTTAGGTGAAGATGTGGAAATGCAAGGCGTTGCTTTATCGTGACAGGTGAATTCTCCCATTCCAATCGAACATTGAATCAAGGACCCGGTTAAGGCAATAATGCAGCCGTAGTTATATAAAGAAAACGCGGGGCTTGTCGCTAGTCTCAAGTCGCTGGTCGTTCGTGAAGAAAAGAATGTCGCTATTATACCTGGGAATTGTTGTTTACTTGCCAACCAATAATAACTCAAAAATTTTGCTTTCCAAGAAACGAGCAACGAGTGACCAGCGACTAGCAACTGCTATGGAGTTTCGAGCAACGTACGACAAATTCTGAAAACGCCATCGGCAGCTTTTTCAACAGTACCAGAAAAGGAAATGGAGGCAAAGTGGATACAGTAGTTGTGACGGGTGGAGCCGGGTTTATCGGTGTAAATTTTGTTCGTTTTCTACTTGCCCATTCGGATGTGAATATTTTGGTCGTGGATAAACTGACCTATGCCGGACATCGAGGAAGTTTACAAGAGTTATTGGAACACCCCCGTTTGAATTTATTGGAATCAGATATTGCCGATGATCAAGCGATGGGCTATTTATTTGCACATTATCAGCCAAGCCAAATCTTTAATTTTGCAGCAGAAACCCATGTTGATCGATCCATCGATAATCCTAAGCCGTTTGTAGATACAAATATGGTTGGCACTTCAGTGCTGTTAGCCAATGCGTGGAAATATTACTCTTTGGCTTCTCCAGCAATTCGGGAAGCCTTTCGTTTTTTGCATGTATCAACGGATGAGGTCTATGGGACGTTGGGAAAAACAGGAAGGTTCACGGAAAACAGTTCATATGCCCCAAATTCTCCTTATGCGGCGACAAAAGCTGGGGGTGACCACCTGGTCCGAGCGTATCATGAAACCTATGGGCTTCCTGTACTGCTCACCAACTGTTCGAATAATTACGGGCCCTATCAATATCCCGAAAAACTTATCCCTTTGATGCTCATTAACGGTCTTGAAGGCCAATCCTTACCGATTTATGGTGATGGTGGAAATATTCGGGATTGGTTATTTGTGGATGATCATTGTGAGGGGTTATGGCAAGTGATGCAAAAGGGAACAATCGGAGAGAAGTATAATATTGGGGCTGAGGAAGAACAAACGAATCTCCAAGTCGTGGAAACCTTGTGTGAGTGTTTGGAATCCCTATGTCCTGCAAAATTCAATGCCGCTCTCGCAAGACAGGACAAATCGGACTATCGAAGTTTGATTACCTTTGTCTCCGATCGGCCTGGGCATGATCGTCGATATGCCCTGGATACCTCAAAAATCAGGAATGACCTATCCTGGACTCCACGGTATTCGTTTCAAGAAGGAATCAAGCAGACAGTCGAGTGGTATGTGGTCAACCGGGAATGGTGCTCTGAAATATTATCGGCCACTTATAATCGTCAACGTTTGGGCATGATTTAAGGACCAGTTAAAAAAAACCGCCAACAAGATTCTTATGGGTCGTCGCTCGTTGCTCGGGACTAGTCGATATGGGAAAAACGTCGCTAGTTGCTCGTTGCTTGTCGCTAGTGCAGGAAAGAACGTGAAACATGAAGCGTCAATTCAGAAAGATGGGATTTCTTTTGTTTCCTGGGTTTCCTTGCGTTTCACGATGTGCGCTTCACATTTCACGAGATACGAAATACGAGCGACCAGCAACGAGCCACGAGCAACAAGTTCCAGATGTTTCATTCACGAAGAGAGTAACCATGTTCATGGAAACCAAAAGATGTTTTGGAATGAACACAAAGGGAAAGTCTGAAGAATGAGAGGTATCATTTTAGCTGGTGGATCCGGGACTCGACTGTGGCCGGTGACAAAAGGTTGTAGCAAACAACTGTTGCCCGTCTATGACAAACCCATGATTTACTATCCACTTTCTACCTTGATGCTCATGGGAATTCAGGACATTTTATTTATTACCACCCCTCATGACCAAGCAGCCTTTCAGGCATTATTAGGTGATGGGCATCAATTTGGAATGTCACTTTCTTATGCCATCCAACCTCATCCAGAGGGGATTGCACAGGCGTTCATTATTGGGGCGAAATTTATTGGGGACAGCGCCGTGGCTCTTATCTTGGGAGACAATATTTTTTATGGGGCAAGGTTGATTGAAAGTCTTCGTGAGGGAATGAATCGACAGTCTGGAGCAACCGTGTTTTCCTATCAGGTTCGTGATCCCCAACGGTATGGAGTCGTGGAATTTGATGAGGCTGGGCAAGCCTTAAGTTTGGAGGAAAAACCTGTCAAGCCCAGAAGTTCCCATGTCGTGACCGGACTTTATATCTATGACAATCAGGTGGTTGAGATCGCGTCGTCATTGAAACCGTCCGCACGAAATGAGTTAGAAATCACTGATATTAATAATACCTATCTTCACGAGAAACGACTCTTCGTAAACAAGCTTGGCCGAGGGATAGCCTGGTTGGATACAGGTACTCCAGAATCGCTCCTCCAAGCGGCGACGTTTATTCAAACGATTCAAGAGCGTCAAGGTCTCATGGTGGCATGTTTGGAAGAGATTGGGTTGACCCAGGGATATATTTCTCGGGAACAGGTGAAACAGGCCGCCGAGAGCATGAAGGGAAATGACTATGGGCAATATTTAATCAGGTTGTTGCAGGTAGGAACTTGAGTGTCATGAAGGTGAGTTCGACTGAATTACCAGAGGTCCTCATTATTGAGCCTACCGTGTATGGAGATTCGAGAGGCTATTTTTTAGAAACCTACCACGTTCAGAAATATCAACAAGCTGGGCTTTTTGTTCAGTTTGTGCAGGATAATTATTCACATTCCTCAATAGGCATTCTTCGCGGGCTTCATGCGCAAATTCATCGTCCGCAAGGGAAACTGGTTTGGGTGATGAAAGGAGAAATATTCGACGTGTCGGTAGATATTCGTCGTGGATCAAAAACCTTTGGGCATTGGATAGGTTCGTATCTATCTGGGGAAAACTTTCGACAATGTTATATCCCGCCAGGGTTTGCTCATGGGTATTGTGTGGTCAGTGAGGAAGCCGATGTGGTGTATAAATGTACAGAGGTGTATGACCCAACTGATGAATTGACGATTCCTTGGAATGATCCTGACATCAACATTACCTGGCCTATACCAAATCCCATTCTTTCAGAAAAAGACCTCAAAGCCCGACCATTTTCTGAAATTCTTGATCGGCTACCAATGTAGACGGGAGTATCAGAATGAACGTGTTGGTATTGGGAGGCAATGGTCAATTAGGACAGGCGCTTCAACGAGGATTAGAGGAATATCAGGTGGTAGGGTTGGATCTCCCGGAGATAGATATTACCGATGTGGATGAAGTGAGGCATCAATTAAATGTGAAGAAGCCTGATTGTGTCATTAATGCGGCTGCCTATACGGATGTAGAGGGGGCAGAAACCCAAACTGAATTAGCCTATAGAGTCAATGCGCTTGGAGCAAAAAATGTAGCGCTTGTCACGAATGAACTCGAGATTCCGGTGATGTATATTTCAACAGACTATGTCTTTGATGGAACGCAAGATGAACCATATGATGAATCCATCGTTCCAAACCCTCTAGGGGTGTATGCCAAAAGTAAATTGGCAGGTGAGG
>CAZKRH010000116.1:0-6701 GCA_964555115.1 uncultured Nitrospiraceae bacterium | reverse complement strand
GCTCCTTCTTCATCATAAGCCAGTACCGTCCCCGCTGGTTCGAATTCGTGGTAAATTTCCGGAACGGCCACGATAAATCCATGCCCTGCTAATAAGGCTGCCGTACGTCGAATCGGTTCAGTGACCTGAAAAATCTCGGAGAACAACACCAGGCCGGGATAACGCCCTGGGGCCACCGGACGAAAAACATAGGTCCGCATCGGTCCGGTGGGCGTCGAGAGATCTGTGGCTTTGACATCCGCAATAATCATCGCTATCCCCTTTTCCCAAAGAAACGAATAAAAAGGTAGCCCTCATTTCGCCAAGAGTCAAGAATGTAATTAACCAGTGAGCTGAGAGGGTAGAAAGATTCAGGTTGCCTGCCAAGATAATAAGGTTTTCCATGGTAGACAGCTGAGGGAGATATCTATTTACAAATATACGGCTTGGGGACGATCAGAAAAGGAAATGTTCTTCGATCGCGCGTTCTCTAGTTTTCAGAATGAGGTGGCAAGATGGATTGGGGATTGTCTTCACTAACTTTCGGAGTAAATTTTTCTAGCCGTTCCACCAAGGGGAGAGCTTCCGGAGTTGTGGATCGTGTGGGTTCACTTGGAACATGTTCCCAGGTAAGTTGCTGAATTCCCTCCTCTACCAATGTTCTCACAATAACCTCCACCAACGCTTCCAAGGTGATGTCATCTCCCTGGCGGAGATCTAACACCCGCTGCTCCTTTTCTGTGGGGGGCTGAGCCTCATGAACCAACGCCCAACATCGATCAAACACCAGATCCCTGACCGATTGGGGAACATTCAAGGATTCTATTTCCGAGGTCATTAACGCCAGAATCATCAGCACAAACTGTAAATCGGGCAACCCGGAGTTTTTGACATCAAGCGTTTGCATACGGTGAGTATTTTATCGAGGCCATTCAGGCACTGACAACCCTTTTCCTTTTTCATGCACTCGAGAGGGAAAAGCCTGTGTATCCTTAGTTTTCAACGGGTCAGCATGTTCATAGCGCTAAATATCTTGCTTTAATCGTAAGAAAGACCCATCTTCTTTCTTCCATATTAAGCAGACTCAATATCTGTTGCCTTTACTCCGATGAAATATGAGACATCCTGCACAACTGCCCATAACCATTTGATTTCATGAAGTAATATTCTTCATTTGTACCATGCTCGACACCGAATCACTCCTTCTCATTGAAAAGCGTATTGGCACTGCTCATTTTAAGAAACGGCTTCAACTCCAAGCGGAACATTCGGCCATTCGCTTTAGTCCCTCGGGACTGCATATTTATCGGGAGAATTTAGACCTGATGGGCCCCCTTTTGCGGGGAATCTTAAAAATGTCTGGAGTGTTAGATCGAGGCATGCGCAATTCCCTAAACTATCGTGTAGAAACTCTCACCACTCCGATCCCTCATCTACCATCCGCCTTCCATGGCTTTAGGATTTTGCATCTTTCGGACCTTCATTTAGAGGGCATTCTCGACCGCGGAAAGCGACTCCGAGAAGTCATTCATTCTCTCACGTTTGACCTCTGTGTGATTACGGGAGATTTTCGCCTCTTAACCTATGGGGATTATGAAGAAGCGGTGGTACGAATGACCGAACTCGCCACCGCCATACAATGTCCAGAAGGAATCATCGGGATATTAGGTAATCATGATTTTTTGGAAATGATTCCAGGCTTAGAAAAAACGGGCATGCGCCTCCTCCTGAATGAATCCATTCCCATTCATCGAGGAGAGGACACCATTTGGATTGTTGGAGTAGATGACACCCACTGGTATGAAGTTGATGATCTGCCCAAAGCGCTTCAACAGGTTCCTCGGGAGGCGAAAAAAATTCTACTGGCCCATTCCCCAGAGATTATCCAAGAAGCCTCTGAAGCCGGCATTGATTACTATCTGTGTGGGCATTCTCACGGGGGGCAAATTTGCTTGCCGGGCGGCATCCCTATATTGAATAACAGTTTATGTTCACGGTCATTTATTGCTGGCTCCTGGTCCTATCAGAATACCTTGCCCGGTTATACCTCCCGAGGCACCGGAGCCTCACTCCTCCCTGTTCGCTTTTCGTGTCCTCCGGAAGTGGCATTGCACCAGTTAGTCTAAGTTCCAAGTCTTTTCTTCATCGAATCCTTGGACCAGTCGATTTTCCCCTCAGAAGAAAGGTCAAAGGGGGTCCCCCTTTCCTCATACCCCATACTAAATTTTTATCCTTGAGGGCATAATGAAATGGTCATTCTTTCCTTAAGCCAGCGTACAGGCCTCAGGCAATGTTTTTTGTACTTTCACTGGCGCATCTTGATGCCTAGCCATTTTCCCTTCTCCCACTTGCGGCAGAGTTGAAGGAGAAATTTTCTTACTTCGGGTTTTCACTTTTTCCTTATGCATTTTTTCTCGTGTGTGATAGGGCAGAATCCCGGCGAGGACCGTATGCAACTCATCACAAGGTACGTCTTCTAAAAGCTTCGTGGCCGGTTTCGGATCAATCCCCGATCGCCCACCAACAAACACATCCACGGCATCGACAATCTTCCCTTGTCGTTTGATTTTTTTTCCCAACATACCCACATCGGCTACCAAATGATTCCCGCAGCCCGCAGGGCACCCTGACCAATGCATGGTAATTGGCTTGATATCGGGTCCTACTAACTCTTCTAATTTCTTGGCCGTCTCCATGGCCCGAGACTTTGTTTCAATGACGGCTAAATTACAATAATCATTTCCCACACAACTCACGAGTCCCTTCATCACCGGTGAAGGGTTATACACAAATTTTTTCAACAAAGGCTCATCCACCAACGTGGCGACATGTTTGTCATGCACATGAGGGAGAATAAAGGCCTGGTTGGGACCCAACCGGATTTCCCCTCTTCCATAGGTCTCGGACAAACGGGCCAACTCCAACAAATCATCAGCATGCATTCGCCCAACCGGAACGCGAAGGCCTACATAATTCATCCCTGGCTGAACCTGCCGAAAAATACCCCCATGGTCGCTTTCACGCGCTTTTCTCATATCTTGACCAGCTCGGCAAAGAGGACGCCCCACTATTCGTTCGACTTCATAGCGAAACCGGACCTCTCCCCATTCTTCGAGTAGAAAGGCCAACCGTGCCGTGGTTCGCGAATCGCGAAATCCATAGTCACGAAAGGCTCGAATGACGGCACATGCCACTTCTACCACTTCATCTGGTTCAACGAACACATCCAAGGCACTCGCTATTCGGTATCCACCAGACCCAAGCTTTCCTCCTACCAGCACATTAAATCCCTTCACCACCTGTCCCTGTATTTCTTTCCCTGCCGGAACCAAGGCCAAATCTTGCGTTTCCGTATGCAGACAATTTTCCAAACAGCCGGTGATGGCCATGTTAAATTTTCTGGGCAAATTGGAATACGCGCGATTGCCGACAATCTCCTTGGTCAAGGCCTGTACCTGAGGCGTCGCATCCAGCCATTCCGTATGAGACAATCCTGCCACCGGACAGGTCAGGACATTGCGAATGGTATCCATGCCTGTTTGGACAGAGGTCAACCCGACGGCTTCCATTTTGTGAAACACTGTCGGGACATCTTGAATCTTCAACTGTCGAATCTGGATCTGCTGCCGAGTCGTAAAGTCCAAGATGCCATTCCCATAGGTTCCCGCTAATTCTGCGAGCAGACGGAATTGTTCAGCCGTCCCCTGACCTCCTGGGATCCGAACCCGAATCATAAAAAACCCGGGAGTAGGATTTCGTAAAAAAAGGCCGTACCATTTGAGACGCTGAATATCGTCTTCCGCGATGTCTTCCCATCCCATGGTGGCAAACCGATCAATATCCTTTTTGATATCTAATCCATCTCGCTCTGTTTTAAGGACTTCAATTTTATTCATGATTCACCTGTTTATCTGTTCTGATTTCATTAATTGATTGAAGGACCCAAGAATGTTCCAACACTGCTTCCTGCCCTTCGCGACCAATCTACCTTTCTACTCCCGTTACACCGCTTCGCGCTGAAGAACGGGTGGCTCAACTGTGGACACTGACGACGTATTCATTCGGACTGGACTCGTGAGCCAATAGGCAACTCCGACGAAGAGACTCCCACCCACCACATTGCCAACACCAACAAATATTTGATTCCAGACAAATCCTCCCCAGGTGATGGCTTCTCCATGCGGGAGGAACAACGCCATACCCAGGACCGATTGGTTGGCAATGCTATGTTCAAATCCGCTACCGACAAAGGCGAATAAACACCAAAAGATCAGCATGATTTTGGCAGCTTCATTGGCCGTCCGCATCGCCATCCACACCGCCAAGCACACCAACCAATTACAGAGAATCCCTCGCACGAACAGTTCCCAAGCTGGCAACGACATCTTGGCCCCTGCGACTTTCATCAATAAATCCATCTGGGACGGTGTCGAAAGTACTCCCGATTGGGCCACTAACCAGGCAATACCCAACGACCCAAGAAGATTCCCCACAAACGACCACAGAAAAATTTTGCCGACTTGTTTCCAGGAAATCCCTTTTGACAATGCCCCGACCGTGCAGACCATGTTATTGCCGGTGAACAATTCCGACCCTGCAAAGATCACCAGCGTGAGAGCAATCCCAAAGGAAGCCCCCATCACTAATTTCAAGGCGGCCGCTCCTTGCGCGGCCAACGGTCCTCCAATGCTAAAAATGAGACAAATTCCCAGTCCCAAATACACCCCGGCTAATGCCGATAACAGTAAATATCCACCAGGAGAGGATTCCTGATAGTTCACTTTTTTGATGGAAGTGTGAACCATTCGTTCGATATCTGATCCATGCATGACAACTCTCCTTAATGGTCGATAAAAAAAACGCCATTCCCCCACAAGGACCCCTTCCAGGATCTCGAGAGAAATGGCGTCTTTGCCAATGTTGACCACACCCACATTCAGGGTGTGGAACGAACTATTTAAAACATACTCACAGTTACCTCTACTCCTCCGAAGAAGGAGGGCCTCGAGGCCCTCCTTCTTCGGAGGAGTGTCCGATGCGTCCATGGACATGTCATCCTTGACACGTTGGACTTTCCACCATACATCCTGGTGGTACTTAAGTTCTTAGCAAATCCTTTGCCAGCACCAAATCCTGCACAACCTCTCATATTTCCCTCAATATTCACGAAAGGGATATGACAATTCTGTCTCATGGCCTGCAAAGATGTCCGAAAGCCGACAAAATTGTCCGCTTTGAAAAAAGGGGAACTAACTTTGGGGGAAGTGATGGGGAGACTAAAAAATTTCAAGAGACGGCGATATGATACTTCCGCATCTTATACGCCACCTGTCGGGGGGTGAGCCCTAGCATTCGGCCAGCTTTGGCTTTCACCCCTCCACTTTGCCGAAGGGCATCTTTGAGGCGATCTTCCTCAATCGCATCCAAACTCGAGGATAAGGTTTCCGCTGATGGTTTCTGCCTAACTCTTGAGCCTGACACATTCTTGACGGATCGCATATGATCAAAATAGGGCTTCAGGGGTTCGGGAATATTGGAAAGGGCAATCTTATCCGTTGTGGCCATCACCACCACTCGTTCCACACAATTTTGCAACTCTCGAATATTGCCTGGCCAATGATACGCACTGATGAGCTGTATGACATCATCTTTTAATTGGATAGCTCGTTTATTGTCTCGATTACATTTCTCAAGAAAATGATGTAACAATATAGGAATATCCTCTTGCCGATCTCGCAAAGGAGGAATCGCGATGGGGACCACATTGAGACGATAATACAGGTCCTCTCGAAAGCTGCCCTCCCTGACCATCACTTCCAAATCCCGATGGGTAGCCGCAATGACTCGTACATCGACAGAAAGCGTGTCATTCCCTCCGACTCGTTCAAATTCACGTTCTTGCAGGACCCGAAGAAGCTTCACTTGTGTGGAAAGCGGAATATCCCCAACCTCATCGAGAAAGAGGGTTCCCCCATGGGCTTGCTCTAATCGCCCAACCCGACGCTGGGTCGCACCCGTAAACGCCCCACGCTCATACCCAAACAGCGTACTTTCAATTAAGGTTTCTGGCACCGCAGCACAATGCACACTCACAAAACGGTGTTGGACTCGATCACTGGCCACATGAATGGCCCGAGCGACGAGTTCTTTCCCCGTCCCACTTTCCCCTCGAACCAAAACTGTGGCCGGGCTTTGACTCACTTGGGAAATAGACTGCTGAATCAACTTCATCCCGGGTCCAACTCCCATGAGATGTATTTTCGGAATGGACTTTCTACCTCGACTTGAGGGTGGAGGAGGGCTCTCCTTTTCTATTAAAGGAAATTCTACGGTTTTGCTTCTATCCTTAGAAATGGTAGGCATAGTGGGCGGACTGGACACCATCCCATTTAAAAAACCCAGGGCTCGATTAATTCTGTCCTCTGGACTGCCTTCAGACGTCAAAATTCTATGGACAGTCCTTCGAAATTCTTCCAACGTGTTCGTATCCATATGCATTTCTTCGGTAAATTTGTCCCAAACAAAAAAGGCACCAACATAATCGCTGAATCACAGCTCAACGATTACCCTGGCGCCTTTGCCTTAGATAATTCCATCCGACGACCTTGCCGGATCTATAAAAGTTATTAACTTATCCTATTTAATTATACGACTTTTTCCCCATACTTCCATAAAAAAAACGCCCTTTCCCAAACTTGGGGAAGGACGCTCATTGTCCCAAC
>CAZKRH010000115.1:0-1942 GCA_964555115.1 uncultured Nitrospiraceae bacterium | reverse complement strand
AAGAAATGTTCAAGAAGTTGAAAGAAATTGCACAGAACGAAAAGGGAGCCACATTGGTGGAGTATAGTTTCTTGGGGGCCTTTATTGCGGCAGTGGTCCTCACATTTTTTATCGATATCAATCAGGATATTAGGGATTTGTTTCCAGCAATATGGAGTGCCCTTTCTGATTTCCAAAACGACTGGTAAGAATATCCCCTTAGAACTCACGTGTTTTCTACTCCTACCCTTCAGTTACCCTAACAATCCAACCACATCGGTCCTGGAAAAAATCACTTTTTCGATTTCGGCTTCCACTTTCGTAGGAAGCGTTGGGTTTCGGTTATTTGACACCTTATGGCAACTTCAATTCCCAAGTGAATTCATCCATTCCAGTAGTGAAAAAGGCGTCCGAAACCTTAAATAAGTTTTGAATGGAAAATTGGACCGGGTACGGAGATTCTACTTCTCTCTGTCGTAGGAAAAAAGATGTCAGGAACCGTAAAATTTCTCGAAGAGACAGGAAAAGAGGACAGATCTATTTTTTTTCAGCCAAAGGTTTCATATGCTAGAAAATAAATTTGTCCCATTTTTTTTAAATATGTGAGGCATTTCTTAAACCATTCATAACAACGTATTTACATATATAATATTATTTTTGAATTGGTCCAAAATGCACGGATGAAAAAGACGCTATCATCCCCTAAGCAGCTAACGAAATATGGGAGGGCCTTGTTATATCTGCTGGATCAAACTGACCTGAATCAAAACAAGATGTGCCAAAAGGCAGGGCTTGCACCAAATGAGTTTTATCGCATGTGCAGAGGAGAAAGAGGGTCAGGGCCTAGGCAATTTGAACGTGTATTTGAAGCCATGGGTTTCACTTGGCATGACTGGGCTAAAGCTGTGGATGTCGCAGAAGGCAAAAAATCCCCTGCCACGGTACAAAAAGATACACCTGTATCTAAATGGTCCAAAGGTGTATCCAAATCGTATGGGGATGGGGGTGGACAGCGATTGGCCGCCCTCGAACAGAGGATGACCTCTATGGAGGTTCGGCTCATGGTCGTGAAGGCCAGACAATCCCGAAACAACACGGCCAAAGAAGCGATGAGCGGTGTGAAAAAACTCATCGAATTCCTGACTGTCGAAGATAAAAATAACCCCGTCGCGAAGGATCTGATCGGTATTGGACCTGATGCCTATTTGGTTTTTCTCGATCAACATCCGGATAATCCAAATTATTGGATGGCCTCATGGTCGGCAGAACCAAATGAAGTGCATGTCCACGGGAAAACGAGGGCCGAAGCGAAAAGGAAGTGTGAAGCAGCGATCATCGCCTTTCTGAAAGAGGGGTTTGCAGAGGCTGTCCCCGCGAAAACCCAACCGAAACCTAAGGCGAAAACACAGAAACCAAAGCGTGTCAAAATCGTACGACATGAATGAAATGATTCTAACGACTTCAAACCTGGATTCTTCATACCGACAAGTACAAGCAGGGAATTTTGACCTTAGTTTTAGGTATGAAGATGGAGCCCATAAAGTCACAGATTTATACAAAGTTATCCAAACGCACCGTTCTCGAAATTTGGGAACTGCTGAACGATCAAAAGGTTACGCTCGGCAAAGCGATTAAGCTTGCAAAAAAAGCCAGGAAGCGAAAGAACAAACCTCACCCACCCAAACGTTAGGGTAATTATACCCTCACATAACCAGGATCACCCCCCTACCGCCCTTAAATGAACTTCTTGTATAATCTAGAAATTCTTGTGGGGAAACTCATGGTCCAAGCTTTGACCGATACGAGGAAGAAAAAAGGTCACAGGCCTCAACATCAGCTAAGGCTCATCACTCTGATCACATTCCAGTAGAAATTAATTAGGCTACCTCAATCTGACCCAATTTAGACCTCTGGGACTATCCTGCTCCATCCGTTCCCGTCGTCACTATTTCAATAGAGTACG
>CAZKRH010000114.1:0-2936 GCA_964555115.1 uncultured Nitrospiraceae bacterium | reverse complement strand
GAATTCCATCCTCGCTCAAAATACATATAAGTAGAAAGAGCTAGATCCACAGCGATTTATTTCCCTCCAAATTTGTTGCTTTCACCCCTAGGATTGCTATCTGACCAACACCTCCACTACAATATCTCCAAGGAACACATGCTTTGGACAAAGCCAACTTCTCGCTCCCACCTCACTCATTTTGCACCATGAGGCTCACACAACATTCCCTTCGAGGGCTAAGAGCCATGTACAAGACCCTGGGCCTGTTGTTCATGTTTTTAGGATGTAGCAGCTTGGTGAATCCTGGGCCAGGACATGCCTTGGAGAACCTGGAAAACCCTATTTTTGAACAGGAAAGTCTCAATATTCGCATGAGTACTCAAGCGATTCTTCCACCAAAAACTATGGTCACACAACAACTCTCGTTCCCGGATATTCGTATTGCCTCGCCCTTTATTGGGCCTCCACCTAAGACCGCCATATTGGAAAGCGACAGTGGTCATCGTGTCGCCATCTTATCCATCAATTCTGAGGAAATTCTGACTGTCCATTTTCTCCAAGATGACATTTCGAATTTTCCCCTTTCTCCCTTACTCGCGTGCACCGAACATCGCCAATGCGCCACGGACCGCCGACCCCTCACAGGAGGTCTAGGCTGTGTCGCCATTTGCTTCCAAGACCTTTTACGTTTTTCTTCCCAACCGTGAAACTTCTCGATCTCCTCACCTCTTTCGCAACACAATTGGCGAATGAAAAAGAAGTAGCCCTTGCCCAGGGACTCGATGCTCCCATCGATACCACCTCCACCCAACACCTCAAAAAAGCCGGAACCCTTCATGTCTATTCCTTCGGACTCCCTCCCCATTCTTATCTGTATGAAGATATTCCCATGACGATTCTTCCTCCTGGGGACCTAGAACCAACCGAGGGCTATTCGCTTTATTCCGAGGACCACACGATTGTGACACAAGTTCTTGACTCGCTTGGGCAAGCGACCTTTGGCAATACACTGATTCCCGATACATCCGGGTTTTTGGACACCGCAGGACAACGGTTGACTGATATGGCGGAAAAGCCAGAATTCTACGCACTCGGGCCTGCGGAACGCCTGGTGCCTTGGATTGCTCCCGAGCAAAATTCTGACCATGAACAGGCACGAGCCACTGCCTCACCTTCTGTTCTCTCCACGCTGTGGCATGACAACCCTACCGAACGCTGGGTGAGACTTGGGAAGCTCACCGTTGACCTGCTTCGGCAAAATAAACGCATCCTCCTCATTGCGCCCAACCATCACAGTCTGGATAACCTCACTGGGTTTTTAGCCAAAACGTTACAGTCTGCGGCCCTCCCCTATAAAAGCTTGATCAGTTCGTATGAAGTTCCCGCCGCCACGGAACGCTCAGGCATGAAGTTAGACGAGTTGGGTTTCGAATTTCAGATGCATGGATTTTTTGCAAAATCCCGTGCCAATAAAGATAGTCTCCGTAAGCAATACGACCGATTTCGAGAACTCACTCCTATTCTTGCCTATAAAGGACAGAAACAACGAGATCTGAATGAGGTCAAACTTCTTGAGTGGAGACTGTTGGCTGAGCTCAGTGATTTTCAGGGGAAAATCAAAGATATCGATAAAATCGTGACTGATTACGATACGTTGCCACTTTGGAAACGACTCACCATGCAAGCGACCGGGAAAAATGTTCAGACGCTTGGAGAATACCGCACTTTATACGAACAGAAGATTCAAGGCCTGATGAAAGAAGTCGAGATCGCTCAAGGTCGCATTCGTGAAATCGCTCCTGAAGCAGCCATGCCAAAAGATATGCTTCCGGAATACGAAGAATTGAAAGAAGAAATTACGAGATTGGGTGGGACACAAAAAATTCGAGAACTCCTTGCCGCGGGAGAAGCTACTAATCGACAAGCCTTTATTCAAAATAAGCGATTGGTCGCGGCCACCCCAAACCGCGTAGTGACGGATCCTCTCTTCCGACGAGTGCGTTTTGATGTCCTGATTGCAGAGGATGCCCCAAATATCCCTGCGCCCTTGTTACTGGGAGCGGCCGGACTTATCCGGGAGCGTCTCATTCTTAGCGGCGATACCAAAGATATGACCGTCACTGATAAAGAAGGGAGATCCCGTATTCAATGGCGCCAACATATTTTTGCACACAGTGATACCCCTCAGCCTCCCTCTCAATAAGTTTTTCCTGGAACGAGGAACTTCTTCATCTGTTCTTTTGCCAACCTGAGTAATGTTTCCACTCACCATGATGATCACGTAGAAGACTTGAGGTCGCTCCCACTATCTCCGTTCCCCACCTCCCCATCTCTTCTCTATTTCTGGTCACACATTGTCACAGAGCCAACCGCGCTCACGCTGCAACAAGGTGAATGCCTAAACAGAATTGCGAAAGCCAGAATGTCGATGAAGCCATTATCTTGACGGTTTTTTTTTAAAAGAACATAATTACTTCCATCATTCTCTTATGCCGAAGTGGCGAAACTGGCAGACGCACCAGATTCAGGGTCTGGCGCCCTCCGGGGTGTGGGGGTTCAAATCCCCCCTTCGGCACCAAGCTCGCGAGAGGGGATCGCTCAAGTCCTTGTCGGGCTTGACGATTCCCTCTCCTACCCTTCAAGCAAGCGGCTTTCGCTCATTCTTGCCTCGTCCGGTTTCGTCGGGTCTCGTCTGGGCTTTTCTGCTCAGTTTGTCCGGTTGCCTGACACCAGGCTGACACCAGCATCGAGGGAGCTTGGGTTGTCGATCCCGTGGCCCAGAAAACCTTGCCTGGACTCCGAGTAGACTGCCCCCAATTCACCGCCCGTTAGAAACCCCACACGTCGAACACAATAAATTGACGAGGGAGTAGCTATTTAGTACTATTTAGTACAATCATAAGCAATGGTTGCAGATAGGGGACAAGGACAAAGGCACTGACCCTGCCGAAGCA
>CAZKRH010000113.1:0-6183 GCA_964555115.1 uncultured Nitrospiraceae bacterium | reverse complement strand
GGGTTGGCTCACAGGCTCCCGTCGTGGTAAATGAAGAACCCAAAGCGTCGGAGATTCACCAGTGTGATGGTTATGTTAAGGCCAATACCTAGGTATTTAACCAGTTTTGGGCTTTTCTCTTTTCCCCGGATGTCCATTTTTTCATAGAGCCAAGGGAATCATGACGATTCGGTCAGATAATGGCAGCCAGAAAGGGTTCGGAATCTGATGAAAAACCAGTTTTTTAAGGGGCATGGTTTAGGCAATGATTATATTGCTCTGGATCCCAAGGAATTGACCTGTAAACTCACTCCCAAAACTATTCGAGCCATTTGTGATCGAAATTGGGGTATCGGCAGTGATGGTATCTTAGCTCTTACCCCTTCGAAAAAAGCTGATTTTGGATTGAGAATTTTTAACCCGGATGGCAGTGAAGCGGAAAAGTCAGGAAATGGGCTTAGGATATTTGGCTGTTATGTCTATGAAACCAAGCGGACCCGTAAGAAAAAATTTTCGGTAGAGACAAAGGGAGGCCTGGTCCATATTTCTTTAGGAACCAATGGACGAGGTAGGGTTGATCGCGCCACGGTGGATATGGGACATGCTTCCTTCCGACCTGCATCCTTACCCTGTTCACTAAAAGTTCCTGAATTGATTCAACAACCCGTCAAAGCTGCGGGGAAATCCTTGCGCTTTATGGGTGTGAGTGTCGGAAATCCGCATTGTGTGGTGTTTCGGGAAAAAGGGAAAAAGTGGACTCGGGAAGAATTATTAAACATCGGGCCAGAATTAGAAAACCATATGATTTTTCCTAAAAGAACGAACGTGCAATTGGCGATTCCAATCGGGCCTCACGCAATATATATTCTCATTTGGGAACGGGGCGTGGGAGAAACCCAGGCTTCGGGTTCCTCCTCATGCGCAGCGGCCAGTGCTGCTATTCGATTGGGCCTCGTCAAAAGTCCGGTGTTGGTGAAAGCTCCAGGGGGAAATTTAGAAATTACCGTTGATCCGCAGTATCGTCTTACGATGAAAGGTCCCGTCCAGGAAGTCTATCGTGGTACCCTCAGTCCGGCCTTTGTACAGGCTCTGTAAATAAAGGAAAACAGAGGGTATTTATTCGGGCAATTCCGGGAATTCAAAAGGAATTTCTTCCCCCGTTAATGCCTGAAGAAAGGCCAACACGTCTCCCTTTTCACCTGAAGTTAAATTGAGGGGTTTCATGAGGGGACTTAGGTGTGCATTGGTATCCCCGCCCTTATTAAGGAAATCAATCACTTCCTCGAGAGTTTGAAAAACCCCATCATGCATATAGGGAGAAGTTTCAATAATGCTCCGAAGGGTAGGCGTTTTAAACGCGCCAATATCTTTTTTCCGTAAGGTGACATAGTACCGACCCAAGTCTTCCTTCATGGGTCCCACTTGTGGCACTCCCAGGTTATGAAATTGATTGTCCGTAAAGTTCGGTCCATTATGACAAAGAATACACCGGGCTTTTCCCTTGAAGAGGGCCATGCCTCGAATAGCTGCTGAGCTCATGGCTTTCTCATCCCCTTGAACATATTTGTCGAAGGCAGAATTGGTTGAGAGAATGGTTCGTTCGTACGCGGCTATGGCTTCGGCAATTCCTTGCATATTCACGCCTGTTCCGAACACTTTTTGAAACTGCTCGCGATATCCTTTAATCTTGCTCAGTTTATTCACCACATTTTCATGGGTTTCAGCCATTTCCACTGGGTTGATAATTGGCCCAATAGCTTGTTCCTCCAAAGATCCCGCTCGCCCGTCCCAAAATTGAACAGGGTTCAAGGCTGTATTGTATACGGTTGGTGCTTGTCTTCCTCCGCGTTTTCCTCCCACTCCAAAAGACGTCTGTCTGGGGTCGGCAAACCCCACGCCTGGAGTATGGCAAAATGCACAAGACACTTGGTTGTTTTTGGATAATCGTCCGTCAAAAAAGAGTTGTTCCCCTAAATGGATTTTGGACTTGTAGTTTAAATTGGTGGGTGGAACAGGAATGGCTGTGGGAAGGGGTCCAATATCAGGTACCGTGTGTCCATCAATGGTCACCATTCCCTTCGAATCGGTTTGAGCCATACCAGGAGACGCGATCAGTGCCACGCCAATCAATCCCAACAATACAATCTTAAGCCCCACAGAGTTCTTCATCCGTATTTATTCCTTTCTGGGTATCTTGACCATAATTTTTGTCATGACGATGAGTCTCAATACAGGCTTACATGTTACGAAAACTTTTGAAACGTGATGTATTTTACCATAGTGACAAATGAAAGAGATTCAATCAAGAATCCCCATGGTGTGGTTCATCAAAGGTCTTCTACGTTGGGATTTTCGAAAATACGAGCGAGTGAAAATTGGTGACCTCTTCACGGATTAACCCTTTTCAGACATAATAGCGACCAGATTTCCAATGACAAACTGACCCAGTGGAATTTGGTGAAATTGAAGGAGACAGATGTATGAAATGTCATGAAGTGGATTATGAAATTATTGGGCATGATATGCAGTTAGTGGAAGTGGAACTTGACCCAGGTGAGACGGTGATTGCGGAGGCCGGCGCCATGAATTATCTCGAAGAGGGGATAACCTTTGAAGCCAAAATGGGTGATGGTTCTGATCCCGAAGAAGGATTTATGGGAAAAATTTTTAGCGCTGGCAAGCGCATGATTACTGGAGAGTCGATGTTTACCACTCATTTTACCAATCGGAGCAGCGGGAAAAAGCGCGTTGCCTTTTCGGCGCCCTATCCTGGGACCATTATTCCCCTGAATATGGCGGAGATAGGTGGAGAAGTCATCTGTCAGAAAGATGCTTTTCTGGCTGCGGCGTTGGGCACGAGTATCAACATTACCTTTAATCGTCAGTTGGGCACTGGATTTTTTGGAGGCGAAGGATTTATTTTGCAAAAGCTCAATGGGGATGGCATGGCCTTTGTCCATGCTGGGGGTACTGTTGTGAAGAAGGTATTGCAAGGGGAAACCTTGCGATTGGACACCGGATGTTTAGTCGCCTTTACACGAGGAATCAACTACTCCATTGAACGAGCAGGAAATTTAAAGTCCATGTTTTTTGGAGGCGAAGGATTTTTTTTAGCGACGCTTACCGGGACTGGGACCGTATGGATCCAAAGCCTTCCGTTCTCTCGTCTTGCCGAACGCGTGATTCAAAGTGCCCCAAGTCAAGGGGGTAATCGAAAGGGTGAAGGATCGATTCTTGGTGGGTTATGAGATATGATCGATGGAGTTAAGGGACTGTTCAATAAGGCCGCATTTATACAAAATGCGGGACTTGTCGCTCGTCTCTCGTTGCTAGGGAAAAAGAGGACCCTCAAGATCCTAAAATACGAGCGATCAGCAACGAGCGAACAACCCAAAGTACGTCGCTGGTTGACCCCCGCCTCCGCGAGGGCATGCTTTTTCAACATTCCCTTTATCTAATAATGGCTTCGCTTCCTATTCATTCTATTCTTCCCTCTCTTCAGCAGGCCTTACAGCAGAACACTCAAGCCATACTGACTGCTCCACCTGGATCAGGAAAAACCACGGAAGTGCCCCTCGCGGTGTTAGCGGAAGGTTGGTTGCACAGCCAGCGAATCATGATGTTAGAACCCCGACGACTCGCAGCTCGTGCGGCGGCTTGTTATATGGCACGGAAATTAGGTGAGCAGGTTGGGCAAACCGTGGGTTATCGAATTCGGTTGGACAGTCGGATCAGTACCTCCACCCGAATTGAAGTGGTGACCGAAGGGGTGTTGACACGCATGCTTCAATCCGATCCCTCTCTGGCCGGATACGGACTCGTGATTTTCGATGAATTCCATGAACGAAATCTTCATACGGATCTTGGGCTCGCCTTGTGCCTGGATGTACAACATGCTCTGCGCGAGGACCTCAGGCTGCTCGTGATGTCTGCCACATTGGATGTCGAGGCAGTGTCGACCTTAATGGGCCACGCTCCCGTTATTACTGGGGAAGGTAAACGATTTCCCGTACAAACCGTCTACCTTGAATCGCCAAGCAAGAGACGAATAGAGGATGAAGTGGTTCACATGGTCATGAAAGCTCTGTCGCAAGAACCTGGAAATATATTGGTGTTTCTCCCAGGAGTGAAGGAAATTCGGAAGGTTGAGCAAAGGCTTCAGGAACGCTTTTCTGGCGAGAATGTCATCATTAGCCCACTCTATGGTGATCTCCCTCAACGCGCACAGGATGATGCGATAGCCTTACCCGCTAAGGGCCACCGGAAAATTGTTTTGTCCACCCCCCTTGCAGAAACTAGTTTAACGATTGAAGGGATTCGTGTCGTTATTGATGCGGGATGGGTCCGAGTTCCACGATTTGATCCAAGAAGTGGCATGAGCCGGTTAGAAACGGTCCGGGTCGCACAGGATTCGGCAGACCAACGCCGTGGCCGAGCTGGGCGTGTCGAACCAGGCATGTGTTTTCGTCTCTGGACAGAACAGGAACATCGTGTGTTGCGGGAACAAACTTCCCCCGAAATCCTTGAGGCGGATATGGCGTCGTTAGCCTTGGAACTGGCGGTTTGGGGGGTGATTGATCCAGCACAACTGTCCTGGCTAGACCCACCTCCCCCTGGAGCCTTTGGCCAATCGCAAGATTTACTCAAGCAATTAGAGGCCTTAGATAAGGAAGGGAAGGTCACTGATCATGGTCGGCACATGGTGGCATTAGGTCTACATCCTCGGCTGGCTCATATGGTGTTGAAGGGAAAAGAATATGGGGTTGAGTCGTTAGCCTGTGATTTGGCGGCCCTATTGAGCGAACGAGACTTTCTGAAGTTTCGAGGAAAGGAACGAAACGCCGATATCAGAATGCGCCTGGATTATTTCGCGGAGCGTCAGTTGTTGAATGAGACGACTGTTGTTGATCAGGGAATGTTGCAACGGATACGAAAGAATAGTCAAACCATTCAAGGTAACATCAAAGGGAGACCTTCTCTCAAGAAGCGGACTCATCAACCTTCCTCTCCAACATACTTAGCAGGGGTTCTCTTGGCCTTGGCCTATCCTGACCGCATTGCCCAACGGCAAAAGGGAAATCATGGTCGATTTCGTTTGGCGAATGGTCGAGGGGCTCATTTTGTTGAACCTGAGCTTCTTGCCCAGGAAGACTATTTAGTGATTCCTCAACTGGATGGTCATCAACAGTGGGCAAAAATCTTTTTGGCGGCTCCCGTCCATCTTGAAGGTTTGGAGGACTATTGTGCGGACCACATTCGCAGCCGAACTTCTGTGTCTTGGAATAATGAGTCAGGGGAAGTGGTGGCTCGCCAACAACAATGCTTGGGAGAATTGATCTTGGAGGATCACCCTCTACCACATCCAGATCCCACACTCGTTGTTGATCTTTTGCTCCAGGGTATTCGGCAACGAGGACTGAAGTGTTTGCCCTGGTCAAAAGATTTGCGACATTGGCAGACCCGTGTCGGGTTTGTCAGAAGTCTAGAGGGGGCGGAATCATCATGGCCTGATGTATCCAATGAAGGATTGCTTACTTCTCTTGACCAATGGTTGGCACCCTTCATTCAAGGCAAAATCCGCTTAAATCAAATCCAGGATCCTGATCTCAGGAAGGCTCTTTTTGCGTTGTTAACCTGGGATCAACAACAAAAATTGGACCAAACAGCTCCGACACATTTTACCGTGCCGACCGGTTCTCGAATTCCATTAGATTATGAATCTGGAGAAGTGCCTATCTTAAAGGTGCGACTTCAGGAAGTGTTTGGAGTAAAGGAAACACCCACGATTGGAAAGGGGAAAGTGCCCCTCGTGATACATCTTCTATCTCCAGCACGGCGACCAGTCCAGGTGACCCAGGATCTCGTGAGTTTTTGGAAGACGAGCTATCAGGAAGTGAAAAAAGAATTGAAAGGGCGATACCCCAAACATTTCTGGCCCGATGACCCCTTACAAGCTGAGCCAACTTGCCGAGTGAGGAAAAAGTAAAAAGGTTTTCTTCGGAAGCCTTCATGTTTCAGAAAATGTGTGAAGAAAGGATTCTATAAACGTTTGAATCTCTTCCAGTGTGCTCATCCGAGAAACGGACTTTGAAAGATTTGGAATGTCCCCTTCTTGTTCTATAAATGCTACTAACGGGCGATTGTATTGTCGGGGTCATCGGCTCGGGCACCAAAGAATGGAGGGAACGGACCGAACCGTTTGGT
>CAZKRH010000112.1:0-1644 GCA_964555115.1 uncultured Nitrospiraceae bacterium | reverse complement strand
AATTTGCCGATTATCACGGTTGATGATCCTCTCACCTCGGTGGTCTTGGGGGTGGGGCAAGTCTTGGATGAGATTGAGTTATTTAAAAAGGTCGCGCTCCTCACTTCCGTGCGTGGTCTTGGGTAATTCAGAGCTCCTGTGACTTGACTGGGCCTGCCCCAACTTCGCTGCCAGTGGTCCCCGTAATCCGATACACCCCTCCTCCGTGGTCAACGACGTACAGTTCTCCGGTTGCATCTTCCCCAAACGACGCAATTCGTAATCCTGTCGAAAGAAAGACGGTGACTCGATTATTCACCAGTCCCATGACTTCCCCGCTACAGTAATCGCCAAAAATATAGGTGCCCTGTAAGAGAGGGACTTGCTTGCCTCGATAGACATAGCCGCCAGTAATGGAGCATCGTCCGGATTCATTAGCATACTCCGCGATAGGCAGGGTCAAGCCGCTTTGGGGGCAATCTGTTGAAGGCTTGAAGCAATGCATCCCCTCCATGATCCGCCATCCGTAGTTTTTTCCCTTTTCCACACGGTCAATTTCTTCCCACCGATTCTGTCCGACGTCCGCGGCCCAGAGTTCACCGGTCATTTGGTCAAAAGAAAATCGCCATGGGTTGCGAAAGCCAAGCGCAAAAATTTCTCTGCCTTGTTGTCGCGTCGCAAAGGGGTTGTCCTGTGGTATGGAATAGGGGGCTCCATGGTCGATATCGATCCGAAGAATTTTTCCCAAAAGTTCAGTTTGATTTTGCCCGCGATTACCTGGGTCTCCACCGGCTCCGCCGTCGCCGGTGGCCATATAGAGGAATCCATCAGGTCCAAACGAGATCATCCCGCCATTGTGGTTGCCGTACGGCTGGGAAATGACCAGGAGAATTGTTTCCGTGGGTTGTGCACGATTGGTTGTGCCAGAGACATGAAATTCTGAGATCACCGTTGCCCCATCGGTTGCCCGTGAATAGTTCACAAAAAAACGACCATTGTCCGAAAAATTTGGGTGAAACGCCAATCCGAGAAGCCCTTGTTCTCCGCCAAAGTTGACGCGGTTGGTGATGTCTAAGAAGGGGGTGGGAAGAAGTCGCCCATTTTCCAGGATGCGAATTCGACCGGCCTGTTCCACAATAAACAGTCGTTGCCCCTGATCTCCTGAGTGAGTCACAAACACAGGTTGTTCAAGACCTTTGGTCACGAGGGGAAAAAGGGAAATGTCAGTTTTAGGTGGTGGTTTCGCTAGAGCGAAAGCCGAAATGGATGGGGACCAAATGAGTAACAGGGCCAACGCCGTTTCAATAAATCGTCGATGGATGAAGAAAAAGATACGGAAAATCAATAAGTTGTGACAGATGCTGGTATTGGGAACTCTTTTCATCATATCGGGTACGAATGGGTCTGTGATCACGGAATTGCGCACGATTTCCTTGGCCTGTTATAACGGGGTCTAATCTTTAATCAGAGGGAATGTCCTATGATTTTAAAATACGAAAATGAACCCTTGGATTCCGAGGAATCCGGAGGGCATTATTACCATGTTTGCCAGGGGCGTATCCAGAGTTCCGCATTGCCAGTTCCTCCCCCTGATCAACCATATGAATGTCCAGACTGTGGGATTGATCTGGAAACCGAAGATTTTATGCTTGCCCAACAGCGGGG
>CAZKRH010000111.1:0-2123 GCA_964555115.1 uncultured Nitrospiraceae bacterium | reverse complement strand
CCCCGGTTGATAAACAATCTGATAATCTTTCCAGAGGGATTCCCTCAATTTGGACCATAAATCATTGGCCAGGCGCTGTAGGTCCTCCGGGGAGACATCTTTCGTCGTAGGATTTTTCCAAATGGTGACCGGGTCAACCATTAAACACAAACAATGGCAGAACAAAAAACAACAAGGCCGCTTTGAAAACATTCATGACGTACTTTCCTGAATTCTGAATTGAACAAAAATGAAAAGGAGCGAAAAGTTCCCCTTTTTTCTGTTCCAAAAAATTCAACAAGATGATGAGAGGCCCGATTCTAGCACATTGAGTCTATGGACCAAAAGACGGAAGAAACCGGGGATGGCAAATCCCGAGGGAAGGTTTGTGAAACCTTAGATAGACCGATTATGGGGGGGAAAGTTTGGGAACGTCGATCAAGAATAAGGTGCAATTTTTTTTATCTATATTCCATTCATTGATGGTCGAGGGAATCGGTTTCAACGTATCTTTACTTAGCCGTATCATGTTGGGGAACAAGAGGTCTTAAAACTTTTCTGGAATGAACCGACGTCCCTTCAGGGGTTTCTGGTCATCGTATTTCTTCTTATTGTCTCTTTTCGGTAAGACGGGAACTTGAAAGGGCACTTTCTTGTAAGGCAGCACGCTCAAAAGGTGGCTGATACAGTTGAGGCGTGCGCTCCGTTTGTTGTCGGAGGGGACAATATGCCAGGGTGCAAATTTTGTGTCAGTACGCTTTAGCATCTCATCACGAGCCTGGGAATACTCGTACCAGCGTCGGTGCGATTCGAGGTCCATGGGGCTCAGCTTCCAATGCTTGGTCGGGTCGGCTATGCGGTCTTGAAAACGTCGCTCTTGTTCTTCCTGGCTCACGTCGAACCAGTACTTGATCAAATGGATTCCCGACTCGACGATCATTTGCTCAAAGACAGGGACATTCTCAAAAAAGCGCTTGACCTCTTCTTTGGTGCAAAACCCCATCACCCGCTCGACACCAGCACGGTTGTACCAACTTCGGTCAAAGATGACGATTTCACCGGCTGTCGGAAATTTCTCAATATAGCGCTGCCCATGGAACTGTCCCTTCTCACGCTCCGAGGGGGCCGGCAGTGCCACGACACGGAAGACCCGCGGACTCACGCGTTCGGTGATCCGCTTGATGACCCCTCCTTTGCCTGCGGCATCCCGCCCTTCAAAGAGTACGATCGCCCGCAACCCTGAGTGCTTGGCCCATTTCTGCAGTTGGCAGAGTTGCACCTGTAGCTCAAACAGCTTCGTCTCGTACTCCTTCCGTTTCTGCTTTTTTGTCTGCTTTTTCTCACTACCCATTAATCATCTACCTTTCGTCGAACGTGCGTGTAAAGTTTGGGGGAGCGTACGGAAACCTTAGGCCTCAGGTTTCTCGCACGTTCTTTCTCCACGTAATGTACAGAGACGATACTTGAGAAGACTGGCCCAATATTGAAACGATTGTTCAACGTCATCCCACTCCGACATGACGCCTGAAAGCGTTTTGGCCCCTCCCCGGCGATCAACCGCCGCGGCTAACAGTGTGTCGTTTGCCGAATCAGTGATCTTGGCTTCGATGCTCGAGGTTCCCACGTAGGTTCCTGTTCCCGTAGCTAGAGATTTGGTTCCGGAAATCACATGCCCCGTCGGGAGAATGCTGGAGATCGTATCCAGTACGGAGTTAGAAGTTTCAGCCTCGGTTAACGCGACACTAATCCGCAGGACACGAGGTCCAGGCTTCCGAACAATTCGATAATGGGACAGGAGACCATTGCGTAATTTGCCATAGAGGAGCGTTGTTAAACGGATGCGCTCTTCTCTGGGAACATTGCGGAGACGGGAGTCCTTGCCCATCCAAAGTTGGACGGGATCAACGATGACTTTGTCGTAGTATTTCCAATCCGCAGAGGGGTTGATATATCGAAGCAGGGCTTGATGTTTCCCCTGACCTTTTTGCAGGATGGAATAATCTTCTAAAAATCCTGTCTGGACCACCTTCCTTGCCTGTTGGGTTTTAGCACAGGCTCCCACCAGAACAAGAACAACAATCAATGCTAATCGGCAAGTCATCATCATGAAGAACTCCTTTGTGACAATGTCCTCTTGTGAGGGT
>CAZKRH010000110.1:0-2817 GCA_964555115.1 uncultured Nitrospiraceae bacterium | reverse complement strand
TAGATAATTCTTGGGTTGGTACTGAAATCGATTGGCTTTTGGGACTTCGGGTATTCCAAAAGTGGCAGGTTTCAACGCGACGGAAATAGTTTGGTAATACTTAACGCAATCACTGAGTCGTTCGAATTCTTTTTGAGCCAGCAGGGATGGACTTTGTGCAAATACCCCTGCTAGTTGCTTGCACAATCTCGGGTTTATTCCCCTGTATGCTGAAGTCGTTAAGAGATTAAAAGCGACAACCCCCAGTACTGTCATGATGAACAAAACCAAAAATTTATGGGTTTTGCTAAACATAGGGCTGCTCCTTTTTCGCCAGAGACGTCTAAAAGCCGCTGACCCTTTGAGCTTCGATCTGGCAGTTGATTTACATATCTGCCATTGCCACTAAATCTGCCCACAAATATACGCTTCTTGGGATCATATTGACAACCAGGTCGAGTCAGACTTTCCTAACGGTCCTTCTCATTTGAAGTACGTTGCGGGGCAAGACGTTGGATGGTACTCTCGGAAGCGCTGTGTTTGGATTTACCAGGGATCAACCTGTTTAGAATTTTTGTCCTTCCGGCTTAAGCAGAAGGGGTGGTCATGATGGATTCCTGGTACATTCTTTCCCCTCTCAAAACTGGAGTAGTAGGACACAAACCATTAAATAAATTTGGCCTAACATATGGTTAAAAGGAAGAATTATGAAGATAACGAATTTGCTGTTATGCAAACTGTTAATAGTCTCATGTACCATAATCGGATATGGGGGAACTTCGTTAGCAATAAATAACCCTGGGAAACTTCCCGGTATCACGCCGAAGCAGGCCACGGATTATCTCCATACTATCATTCGAGCGAATCGGACCGCGTACACCAAACATGTGGTGGAGTGGCTTCAAAACAATGAGGTAGTCTATGCAAAGGAGCAATGGGAGGCCGAGGATTCCCTCCCCCTGCCTGCTCAGATGTTGCTGTATTCGGGTTTTGTCGCTGCTGAGGACGGGGGAGAGGTTTCATTTCGCCTTGCCAGCCTCTGGCCCATTCAGCCTGGAAACGGACCGGCCTCGGAATTTGAACAACGGGGTTTAGAAGCCGTCGCCCAAGACCCCAGTCAGCCCTACACGGAAGTGGTCAAAATTGGCCAGGAGAATGTGTTCAAGGCGATCTATCCTGATAAGGCCGTGTCGATGGTCTGTGTGAGTTGCCACAATGGCCACAACCTGAGCCCACGAAAAGACTATCAGCTGAATGATGTCATGGGAGGGATCATAATCAGCCTACCGGTGGATGAATCACAAGGCGAGTTTCGGTTTGATCCCCAGAAAGTGGCTGGATACCTCAATACCGTGATTCATGCAGATCGGACCGTCTATGCAAAGATGGTAGTCGACCGGTTGCAAGATAAGGGTGTGGTCTCTGCAGAAGAGGAATGGAAGCAACGGAAAACTCTTCCGCTCCCCGCACAGATGGTATTGTATGCAGGTCAACTCACCTCAGAAAGTGGTAGTGGTATCAAATATAGACTTGCAAGTCTGTGGCCCATTCTGCCCGGAAACGGACCGGCCACCGAATTTGAGCGCCGGGGTTTAGAAGCGGTTGCCCAAGATCCCAGTCAGCCCTATACGGAGCTGGTCATAAATGGCCATGAGCTTCTGTTCAAGGCCATTTATCCTGACAGGGCTGTTACTAAAGGCTGTGTCAATTGTCACAATGGTCATAAACTGAGCCCACGGAAAGACTATCAGCTTAATGATGTCATGGGCGGAGTGATCATCAGTTTTCCAGTCCGCCGAAACTAATCCACGGTCGATCATGGAAGAGCCCTTATTTTCCACTCTTCGTTCCCGAGGGAAGAATTAGGGAATTTCACATTCTGAAAGTATGAACTAATCAATGGATTACTTCCAGGCGAATTGTGTGCTAAGGGTGGAATTTTCGTTAAGTTGACAATACTGATTTCTCAGTTTCTCAACGCACCCCTTGCTACGATTGAAGCCATTGCGGGTTCGACTTCACATGGCCTTCTAATTCCTTCAGATGAAGCAAAAGACTTTCCACCTGTTGATACACATGAGAGGGCAACGTCAGGCCAGGGGGTGCAGGTTTCTGGGGTGGATCGACATGGGGTCCTTGGGCATAGAGGTGGGCAAGCTCAGATACGACTAACGAAGCTAAATCATACACTTCGTTGGGTTGAATTCTTGATGTATCAGGATTTTTCAGACCCAATTGCAATATTTGGAGTTTGGAATGTTGGGCAATGTTTGACAGGATCGCATGACTGTCAATGAGGCGCATAAACACATCGCCTGGGCGCCGACCTCGCTCTAACGGTGGTATGGGGATATGACGAGCGGCCTGCGGAAATTGTTGGAGCAGGCGTTGTGCGTACAACAGAGCCAAGCTCACCTGTCGAGAGACATCACGTGGGGAAAAATGCTGATTCACCAACATGTTCAGTTGCTGATTCGCCAACCCAATTGCAAAAAAGACATGCGATGGGGTTGCTAAAGGATCCGGGAGCGCCTCCGAATTCACGAGGGTAATCCCCAAACGGTCTTTTAAAAATTGAAGCCGTTCAAGTGCCGCACTCACGACCTTCCACACATGAACCGGTTGAATATTTTGTGGGGTAGCCACCCCTAAGGGAACTGTCGTTCCTCCAGCGACCTCTACGACAAGGCGATCTGCTTTCCGGTAGAGAGATCTAGCCTGGAAAAAGACTTCATGGGGAGCGGCATTCAGCACCACCATCTTAATTTCCATGGTTTTGGTTCTCCCCATCTCAAATCGGATATCATCAAGATCTTTCCGAAGCAATTCAACCCGACT
>CAZKRH010000109.1:0-17267 GCA_964555115.1 uncultured Nitrospiraceae bacterium | reverse complement strand
CATATCCTGAAGATCCAAGGTCTCTTGCCGTTTTCCATTTTACAACAGGGATTGTATATTGGGGGAAACATCATCCTCGTGATTGTTGAATGGGAGGACAGGGAACCGTTCCATAAGAACAAAACACGCAACAATCCCCTGGTAAGGGTTTATGACTCACCCCACAATATGTACATTGGAAAATAATGTGACATGCATCGACGGGCATCATTTCTTTCCTGTGAGTACCACATTGTGGACAGATTAATGTTGACTCCCGCATTAGTTTTTGGTTGGAAGTGTTCATTTCCTACACTTCCTACACTCTCACAAAAATACCTATTTTTTTTCATCAAAATATGGAAAACTTCCATGTTAAGTACTATAGCGCAATCGTTTCCTCAACGAATGGAGATTCTTTGTTTGAAGGGCCACAATGACCTATGATATCCTGGAAAACCTATTTTTTTAGGATTTCCTGGAAAATATCCTAGAAAACTGATCATCTTAACAAGTCCATCTCCCCATCATTAGGATTCTTAGTGGGAATGCCAAAACACTGGCTATCATGTACAGCCTCAGGTGTAACCCTCATCATTCTGGTGCTTACGGCCCTGTTATTTCCGAATATTCCAGTCCATAGCTTCAATCATGCTTCGCATGACAGCCATTCCCAAAGAGAATTTCTCTGTAAGTGGCTGTGCCTCTCTGGGGCCTGGCTGGATACAGCAGATTCACCATTTTATGACCATATATTCCTCGCGAGCAGCCCTGATTCCGAACCATCGACAGCACCCATGTCGATCTGGAAAAGACCCTCTTCCTCTAGAGCATAGCCTGCCCTTGGAATAGAACAACCCAATACCATGTAGAATGAGATGTGTAATCCCATCCTTCAGCACCGCTGAAGCCAGCTTGGGGGGAGTCTAAACTGGGCTCTCATTTTCGTGTGAAAGTTAGTGTATTCATGGAACGTGTACTCAGACACCTGACATTGTGTATTCCCCTCCTTGGCATTGGCCTCTGGATGCCTATACTCCCTTCCCTGGCTCAGGAAATTGAAGAGGAGGTGGAGACGTTGGATGCCATTGAGGTCCCTGGCACGGCAGTTGTTCAAGAAGAACGAGCCATAATTTTTCCAAAACCTAACACTGATCATGCTCTTCCCATTCCTAAGAATGCTATGATTACCCCTCCCACCTTCTTGAAACCATTTCCTCTCTTTCATAGTTCACGAACGATTCGAGACCCTATTGCTTCAATCAAAGGCACCCGCACATCCGTTCGACCAGCAAAAGCCGAACGCCCTCCCTATCCACGATTTGCCCGTGAGCAGGGCTGGGAAGGAGTGGTGGTGTTACGCCTGGCCATTGGAGCAGATGGAATGGTGAGATCGGTACACACCAGCAAAAGTTCTGGGTACCCTATTCTTGATGAAAGTGCAGAACAGGCTGTACATCGATGGCGTTTTGACCCGGCCAAAGATGGAGAAATTCCCGTTCCGGTAACCGTTGATCTCCCCATCAGATTTAATCTTGATAAATGAAGATTTTCGTTTTTTGAAGGAATTGTACATGATCAAACCTCATTCAGTTTTCTCAGTAACCACTATGCTGGTATTGGCAGTAGTCCTAAGCCTTCCAGGAAGAGTGAGAGCCGACGAAGCCCAAACGCTTTACAACCAAGCCCTTTCGCAGATTCAACAACAGAACCATCGTAAGGCAGCTGAATCTTTGCAAGCCGCCATTCACATCTTTCCCAAATTCGCTGAAGCCCACCACTTGTTAGGAGTCATCTCCTTTAATAGTTTGCACAACCCCCAACAAGGTATGGACCATATCAAAAGAGCGGTGAGCCTCCACCCCAATTTTGCTCGCGCGTATTTGGATCTTGGCCTCATTTATCAACATCAAAAAAACGTAGCTGCAGCCGAGGCAGCTTTAACGAGTGCGATAAACATTTATCCTAATTATCCCGAAGCACGACTGTCTCTCGCATTACTGTATGACCAAATGGGCGACACCTCCAAAGCCATAGCATCCTATCGAGCGGCTTTAACACTACAACCCAAGCATCCCCAAGCACTGTTTAACCTGGCCTTACTGTTGGACCAACAGAAAAACACCAAAGAAGCTCAAGAAATTTCAGAACAACTCACGGCCGCTCATCCCCGCCATACCGATGGATGGATGTTGCTGGCCCAATTGCATGAAAAAGGTAATAAGACTGACCAAGCTATTCTGGCTTATAATAAAGCCGTTCAAAGCAATGCCAACTTGGAAGAAGGCCATTATGCGTTAGGATTTCTACACCAGGCCAAAGGCCAAGCCAACCGAGCCATTGAGGAATTTAACCAGGTCATTCGTTTGAATCCTCAACATGCCGAGGCTCATCTCAATTTAGGAGTTCTCTTTGCCAACAACAATCAAATAGAGGAAGCAGAAAAACAATATAAAACCGCGATTTCCCTCAACCCCACTTTAGTCGAAGCACATTATAATTTGGGGGTATTTTATGAATTTTACCGCAAAGATCCTGAGAAGGCCTTGACGCAGTATCGAAAATACACGGACCTTGGTGGAAACGACACACGCATTCAAAAACTTCTCAAAAAAGCCGGCAAATGACCACTTTGACGATGGGGAATTTTCCCCAGATCTCACAAAATAATGTCGTGACCTATGGAGGACTGTCCATACTCGTGCATCTGATTCTTCTCGGAGCACTGAGCCTATTGCACCACACACCAACTATTCAAAAACCCGTACCCTTAGTTCAGGTGACACTCATTGACACACCCGCTTTGTCATCAACTGAACCTCCTTCTGACGCAGCGACTCCTTCGGAACCCGCACCTTCTCCCTTGAAATCACAACGTACGGTGGCGCCGATACAACGCTCGTCCCTTCCTGTACCCCAACCCATGCCCCCACTCGTCGCCATGACAACCCGCATTGTTCCAGTGCTTCCACCACCAGTTAAAAAATCTGTTTCCCCTATCGCTCGACAGGTTCTTCAGGACACTCGAGCCATAAACGCCCTCACGATGAAGGACTTGCTGAAGGTCGCCCCAACCTCCAATCCGTCCGTGAGTTCACAACATGAAGCACCAACCCTGGACATGCCGTTTTCGCCACTTCAAGCCTGGACCCATTCACTTCCCGCCATTCATAGCCAACCATCCTCTCAATCCAGGAAGACTCCATCCCCTCACAAAAGGGCTATGCTAATGGCGCACCCACCCGGCATGGGAAAGATTGGTAGAACGAAGGTTGGAATAGTTCATACACCTCCTCTTGTCTACCCAAGAATAGCTAAAAAAGAAGGATTGGAGGGACTCGTTCATCTTCGCGTCACTGTCCATCCTGACGGAAGTCCCGGAGACATTTTCATTCGAAAAAGCAGTGGGCATACCGTGTTAGATATTTCGGCGATTAAACTCGTAAAATCGTGGCGATTTCGGCCTGCTCGGGATGGCAACATCCCCATTAAAAGCGTTGTTGATATACCCATCCATTATGACCTTAAGGAAAATGGCTAAATTCAAAAAGGGATCTTTTCAATGATTGAAATGTTAATCAATGGAGGCTGGATGATGATTCCCATCATCCTCTCATCCCTCCTGTCCGTCGCGGTGGTGATTGAACGATTTCGGGCGCTCATCAATCAGCCGCTAACTCAAGAATCAGACCGCATCCTCGCCCTGATCAAACAAGAAAAATTTACCGACGCCCTCCAATTGGCTGAGAAATATTCTTGCCCCATCAATCGCGTGCTGGGTGAAGGCATCATGTCCCGTGGCCAAGGCCCAGACAAAGCCATGGAAGCGGCCGCCATGATTGAAATTGCATCCTTGAAAAAAGGGCTGCCCGCACTGGATACCATTATTACCCTTGCCCCTCTGCTCGGCCTACTCGGCACCATCATTGGAATGATTGATTCCTTTGGCATCATGGCTCAATCAGGGATTGGCCAACCCCATGCGGTCACTGGGGGGGTTGCAGAAGCCCTGATCTGTACCGCCGCTGGAATTTTTGTCGCGGTAATCACCCTGGTTCCCTATAATTTCTTTCTGACCAAAATTGAACAAGCCACTGAATCCATTGAGACGTATGCCACCAAAGCACAGGCAGCCTTATCATCCAGTGATGCCAGGCCCACGACATGAAAATTCCAAGAGCCTCCGCAAAAAAAGCACGAATTGAAATCATCCCCATGATTGACACCATGTTTTTTCTGTTGGTGTTTTTCATGATTGCCACTCTCTCGATGACTCTTCAGCATGGCATGCCGGTGAACCTGCCCCAAGCCAATACGGCGACCGATAATATTCCTGAAGAAGCCTCCTTGACCCTCACTACCCAGGGGGAATTGTTTTTCAATAAAGATCTGATTGGCTTAGCGGAGCTTGAATCCCGTCTGGCAAACCTGTTACAAACCAGTGGAGAACCGTCAGTCATTATTAATGCCGATGAGGCGGTAACTCATGGGAGAGTGATTGAAGTGATGGACACGGTGAGAAAAACGGGCATTACGAACATGGCCATTGCCACCAAACCCGAAACTGAATCATAATACCTGCCATGAAATTTTTCACCAACCAACGTCGGTTCCTCTCTGTCACCACTGGCACATTAGTTGGTGTCTATCTGGCTTTATCGTGCATGGCATTGTTTTGTTCTGCCACACACTCTAGCCATCACAAACATTCAGCCAACCATTCTCAATTATGTACCTGGGTGTGTCAGGGAAATAATCCCATCAGTATGGCCACCCTTCCTGCTCCTGATAAACCTATTCTCATGACATCTGTTGCGTGGGTTCTTCCGGAAACCACGGCTCCCGTAGTTGCTCAACCGCTTCCCCCATCTCGCGCTCCTCCCCTTTCTTAATGTCTTTCCCCATTTGCTGAAGCCTCCATTCCGTATAGGGTGGATGTGGAGGTGTCCCTTCTTGGAAGATTTCTTGGTCTTTTGGATTTCCACAGTGAGATTCTTTTTTCTATCTCTTGATTGTTGGATCTTTTCAACAGTAGGCCTCAAGAAATCTGATCAACGTTTTTCATTTTGGAGATTTTGTTTAAGGGATTGAAAAAGGGATTTCCCATTCACAGACCCAATCTAATAAAGAGGTCAAGAAAATGTTATCGAAGCGAGAAAAGATAATCGGCACTACTCAGCCACCCCGTTGTTTTCGCCATACCAAGCCCTTAGCGATCATCGGTATGCTTTGCCTGGCTCTGCTGGGTACATGTATGGCTTGGGGAATGGGTAGTCGAGTCCCTATCCAGGGAACACAGGCAGAAAACTTTCAATTAACCGATCTCAAAGGCCAAACCCATCAACTCAACCAATACCAAGGGAAAGTGGTCTTACTCAATTTTTGGGCAACATGGTGTAAACCGTGCGTAACAGAAATGCCTGCCATGCAGGCTTCGTACGACCGCCTGAAAGACCAGGGATTTGTGGTATTGGCTGTGAATGAATTAGAGGACCTTGAAATGGTCCGAGCCCATATTCAGGAACACCAACATACCTTTCCCGTCCTATTGGATGTAGACAATGAAGTCGCCAATCTCTATGGAGTCTTTGGATTACCGGTCAGTGTCTTTATCGATCCTTCAGGGGTTATTCGAGAATATTTTAAGGGTGGGCTCCTCACCGAGGAAAAAATCAATCTCACCTTTCAGAAACTTCAAGAGTCAACGGAACGAAAATTCTAATTTTTTTTAACGATGTTCGATCAAGGTAAATCCATAGTCGCCGGCTTCTTACTCATCATGCTCATGATGGTGAATGGTCTCGCCTACCCCAACATTGTGGCGCACACCTTTCATCATATGCACCACACGGCAGATACCCATGCCTCACCCTTATGCTCATGGGTGTGCACGGCTGGCCAAATGGACGAGGCGGCAAGCCTTCCCTTCATACATATCACAGTTCAAACGGACAGTTTATCCACTCCACAGCCCACGTCTCCACATATCTTCCATTTGGATGCAGGCTTTCCTCGAGGCCCGCCCCCTCCATTTCAGTCGCAATAAACTTCATTTTCACAAAATACTTTTTTTCATATCGGATATGAAAAAGGGGTATTCCCCTATCCAAAACACGTTCTGCATCGCCATCTGAGTCAATCAGGAAACTGGGAGTGTAGTGTGGAAGGACTATGGTCGGGTATCCCCAGGAGGGAAACACTTTACGAGGAATGTCGTTTCTCTTTCCAAGAGGAGTACAGAAACATGTATCCAGGTTTTTCAAATAAATGGACGGGAATTCTTGCTATTTTCTTTGGTCTCATGATCTCGGGAACACATGCTGTTGCCTCTTGCGGGGCAGTCAACTGTTTCATCGTGATTCCCTCCCAAGCTTCAATACCACAAAAAGGCACCGTGACCACGAATATTACCTACCAAAACATTAATTCAGATCTAATCGATGGCACCAATGGAATCGTCTCAGCAGTAGAAGTAGAAGATCGAAGAATTAATTTAGGTGAGCACCGTGAGAATTCCACCCTCACTCAAATTACCACCGTGGATCTGAACGTGGGAATCACGGACAACTTTGCGGTCCAGCTTACCTTGCCTATTGTCGACCGCTCTCATCGACATGATGTAGAAATTGGTAAAGCTGGTGAAGAGAGCAAAACGTTTAATCAAACTGGTTTGGGAGATATTCGCCTGACCGGCAAATACAATATTTTAAGCTCACTGGTGAATATGGTGGTAGTAGGCATTGGGGTGGAACTTCCAACTGGAAAATATAAGCAAAAATCTGACCAAGGACCAAGCATTCAAGAACCTTCGCTTCAAATCGGGCGCGGAGCCGTTGGGGTCATGGGGTCTATCTTCCAAACCTATGAAATCATCCCCCAGGTACTCAATCAATTTGCGAAAGTCTCGTATCGACATACCTTCAAGAATAGCTTTGATTACCAATTTGGCGATGAATACCTCCTCAGTGCTGGACTGAATTGGCAAGTCTTGAAGTATTTTGTGCTAACCGGTCAACTCAATTATCGCTACTTAGTACACGATAATTTTAGGAGCGACCTAAAGGATCATGCCACGGATACCGTACTCGACACGACCATTCGAAATCGCATGGTCCCGAACACGGGGTCGACATCTTTAATGTTCACCCCAGGGATAACAGTTCAAAACATCCCAGGAATTCCCAACACCTCCGCCTATATTAATGTACAGGTGCCAGTCGTTCGAGATTTTAATAACAACCTGGCTCAAAACACGAGCTTTCTCGTTGGCATCACTCATTTTTTCAATGTCCTAAGCGTATTTGGCAATAACGCACAATGAGGTTAAAGGTGGGACTTTCTTCCTAGCCTTGCATCATCCAGAGTGAAAGTCTGTGACATGCCATCTCCCAGGCTTTCACTCTAGATTCTTGTTCCCCAAAAATTCCAACACCATATGGAAGAGTCACGACCTTGTTGACGTGCCACATGGATTTGTCATAATCCATAATTCGCTCTATCGCAGGTTTGGTGAAGACTCTGGTCCACTTCGAATGGCCTTTTGAAAAGGCCTGACCCTCAAGATATATTCTTTTCAGAACGACCAGGTACTCCCCTTTCTCTTCATACTAGAGTCTGTTGTAAAGACAGATGAAAAAGACCATATAGATAAGGTAAAATGGCCAATGGAGCGAGAGGGGAGAGTTAAAAAATCCTGAGACTTTCAGGAGAAGTTTTGTTTTGCGATTTCACCCAGGAGATCATATCCCATGAAAAAGCTATTGGTAATTGGGAGTGTCGTCGTTGTCGGTACCATCATCCTGACCTCTTGGCTCCTACCAGGTGCCTTTAGTGCCAAAGGGAAACCCTCGGAACTGGAAGTGACAATGGCCCGATGGGTACGTCACCTCGCCGTTCCCAGCCATTTTGCTGATGCAAAAAATCCTACCGAAGCTTCTCCAGAAAATTTAGCGGAAGCGCTTCACCATTTTGCCGACCATTGCGCCAATTGCCATGGGAATGATGGAAGCGGAAAAACTCACATGGGACCAAATTTCTACCCGCCGGTCCCTGACCTTCGGGAATCGGTCATCCAATCCATGGCAGACGGAGAAATCTTTTACGTCATTCATTACGGCGTAGCCTTTACGGGAATGCCAGCCTGGGGAGATGGACAACCTGAAAAAGATACGGAAAGCTGGAAACTCGTGCATTTTATTCGGCACCTTCCCAAGGTCACCCCTGATGAAATTGCCCAAATGAAAAAGTTGAACCCCATGACTGCGCAGGAACGGGAAGAACAGGAATCCCTTGATCGGTTTTTTGCCGGAGAAGATTTCGAACCACCTTCTGAACCACACCATTAACACCCTTGAAGGAGTTGACACATGATACGATGGATTGCACTCATTTTACTCACGCTTCTCTTATGTTTCCCTGTAACTCTTTGGGCCCACGGTGATGCCGTTCATATCAGGGGCACGGTGACGGAAACAGCTGATGATAGTATTGTGGTCAAAACCACGAAGGGAGAGACCGTGACCATTGCGTTTAGTGGAGATACGACTTTTCGACGAGATGGCATCGTCAGTAAAACTGCACGCCCCAAAGTTGGAGATCGTCTTATTGCGGAAGGGGCCAAAGAAGGGAAAACCGTGGTGGGCCACAACCTTCTATTTTCCACACCCAAGTCAAAATGAAGACTCTCAGACCCCACATGCTCTCTCACCCTCTGAATGTATGAAGTGTGGTTGTGTATTCTGATGGATCCAATGCCAAGATCCGTGTTTTTGTTCGAAACTGACCTGCTCCTTGGCCCACGGACTCGGACCCTTCCGAACTTTTAACTCATTTGTAATCAAAGGGATAGAAAGGACTTCATACAGTAATGTATCCCATAAACCGATGGGATTGAATAGAGGTGTCACTAACCAGGATGGACCACCTCTTGACGATCAATGGATATTCATTCTTCCACATCCGTATATACCAGCCTGGGCCGATTGGCGACGACCCCTCCTTCTGGAACGACACCTTCCTCATCAACCTCTTCAAAAAACGCTTCTATCTCCAAAAACCAATCCACCAAGGAGGAAAATCCTCTTGCCCAGGATTCCGTGACTCTCTCCTCTCAAACCCAAGATAAAGAATTGACAGAACTCAAGGCCCGAGATCGAGAAGTCCGTGCGCATGAAGCTGCGCATGTTGCGGCAGCCGGTTCCGTTGCCACCGGAGGTCCTCAATTTGCCTTTCAGCGTGGGTCGGATGGAAGGCTGTATGCGGTAGAAGGAGAAGTGAGTATTGACACTTCTCCAGTTCCTGGTAATCCTCAAGCAACCATTCAAAAAGCGCAAACCATTCGGACTGCAGCTATGGCCCCTGCTAATCCATCTGCACAAGATCGAGCAGTCGCAGCTCAAGCCAGTCGCATGGAAGTTCAAGCACGTCGGGAATTACAGGAAGAGCGAACACAAGAAATCCAAAAAACCACGAATTCAGCTGAAACCGCCAATGTCTATACTGGCAACGCAACATCCTCTCAATCCACACCAGTCCCTCAAATCCTCGATCTCTTCGCTTAAGTATTGAGCGAACGCTGATAATCCTCTTCACTGAACGTTATCCATTTTTTTACTTCGCAAAGGTGAGCTATTCTTCAAAACTGCGATGCCCATGTTCGACTTATTGAGACGACAAGACCATACTACATAACAAAAATCACAATGTTAGGTTCTCTATGCTTGTCAGACCCTTCCTCAGGGAGAGCTGCTTAGGCTTATCCTTGGTTTTTCTGCTGTGTATCTCCAGTCATGCTCAGGAAATTGGACCTAAAATCCTTCAAAGCAAACATTACCATCCTGAATTGACCACCGCGCACACAATCTCGGTGCAGGCGTCAGCCACCGTTCAACACCAAGCCGTCAATGCGGATTCGCTTCTTCACATAATTCGCTCTCGGATGGAAAAGGTAGGATATGAGGTTGCCACTCAATCTGCCAAAAATCATAATGTGACCATTAAAGTCCGTTGTGAGGAACCAACCCTTTCAACCAATTCCAATGAACCCCATCAACCTATGTTGGCCCCTCCGGTGGTACCCCCTTGCACCCTTCAATATTTCTTTCAAGAGGTACCTCAAGAGTGGCAGCGCATTGATCGAATTATCTATAACGCAGGCGTATCGGCCGCACAGCGAGCAGCCATCACTTTTTCCGGGAGTCACAATGCCCTACCCTTTTCTTCACAATTTCTGAAAGAATTTGAGTTTCCACTTCTCTTATCAGCCGAATGGAACCAAATCGGTCGCCTGTTCACTATCTTAAAAGCCGAGGGAACCCTCCTCTCCCGAAAACAATACATTCTTCAACTCTTCGGTGAGACCCAGGCGCAAGAAGCCTTTCCTTTCCTGATCCACGCATTGGATGATCCAGAACTTCAAGTGTCGGCGGCACAAGCGTTAGGGCATTTTGGTAAAAAAGCACAACCTCACCTCATCCCTGTGTTGAAGACACACCGTTCAATCCAGATGCAGGCGGCGGCCGCAAAAAGTTTAGGACAGATCGGGGCCGCCACTGGCGACACGAGCTTAACGCCACTCTACCTTGAGATCATCCATTCTCCAGGAAGAGATACCACCGTCATCATTGAATGTGTGTGGGCTCTCGGAAAATCCCCAGATTTCCAGGCACACCCTACCCTTGAAAAATTGGAACGCCAAATCTGGAACACCAGATCACATGACCCAATGCTGCAACAATTACGAGAGGCGGTGGATTGGAGTATTCGAGAGGTCAGACAAGGAGGACATACAGGGGATTATGATTAAATGTTTTTCTCTTACAATGTGGTGATATCTATATTAGGATTTCTCATGTTTTCGGTCCAAATTTCCAATATCTTTTTCTGGTGTTATACGTTCCCGCGGTAACGGTTTCAATTCTTTGGTCTCAGGAAACCGCCCTTCTGTTTCAAGGGACCCAATAATTTCCCCAGCCACTCGAACCTCAAACACGCCACCGGTTCCAGGAATCAACGCTACTTCACCGAACTCTTGCTCAAATGGCGTTAATGACTCCTGCGCCATCCACGTTGCACATAAGAACCATCGGCATTTGGCGCAATAAAGATCCCCTGGCAAGACCACGGGGTGATCAGAGGAAATACTAAATCTAAAATCCCCCTACCTCCCTTTTTCAAAGGAGGAACCTAAATGGTTAACCCGTAGCAAGCTACGGGGAATAGCAAGTTCAATTTCGATTTCCAGAGGTTTGTCCAGGCATGCTCGAACCATACCAATCTTTCTTTTACACAAAACTCCTCATCTACTCTCCATAATGAGTACGTGCCCGTTCAATAAAAACGGTTTTTGTTTTGGCATTGATGGAGTATACGATTCTGTCTTGATAGGTCAACCGATACGAATAGCTACCTGCTAAATCCCCTAACAACTTCTTCCCTTCATACGGATTAACCGCAAGAACTTCGAGCAAGATGTTTTTTAATTTTTCTTTTAATCTGGGAGAGAGGGTATCGATATCTTTTTTGGCTTGGCGGGTTATACGGAGGGCGTAGGGCTTTTTATCAGCCACCAAAAATCTCCTCCATAGAGAAAGTTTGTCCCTTCTTAATCTCCTGTTTGGCTTTCTTCACCCCTTTGAGAACACCAGGGGTTGAGAGTAATTCCAATGTTTCAAGTAAGCTCTCATAGTCCTCCTCGGACAACACAATGACCCCTCCCTGTTTGGAACTTATTCGAAATTGCCGGTGCCCTTTTACGGCTTTTTTGATGACATTAAAAAAATCACTTCTTGCTTGGGTGGCTGTTAAGGTTTTCATCTACCCTCCTCCTGTACATAATTACGTACATGTCTACCTTACCAAAGTATCCCTCCCAATGCAAAACACATAAAATGTTGAGGTGCTTATAAAAAAACTCACCAGATCCGGACACAGCCTCTAAGAAAATCACTCAACTTATAAAACAACCTTCCGCAACCGCAACGCATTCATAATCACCGACACCGAACTGAACGTCATCGCCACACTGGCCATGATGGGACTCAATAACAATCCAATGAAGGGATACAGAATACCGGCAGCAACCGGCACGCCCATAGCGTTATAGAAAAAGGCAAAGAACAGATTTTGGCGAATATTGCCCATGGTGGCACGACTCAGTTTGTGAGCTCGCACAATCCCACGCAAATCGCCTTTCACCAACGTAATGCCCGCACTTTCCATGGCCACATCTGTCCCTGTGCCCATGGCAATCCCCACATCGGCTTGTGCCAATGCAGGCGCATCATTAATTCCGTCGCCCGCCATAGCGACGACATACCCTTTTCTTTGAAGCTCTTGAATGACTTCCCCTTTTTTATCCGGAAGCACTTCGGCAATGATTTCCTCAATCCCCAATTGTTTTCCCACCACATCCGCGGTAAACCGATGATCCCCGGTGAGCATCACAATACGAAACCCTTCTTCTCGCAAGGCCTGTAACGCCTCAGCCGTAGTCGACTTGATGGAATCCCCGACTCCTATTAACCCAGCGAGGCGACGATCAATGGCCACCAAGACCACCGTTCCTCCGGCTCGTCTCAATTCTGTTGCTGCGACGCTCACCGGTGCGACATCGGCCGGTTCAATATTGAGGTGTTCTTGAAGAAAGGCTTCTGTGCCAATGGCCACTTCTCGCCCACTCACCTTCCCAAGCACACCCTTGCCTGACACCGCGCTAAATTCATCGACAGGAATTAATGGCACTTCCCTGTTTCGCGCTTCATTGAGAATGGCGGTCGCCAAAGGATGTTCACTATTTTGTTCTAAACTTCCGGCAAATTGCAGGACCTCTGACTCAGCAAATCCTAGAACCGCCATGACTTTTTGGACGGTGGGCTTCCCCTCGGTTAACGTCCCTGTTTTATCCACCACCAGCGTGTCAACTTTTTCTAAACGTTCCAAGGCCTCAGCATGTTTAATGAGCACCCCGGCAGACGCGCCTCGACCTGTTCCCACCATAATGGACATGGGGGTAGCCAATCCAAGTGCACATGGACAGGCAATAATGAGAACGGCCACCGCATTCACCAAAGCATACGCCATACGAGGATCCGGACCAAAAATGGCCCAGGCACAAAAGGAAAGAAACGCGATCAATAGCACCACCGGAACAAAATACCCGGCGGCCACGTCGGCTACCCGTTGAATAGGTGCCCGACTGCGTTGGGCTTGACTGACCATCTGCACAATTTGGGCTAATACGGTTTCATTCCCTACCCGATGGGCTCGCATCAGGATAGACCCGTTTCCATTGATGGTTCCGCCTGTTACCGAATCCCCAGCACCCTTTTCTACTGGGATAGCTTCCCCGCTGATCATTGATTCATCAACCGAGGTGGTGCCAACAACAACCACTCCATCCACGGGAATCTTGTCCCCAGGCCTTACCCGAAGTCGATCCCCGACTTTGACCTGGTCAATAGGAATATCCATTTCCTCTTCGTGTTCCCTCACTATGCGTGCCGTATTGGGCGCTAGCCCCAACAAGGCTTTCATCGCACTCGCTGTTTGGCCACGAGCTCGTAATTCCAACACTTGCCCTAAGGCGACTAACACAATAATGACGGCAGCCGCTTCAAAATAGACCGGGACCTGTCCATCCGCTCCTTGGAATGAGACAGGGAATATTTCCGGCGCGAACGTAGCCAAGCTGCTATAGAGATAGGCCGTCCCCGTCCCCATCGCGATCAGGGTAAACATATTGAGTGCCCGATTGACTACAGATATCCACCCACGTTGAAAAAAAGGCCACCCGGCCCAGAGCACAACAGGCGTGGCCAGAATCCATTGCACCCAATTGAGCCACTGAGCCGATCCAGAAGAGCTAAAAGGTTTTCCAGGAATCATATCCACCATGGCCAACACAACCACGGGTAGGGCCAGCGCCCCGCCAATCCAAAACCGTTTGGTCATATCCACCAGTTCTGGATTGATTTCCTCTTCCAACCTCACCGTTTGCAGTTCCAAGGCCATCCCACATTGCGGGCAAGTCCCAGGATGGTCCTGAACCACATCCGGGTGCATGGGGCACACATAGGCTGTTTTGGTGAGCGGCCCACTGACTTCTGGTTCTAGAGCCATTCCACAGGTCGGACAAGGCGCAGGTTTTTCGGATTCCACGTCTGGGCACATAGGGCAGATATAGCGGGTGGCACCGGGAACTGGATCAGCATCCATCGATTGCTGATATTTGCCAGCCAGGAATCCCGCGGGATCCGATTGAAACCGCTCCACGCACCGCGAACTACAAAAGAAATAGGTCTGACCCGCATAATCATGTTTTCCCGCAGCTTGTAGAGGATCCACAGTCATCCCACACACAGGATCGATCACGAGTTCCGCCTTAGCCATCATCAGTTCCCGACGTTTGGGCTTAGGCGGAGTTTTCTTTTTATCCGGTTTCATTACAACCTTCCTCTGTATTCCTCTAGACCTCTACTATATCTTATGATGGTGAGTTTTGTTCATTTCAGATAACCATTATATCGAAAGAAGAAAACCCTGTCCTTCTTCCCTCGTCACTTTTCTCACTACGACTCCCAGATTTCGTTATACACTCCCTAGTATGGTCATTCGTTGAGATAAATCCTCGGATATTGGATTCCCGTAAATCTCATCGGGTACAATACAGAAATACCTCCCAAAGGATACCCGGATGAATCATACTTCAATCACTCCATTTTTATGGAAAATTCTCTTAACTGGGTGTATGTTGGTAAGCGGTGGCTGTGCCACGCCCTATCAAGCCTTCCCTCCAGAGGTTCAAAGCCAAGTTGATTCCTCAGTATCCTTTGCTCACATACAGGAGGCTCCCACAACACATCAAGGCAAAATCGTGATGATCGGAGGGGAAGTGTTAGCCGCCAAACGATTGGCCCTTCATACACAAATAACCATTCTTCAACTTCCCTTGGATGATTCACAAGATCCGGTCCTGGACCGCACACAATCCCAAGGACGATTTTTCGCACTTCAAGAGGATTTTCTTGATCCTGCGACCATTCCCGAAGGAACGAGAATTACGGTGATTGGCAAGGTCTCAGGAGAAACCCATGCCATGTTGGACGAAATGGAATATACTTATCCCACTATTACGATTACAAAACTTCACGTGTGGCCAGAGCCGCTTCAACGATCGTATGGAGGGTATTACCCCTATTATCCATATTGGTTTGGTCCATACTCACGCTTTGGTCCATATTGGGGACCCTACTGGGGTCATTATCCCTATTGGTGAGAACATCATTCAAAATTCTGAGGTTCCCTTATTCCTCGTTGCCTACCTTAACTCATGAGGTTATCTATGACACCCAAAACATTATCCTTCCTCCGTTTTTCCACAATATTCACTTGCATGCTCATCTTCACGATGGGCTGCAAACCAGGCTATGAATGGGGTCCGAGTGAGGTACAGGCCAAAGCACCGGGAAGCTCTGCTTCCATGCCTCTCTATTCTTTTACCATGGCTGACATTGATGGCCATCCCGTGCCCTTACGTACCTATCAAGGCAAAGTCCTTCTCGTAGTGAATACCGCCAGCATGTGTGGCAACACCCCTCAGTACGCCGGCCTGCAAGAGCTATACGAACGTTATCGAAATCAGGGGTTTGAAATTTTGGCCTTTCCCGCTAATAATTTTGGGAAACAAGAACCGGGAAACAATGAAGAAATAAAAAGCTTTTGCTTTACGAAGTATGCACTCGAATTTCCTCTGTTCAGTAAGATTAGTGTCAAGGGCGACGATACGCATCCCCTCTATCAATACTTAACTAACGAGACGTCCTTTCCTGGAGAAGTGGAATGGAATTTTCAGAAATTTTTAGTGAATCGAAAAGGGGAAGTGATTGCCCGCTATAGACCTGGAATGAAACCTCTCACCGAGACCATTGTGAATGGCATTGAACAGGCTTTGGGAGAAGGATAGAGATTCGGAAAAGGTAGCCAGGGGGATGGGAACTAAAACCCCTGGCTACGCCTCAGACATCAAACCCTCATCATAGACTTCAAACTCCACGAGCATTTCTTGTTCAACCATCCAGCCTTCTAACCGCATACTGACTCCTTTCATGCCCAACATGGACCACTTGGCTCCCACCGCATGCCGATAATAAAACTCGATTACCCCCTGAAACACGAGGGAATTCAAGGGTCCATCATATCCTTGAGGGGGCGAAACCAAGAGTGGCTGATCTTCAGCTGCTTCATCTAAAAATTGTCGAACATCGACATACACATTCGCAAATCCCACATCATCCATGGCGAGATCAAAAAATATCCGCGAACCGACATGGTCCTCATCACTCCCATATTCCGGGGAATTAATGATACACCGTCGAAAGGCCACGGTGGCGGTCGGCATGCCCAACCTCCTGTATCCTTAGATGGGTGACGTAGGTAATAATTGGCCTTAACCTTCTGCGCCTCTCATAAACCTGTCAAGAAAAAACTTGACGAAATCCTTCCTCTCACCCCGTTTGAGGCTCATCCCCATACCCTCGCAATACCCCCCAATTTCAATTCCCTGCTCAGATCTGCCGACCTCTCTATCAAGGTACAACCGTTTTCGGTATACACCAAAAGAAACATCAAAAAAATTCAACTTTCACACAAAAACGTCCGATATCTGTAAAAAACGGACGGGAACGGCGTCGGGGTCTTTTTCAAGAAATCACAAAATTTTTTCATTACATCTAAACAGTTACGAGATTTTCTAAGGTATACGCAAATATGAAAACATCTCCCGAATCATCTCAATCCACCACCAAAACCAGTAGTACGAAAAAGTCTACCAAAAAACCCACGGCCACCGGAAGACGAAAAAAAGGTGAATTGGTAACCTTTTTTGGAAAAGGGGTGGAGGTGAAAGGAAAAATCAAAAATCACGGCAATATGCGGGTGGACGGGAACTTTGAAGGAGAAATCATTACCAAAGGGTCACTTCATGTCGGAGGTCACGGCGTCATCAACGCTAAAATTAAGGCGAGGACCGTAGTCAGTGAGGGCAAAATCAAAGGGGACATTGTGGCCAAAGAGCAAGTGAAACTTCTAGGAGAGGCGATCATGGATGGGTCAGTGATTACCCCTCAACTCCTCACAGAAGAAGGCGTGACCCTGAATATTCCCTGGACCGTCTGGATGAAAGCGGGTAAGTTTTCGAAAAAAATTCTAGAGGCCCGAGCCATTCAAGTGATTGACACCAAGGGGGTCGATCAACAAAAACTCATTTCGAAATCCTAGTCATTTCCTCCTTT
>CAZKRH010000108.1:0-2180 GCA_964555115.1 uncultured Nitrospiraceae bacterium | reverse complement strand
GCGCGTTCCACTCGAATGCCCTGCATTTCCATTTTGGCTAACACAGGGATCAGGGGACGTTCTAGGGTTTCATAGGGTGTGACCATATGTTCGGTAGCTAATCGTGGTTTTAGATGATGAAAGAGGCGAAGGGTGACATCGGCATCTTCGGCGGCGTAGTCCAGGGCTTTTTCTAAGGACACCAAGTCAAAGGTGATTTGGGATTTTCCCGTCCCGGCAACCTCTTTAAATTTAATGGTGGTATACCCAAGATACTGTTCGGCCACTTCATCCATGCCATGCCCGTGACTTCCTCCTTCAAGAATATAGGACATCAACATCGTATCATCGACGGGAAAGACAGGAACGCCATAACGGGCAAAAATCACCATGTCATATTTTATGTTGTGCCCCACTTTGAGAACCGATGGGTTTGCGAGAAGCGGCTTCAACACATCTAGAGCTTGCTCACAAGGGATTTGTAAAAGAGGCGGTGGAGTATTGGGAGTTTCTTTTGTTGAGGATTCTCCATCAGGAAGATCAAGCGCCTCGGTTTCCGGAGGGGTACGATGGCCGACTGGGATATAGCAGGCACGTCCCGCTTCCACGCAAAGAGAGATGCCTACCAGTTCAGCTCGACATTCATCCAAGGACGTGGTTTCGGTATCCACCGCCACCAGGCCGGCGTACTGGGCACGCGTGACCCAGTCTTGTAGTGCCGGAAGAGATTGCACGAGTTCGTATTGGGTAGTGGTGGGTGGGAGGAAGGGAGCTGCTGGAGAATTCTCGGTTTCAGGTATGGAAATTCCCGCAGCGGCATATCGACTTTTGACTTTAGCGATAATAGATCGAAATCCCTGTTCTTCAAGAAATTGAAGAAGGGTTGCAGGGTCAGGATCTAAAAACACTAAACTCTCGAGCGGACGTTCGATGGGGACATCGGTACGCAATTCCACAAGTTCTCGAGATTGACGGGCCACTTCCACGCTTTGAAGAAGCGTTTCCCTCCGCTTGTTTTGTTTGATCTCACCGGCACGCGCCAGTAAGGATTCAAGGTCTCCATATTCATTGATGAGGAGTGCTGCTGTTTTGACCCCAATCCCTGGAACCCCTGGAACATTGTCGGTGGAATCACCAGCGAGGGCTTGTACATCCACAACTCGCTCCGGACCCACTCCAAATTTTTCCTTCACCTGTTCGGGCCCAATTCGACGATTTTTTATGGCGTCAAACATCGTGATGTGTGGTGATACCAACTGCATGAGATCTTTATCTGATGACACGATGGTGACTTCCATTCCAGCGGTTTCAGCGATGCGGGCGTATGTGGCAATCAAATCATCTGCTTCAAACCCTGGTTTTTCCAAACACGGCACATTAAAGGCCTTGGTAGCTTCCCGGACTAACCCAAATTGAGGAATGAGTTCATCAGGTGGTTCAGGCCGATTGGCTTTGTATTCGGGAAAAATATCATTTCGAAAGGTTTTTCGTGCAGAATCGAATATGACGGCAATGTGATTGGCTTTCATGTCATCCAACAGTTTCATCAGCATGTTGGTGAACCCAAGGACTGCGTTGACCGGTGTGCCATCTGGACGAGTCAAAATGGGGAGAGCATGAAAGGCCCGAAATAGAAAACTAGATCCATCCACCAGATACAGATGGTTGTGTTGATCGTTCGCGGTGGGGGAGTTGGTATTTTTCTGCATACCTGTACAGTAATGCCATTCCTCTGGTAAGCACAACCCCTAGGGAGGCACCTTCTTGGAGACAGTTGAAAAAACCGCCGCCCTTTGCGTTCCCCGCTGAAGCGAGCTTTGGCGCGCAAGCGGCTGACGCTTTGGTGGACAAGGTAGCGGCAATTCTCATGGGTCATCTCTGGTTGCTAGTTTCTTGTCGCTTGCATCTTGTGATTTTATGCACCCTCTTTTTTTCTAGCGTCGAGAGACAGGCAACGAGTCCCAGGTGTTCTATCAAATGGGCCGTTATTTCACTTTGAAATTTCAAAGGTTGTCCATCTGTTGTGGAAATGTCTTTTATGGTTGTATCTCAGAGCTGAGGGGGGGGGCAATAAAAGTTGAAGACAGAGGTGGCCTTTAGCGTACAGGCAAAAGAGTTATTGAGGGCCAATGGAATTTTGGTCCATAAGGGCTGATCTGGTTTTAATGAAACATCTATGATGAAACATCTGAAATGGAAGC
>CAZKRH010000107.1:0-40792 GCA_964555115.1 uncultured Nitrospiraceae bacterium | reverse complement strand
GTGAACATTCCCTTTGTAGATTTGTTGATGGTCGGGAATGGAATCCTCTATATGGCCCTCCTATTTTCCCTTGTCTCTGGGGGAAAATACCTGATTGAAATCATCCCAAAACTGCATCGGTCGTAAACAATGATGGAAGGGTATGGTCCCTTAGTTACCATCGCCGCCTTTTTCATTGGAGGAATTCCGTTTGGCGTACTTGCCGCCAAATTATGCGGAGCCCCTGATCCACGGGAAGCAGGTAGTCAGAATATTGGATTTACCAACTCCCTTCGAGTCTCTGGAAAGAAGGTGGGAGCACTGACTTTATTGGGTGATTTTGGGAAAGGCTTCCTGATGGGGGGAATAGGAGCTAGTGTTTGGGGCGTAGAGATTTGGGCTCTCGTTGCTGCGTTCGCCGTTATTTGCGGACATATCTTTTCTCCATTTTTAAAATTCCAGGGAGGTAAAGGGGTTGCCACAGCTTTGGGTAGTATTTTGGGGTTAGATCCGATCATTGGTTTTTCCCTCATTGGTATTTGGCTTTGTATTTTAGCCATTTGGAAATATTCTTCTGGGGCAGCCATAACGACTTTTATGGTTTTTCCAATTCTGGTTGGCGTCATGACAGGAATCAATCAAATGTTGGTGTTTGCCATTTGTGTCAGTGGACTCATTATGTATCGCCATAAAGATAACATCGTACGTTTAATAAATGGGACCGAGACTCAAATGGGATATAAGTCGAGTTAAAAAACTGTATGTTTATACAAGAATGGATTTTCTTATTTTGGGTGTGGGTTGGAAGTAATGCTTTGGTAAGCCTATCTTTGGGTTTATTTTATTTTAAATAGCATTAGTTTACATAATATATCTTATCCGACATTTTTATTATTCTAGATTTCCCCTTTCCCCCACTTATCCTAGCCAAAATTCTTAAATATTGTACATAATCCATTAGGTCTGTTACGGTTTTCTATATTCATCAAATAGCAATATTCATGAAGACTTACTGTTCCAGAATCTTTTTAGCCGTCCTTGTATCCATCCTATATCTCTCTGTTCCCTCCTGGATTTTAGCCAATCCTCTCCAAAGCCCCCCAATTTCTTCTGGACTTAAAGTTTTAGAAGAGATTCAAGAAGCTATCATTGATTTGGCTGAACGAGTGACTCCCTTGGTAGTCAATGTTTCCCCTCTGAAAAATAATGAAAAGAAAATACCAGGGCAACGCCCTCGCAGCCGTCGTGCACCTGGATCGGGCTCTGGGGTGGTTGTGGCTCCTGAGGGCCTTATTCTGACCAATAATCATGTCGTGGGAAATGCCACGCATGCGGAAATTCGCTTTTCGGATAAAACGGTCCTTATTGGCCCAATTGTCGGCAGAGATCCAGATACTGACTTAGCCCTCATTAAAGTAGAGCCTGATCATGATTTACCTTCCGCTACGTTTGGAGATTCTAGTGCCGTCAAGGTAGGACAGTGGGTATTGGCCGTGGGAAACCCCTTTGGTTTAGATCGAACCGTGACACTTGGGGTGGTGAGCGGGATTGGTCGAGAAAATATGAATCTTTCTCGTTACGAAAACTTTATTCAAACTGATGCCTCAATTAATCCAGGTAATTCAGGAGGTCCTCTCTTTAACCTTCGTGGAAAAGTGATTGGGATCAACACCGCTATCATCAACTTTGCCCAAGGGATTGGATTTTCTATTCCTTCTAATATGGCCCATCGAGTCATGACTCAACTTCGTCAAGGAGGGAAAGTCGTCCGAGGGTGGATGGGTGTGGGCATTCAACCCTTAACTCCGATGCTGGCTAAACAGTTTGGAGTGCCTGAAGGCATGGGGGTTCTCGTGAACGAGGTGTTTGAACATGATCCTGCCGACAAAGCAGGAATAAAACCAGGGGATATTATCACCAAAATTGGGGAGGATCCCGTCGAAACCCCAAATCAATTATCACGCCTGGTTGCCCAGTTTGATCCTGGCGATACGGCATCAGTAGAAATCTACCGAGATGGTGTCCAAGTTCGACTTTCAGTTGCGCTTGGCGTACGAAAAGATAAACCCGTCGTGGTTTCTCTCCCACCATCGGACTTAAAGGTCAATTTTGGGATTCATGTCGAGATGGTGAATGAAGAGTTGGCAGAAAAATATCATTTAGATGAAACAGAGGGCGTGGTTGTTTCCCAAGTCGATCGAGGAAGTATTGCTTACACAGAGGGTTTACGTGAAGGAGATGTGATTCGGGAAGTCAACCGCGTGGAGGTCCAGACACTTCAACAATACAGTCATGAAATGGAACTGATTCGACAAGGAGACACGGTGTTGCTGCGCATCCTACGTGAAGCTAGAGCATTTTATGTCGTATTAAAACTGCAGGGATAACCCGGCCCTTTCTCTTGGCGAAGGATTTGATTGTGAGGTTTAGGAATGCACGACCTCTTTCATCATTTTATGCTCATCGACAATCTTATTGGTTAATTCTTTCGGAAGGGGTTCATATCCGTGAAACTCCATGACATAGGTTCCTTTTCCGGCAGTCATCGAGGTAAGAACCGGAGCATATTTTAATACTTCCGATAATGGCACGGTCGCATTCACGATCTGATTGTGCCCCTTCGTATCCATACCCAAAATTCGCCCACGTCGACTATTGAGATCTCCGATCACCGCGCCCACCAGATCATCAGGAACGGTCACTTCTACTTTCATCACAGGTTCGAGTAAATACGGCTGAGCTGATTCCATGGCTTTTTTAAAGGCCATCGATCCGGCCACTTTGAAGGCCATTTCAGAAGAATCCACGGGATGAAACGTTCCATCATATACCGCGACTGACAGGTCCACGACCGGGTACCCTGCCAAAATGCCATCATGCAAGGCCTCGTGCACACCTTTTTCCACCGCAGGAACAAAATTTCGAGGGATCGCCCCCCCCACAATTTTATTATGGAATTCGAAACCCGCTCCATGTGGTAATGGTTCCAATTTGAGCCAACAATCTCCATATTGCCCATGTCCACCTGTTTGTTTTTTATACTTGCCTTGCGCCTGAGCCGACCTATGAATACTTTCTCGATACGCCACTTTGGGAGTGTTCAGCTTGACCTCTACACCAAATTTACGCTTCAGCTTTTCGAGTGTCATTTCAATATGGGTTTGCCCTACCCCGCTCAACACCATTTCCTTCGTTTCCTCATTTCGCAAAAATTCTAGAGAGGGATCTTCCTCCACCAATTTATGTAATCCCAAACCGACTTTATCTATATCTCCCTTGGCATTGACCTCCAAGGCAAAAGACATGACCGGACGGGTCATACTGATTCCAGGAAATTGGATGGGATGCTTATCAGCGCAGATCGTATCCCCTGTCTGCGTATCTTTTAACTTACCAATGGCCACAATATCTCCCGCTGCCGCCCGTTCAACCTGCGTGTATTTCTTCCCCAACACCTGAAAAATATGCCCGCCCTTTTCTTTGGTGTTGCGGTTGGCATTAAAAAAATGGGAGTCAGCCGAAAGGCTTCCCGAATGGACCCGGATATAACTCAATCTTCCCATGAAGGGGTCAATGGTTGTTTTGAACACAAACGCCGAAAACGGTTCATTTTCATCAGGCAACCGAGTGCCTTCTTCCTCAGTGTTGGGCTCTTTTCCGATTGCCGGGCATATCTCACTCCGAGTAGCGGGAGACGGTAAGCATCGAAGAATGGATTGATGAAGCAGGGCTGTCCCAATATTATGAATGGCCGACCCCCCTAGTACGGGCAAAAATGTTTGTTGTGCACAGCAAATTCCTAACCCGGCAATAATATCTTCCTGGGATAGATCACCGTCTGCTAAATATTGTTCAACGAGTTGATCACTTAATTCTGCCACAGTTTCTACTAATTGTTTTCGCAAAGGAGCAATGGTTTCCTGCAAATGGCTGGGAATATCTTCCTTGTGAATCTTGGGTGACGACTCATTGGATGTCAGCGTTTGCATTTCAACTAAATCAATCATTCCAGACAAGTCGGCTTGGACCCCTACGGGAAAGGCAATGGGAACACAGGGTATCCCCAGCGTGTCCTGAAGTTCCTTAACGGTCGCCTCGAAATCTGTACGATCTTTATCCAATTCATTAATAAATACGATACAAGGGATTTGTCTGTCCTGAATATATTCCCACACTTTCTGAATTTCTGAACGAATACCTGACGCACCTACCACCAAGATAACCCCATCCGCGACATGAAGCGCCGATTTGGTATCAGCAAAAAAGTCCAAGGTGCCTGGACAATCAATGAGGTTTATCAGGTGATCTTGTGAATCGTAATGGAGGAGAGAAGAGTTGATGGAATGGCGGTGAAGGGTTTCTTCGGGCTCAAAGTCAGACAGGGTATTACCTTGGAGTACTGTCCCCATGCTGGGGATCCCTCCGGATGAAAACACCAATGCTTCAGCAAGCGATGTTTTTCCCGCACCTGGGTAAGAAGCAAGTACCACGTTTCTGATGGTGGTCGGAGATCCTTTCCTCATAGTGCCCTCCCTTATATGTTTCCTGAATTGTAGGCTTCATGAAATAGAAGTGTCAATGGATTGGCTTACTGTCTGATTCTTGCCGAACGAACTGACAAAATTTTGGCCCATGGAAAAAATTACAAAAAGGTTCCAGTGCTTAAATCTCAATTAACCAAAGGTTTTTACCTGCAAGGCACAATCGTTTTCGGTATACACCAAAAGAAACATCAAAACCATTCAACTTCCACCAATGACCGTCCGATATTTGTAAAGAACGGATGTGAACGGCTAGCTCTCAAACGTACCACCTACTTTTGTATGGCCTGTGAGTTGCTGAATATTTCGCAATTGTTACCTATTTCCTTTCCCTTGTGGGATACGCAAATAAGGAGGGTAAACCAAACTAACAATTTATATTTTTAAGGTTTGGTTTTCAAAAAATATCGTACCCAATTTTTGATTCGGTGTGGTTTTACATTGAATCGGTGGAGAGGTTTTATTTCAGAATTACGTATTATTAATTAAGTTTAATTTAGGGGGGCAGCAATGTTACCTGAACCGGTTGGTTCAACACATTCACCCACATCTTTAATTTTTTCTTTCACAGAAACCCCAAATGTCACACTTACGGAGGAGTTTTCACTAGTTGGGACCGTAGTCTCTGTAGAATCCAATGGGACGAAGTGGAGTGGGGAAATCAGCGACCTGTCAACGAATGGCTTTACCATCTGTGTCGATGGATGTCCTCCAATTTCTCAACGGTCATCCCTTCAAATTGTTCTTTCCCTTCACAAAAAAAAATCTACGTTTTTTGTGGAATTCCTGAGCAACCACGAGGAAAAGCTCACGAAGCCGTATCCTTCTCCCTTATTGAACTTGCGGCTTGAGATCCGTCCAGAACATGTTCATGAAATCCTCTACCTCTGCCAATGTGAGAACATGGTGGGTTTGCCCCCACTTCTTTCCTTTCGATTTTCACGTCACGAAACACCCAATCTTGTACGAGATTGGCATACCAGCGATGTGGGAATGCAGGAACCACCATGGTTTTACCAGGTAGGAAAAACAGGGAACCAGGAAACTCGCTCCCTCGTGAATACTGCCCAAGATCCCTCTTTACTCCAAACGCATCTATCCCCGCCCGTCCAAACACCATCACCAACAGAATGTGTGATTCAAAGTGATCGAGTCACCTGTTTCAATCAGCATGGGCATGAGATCGTGGGGTACCATGATTTTCCCCTCAAACCTGAAGCTACCTACACACCCATGGTTATTCTTTCTCCAGGCTATGGTGAAACCAAGCGTGAATACATTACGCTCGCCTACTATTTAGCGACCAATGGTTTTCATGTGATTCGTTTTGATCACACCCGACATGTTGGAGATAGTGAGGGAACGCATGCTCACACGACCTTGACCTCCATAAAAGATGATATGGACACGATGATACAGTTTGTCAAAGGAGAATGGGGAGATGTCCCACTGGTGCTGGTGGCGACGAGTTTAGCAGGCCGGGCAGCTCTTAAATTAATTGGAGAATCCAATAAGGTTGATTTTTTGATTCTTATCGCTGGAATTATCAATGTGCAACAAACCTTGAAGGCGGTCCATCAGGAGGATTTGGTGGGGGATTTCCAAAAAGGCATTCGGCGGGGGAATACGAATGTGTTGGGATTCAATGTAGAGGCCGATCAATGGCTCCATGATGCAGTTGTCAATCAGTTCGCAACGTTAGATTCAACGATTGCGGATATGAAACAACTGCAAATTCCTCAACTTTGGTTTTCGGGAGAACAGGATTCTTGGAACACCCGAGAAGACATGGATACTATTCATCGGGAGGTCGCTACCACATCGCTTCAATCGATGATCATCCCCGATGGGTTACATCGTCTGTTGGAAAACCCGAAAAAAGCCAAAGCGGTGTATCGAGAAATTGTAGCGCAATGTGGTGCGTTGGGAGGAAACGGAACACTGGAAATGGAAATCCAAGATCCATCCCGTCGGGCCATAGGTCTTCAAAATCGCATAGAGCGGGAGGCAAGCAAGATGAAACCCGTGCTTCCGTCTTCCCATCTGCGACATTTTTGGCAAGACTACCTTCACCATTTTCATGCCATTGCTCAGGTTGGAGATTATCGTCAATTACTTGATCAGGTGTATCAGTCTCTGGCTTTTCCGAATCACCCAACGACCATCTTGGATGCTGGATGTGGAAATGGGACACTTGCCAACTTTATCTCTTTGCGCCAGTTTTGGGATGGTCAAAAACACCACAATACCCCTGGCCCCATTCACTATGTTGGACTAGATTTTGTGTCTGAGGCACTCCAGGGAGCGATGCAAACTATTTCCCAGAAATCCTCAATTGAACAAGAGGAGAATGAGTCTCCGTTCTCTTCCTCTCACTTGACCACCTCATTTGTCCAAGGAAACCTCAATCAGCCGTTGCCTTTTCAGGATGGACAGTTTGATCGAGTCGTGAGCAATTTGGTTATCGGGTATTTAGAAAATATTTCATCAACGGTGAAGGAAATGTTTCGAGTGTTGGCTCCCGGTGGAACCTTGGTCTTGACCAATCTCAAGCCCAATTCCGATCTCACGCAAGTCTATCGGAATTATGTCGATCGGACAGACAGTCAGCAGGACATTGAGGAAGGTCGACATTTATTACACAACTCTGGAAAGATCAGGCATGCCGAAAGTGAAGGGGTCTTTCACTTTTATGATCAAGAAGAATGGCAATCATTGTTCGAGGAATGTGGCATTGCAGATGTTGATATTCACACAACCTTTGCGGATCAGGCCTTTCTCGCAGTGGCCAAGAAGCCGTACGTTGGGGTCAACGCTCAACAGGCGGTCAGGGACATTCGATTGACTCAACAGGCGGTTTAACCAATCCCCACCTCCCCATGATTCTCATGTTTCAATCTGGGGAGGGCTTCCGCTTTGGATTGTTTGAGCCTGTTCTTGTCTTCGGGTTGTTAGTAAATTTCTTTCGTAATCGTAAATTCCTCCCACTAACTCCGCATCTCCTTTTCCTGGTCTAAGCCCTTTGTCTTTTTGCCAGGTTCAATTGAATTCGACCTTTGGCACCTCGTCCTTACATTTCATCCCAATGTACACAAATCAATTGGACCTATGGGTGATCCCTCCCACCTGTTAGCCAAAGGGAAAAAGGGGTCTTCATAAAATTTTCTCACTGGCATCGATGAAGATTTTGGAGTATATATGGCTGTATACGGAGTTGTTGTGTTCATTAGCCTGACTCAATAAACCATGAATATTTACGCGGTAAGTGCCCTTCTGAATGGATTGGCTGCGACCTTGTTGGGAGGGTTTGTGGTGTTGCGTGGTTTATCCGACCAACGACATCGCACGTTTGGAATTTATTGTTTCAGTATTGCGATTTGGGGATTTTTTTATTGTGGTTGGCAACTCGCTGAGACAGCCTCTTCGGCACTCATTTGGGTGAAAATCTGTATGATGGGAGCCATTTTTATTCCTGTCACCTACTTTCATCATGTCTTAGTGTTACTGGACCAAGTTTCGCGCTACCGGCGTATTCTTCTGGGTTTCTATCTCGTAGCTGGAACTTTTTTGCTCTCAGATTTTACTCCCCTCTTTATCCAAACGGTTGAGCCAAGATTGTCGTTTCCCTACTGGCCAATCCCAGGTATGGCTTTTCATCTATTCCTTCTGTGGTTTACAGGCACCGTTGGGTTCACCATGTACCTCTTAGGCAAGGCCTATCGTACATCCACAGGGAACCGTCAACAACAATATCTCTACCTTCTCCTTGGTTCGGTTATTGGATATGTGGGAGGCGCGACGAATTTTCCTTTGTGGTATGACATCCCCATTCTTCCTATCGGTACGATTGCCATTACGGCCTTTGTCTCTATTACAGCCTACTCGATGCTTCGGTATCGTCTGTTAGATATTAGTATTGCCCTCGAAAAAGGGTTGGCGTATCTCATTCTCCTAACCCTTGTCACATTTCCCGCCTATGGGATTTTGGTGTTAACGGAGAAAATATTTTTCGGATATGTCGACACCACGTTTTCTCTTCTCCTTCTTGGGGTCTTTGGCATCATTGTGATTGGGGCGTACAAGATGTGGGATAAAGCCCAAACCGTGATTGCCAAAACCTTATTTCCTGAACGATATGATAAATATGAAACCCTCTCAAAATTTTCCAAAGCCCTTGTCACCATTTTAGACCTCCAAACCCTTTCAGAAGAGATCGTCAATACCTTAGGGAAGGTGATGGGTGTACATACGGCCGTGATGTTTACCAAACATGACCAAGAGACGTATGTCCCGGTAGCCAGTTATCCCGATGTCACGGCTTTATCCCGCGTCGCTCACATTTCTGGCTCCTCGTTTCTCCCTTCGTATTTATTAATGGATAACAACATTATTGTGTTAGAGGAGTTGAAGGAAGAAACCCCACAACTCTTTAATGCCAAGGTCATCGAAGAACTAAAAGAATGGAATGCGTCGGTCTGTTTACCCTTTATTAATAAAAACCAACTCATGGGGTTCTGCCTATTAGGACCTCGTTCCTCGCATGAAATGTATTCATCACAAGATTTCAATTTATTGGGCACTTTGGCTCAGGAAGGGGCAATTGCGTTAGATAATGCCCTGCTCTATGCCGCACTCAAGCAATCCCAGGCTGCGGTTCAACGCACTGATCGCTTACGGTCGTTGGAAACGATGGCTGGGGGGATGGCCCATGAAATTCGAAATCCGTTGACATCCATCAAAGCCTTTATGCAAATGGTGCCTTCTCATACGGATGATGTGCAATTTCTCACTCGGTTTGGGGCAGTCGTGGCAGAAGATGTCGCGCGAATTGAACGTTTAACCAAAGAAATCCTGGAATATGCTCGGCCTGCTAATCCTACCCTTCAGACCGAAAATATGAATGAGTTGATTCAGTCCTGCCTCTATACGTTAAAAAATCATCCACTCAGGGATCGGGTCACGATCGTCGAAAATTTTGCCCAAAACCTTCCCCATATTTTGGTTGACCGTCAACAAATCAAACAAGTCCTCCTCAACCTGTTGTTTAATGCCTATGAAAGTATGGAACCCGAGGGGGGCATACTCCAGGTGAGTACACAGAAAATCTCTCGAGCCAATCATGAAATCTGGATGCAAATTGAAATCTCAGATACCGGAGCAGGAATTCCAGAGGAAGATTTAGACCATGTGTTCGACCCATTTTTTACCACCAAACATGCCAGCAAAGAACATGAAGGCACTGGCTTAGGATTGACCATTGCGCACCAAATTATCCTCGAGCATCGTGGATATATTGAGGTCGATAGCACCGTGGGAAAAGGCACGACCATCCGTTTTACCCTCCCAGCAACTGGCGTTCCCACAGAAAGCCTCGCCTAGACAGGGTGAGGGCAGGTTTCTTTTTTTCACATATGGACCAAGATCATGTAACCCACCAACAAGTCCCTCCTTCTCCTTACAAACGTCTTGCATACCTGTGTTTTGGGTTGGGAGGCATTGAACTCCTCTTTCTTGGGGTAAATCAAATCTATAGTGCATCCCCTGATTGCAATTGGCATCTGACCCTTGCTTTATTTGGGCTCTTTCCTGGTTTGATGGGACTGTGCCTGCTACTAAGATTTCGTTGGAGTATTATGGTGGCGGTGGGGTATGGAACCATCGGGTTGGCTCTTGATATCTCAACCTTGGTTCATAGTATCAACCAGGCGGAATCGATGATTGGAATTGCAAGAAGTCTGTGTACGGGAGTGTTGGGTTTTTGCTTAATTCTTTTTGGAGGCCAAGCCGTCCTCAAGCTCAGTCAGAATGGGCAAAATCCATAATTCTTTAAAATGAAACGTATTTTAAAAGTAATACTTTATCTTTCATGATGCAATATGATTCCTCGACTTCTTCTCTTTGGTTTGGGATTTTCCTGACGCCTGAATAATCACCCCTTCCCAATCTCCAGTCCCCTCCTTGAGGTGAATGGCACGAGGCTTCTCAAAACCAGCCGTTTTCAACCACTCCCGGGCTTCCTTCGCAGGGTAGGTATTTCCTGTTTCCGTAAATAAGAGCATCGTGACTGCAAAGAGATTGGTTTCTGCAGGATACAAGCCTTTGGCATCGAGCAAAAACGTATCCTGAATAAACAATTGTCCTCCGGGATTTAAACTTCGCCGAAGTTTTCGAAACAGTTTTAGATTTTCTTGTGGTGAATAAATATGAATGATATTCGATAACCACATGACATCATATGTTCCCGGAACAGGATCTTTTAAAAAGTCCCCTACTCGAAATTCAAGGCGGTCTTTCTCTTTTGTTGATTGGGCAATTTCTTTGGCCACGTCAATGGCAGGGTCTCGATCCCATATGGTTCCTCGTAATTGAGGATTGTTGGCTAAAAAGGCTAAAGCATAGGTCCCTGGGCCTCCCCCTACATCAAGAAAAGATTTAGCCTTATCTAATTTTAATTGGTAAGCGACCTGTTGGGCCGCCTCGATGGATCGATGATGCATGGCCCAGGTAAACGACCGACGATCGTCTGAGTTGTCAGGGCCTGAACTTTTCAAAGGTTTGCCTGTCCGAACAGCCTGTGTTAATTGTCCCCAGTCCTCCCATTGCTGCTGAATGAGTTTGAGATACGCTCCCCGATAGTGGGGACTTGTTAGATTTAGAAATTTTTGTCCAAAACCCCGAGAAGAATATCGTTCCCCTTCTTTTTTCACTAACCCCACACTGGCTAAGTTTCTCAATAAAATTTCCAGGCCTCTTTCACTCACTAACACTGTCTTGGCCAGCGTTGGAATCTTCCAGACATGTTCTCCCATCACGGTAAATAAATCCAAGTCTAAGGCTGTCAACAGGATTCGTGGTAGGCGAAACGCGTAGGCTGCGTCTCGAAATTCGTTAAATGTCCTTATAGAAGGCCTCTGCTTCACGGGAATCTACTCCAATTCTTTCAGTGAACAAGTCAGGTGGTTTAAGAAAAAAGCTTTTGATAGGTTTGAATGGTCTTCCCTACTTCAGAAAGATTGTTGAAATCCAGCGTTCGTTCAAAATAAATCGCGACAAAGTCATCATTCATTTCAACACGTTCCGAAAAGCCATCTTGTCTTAACCGTTTACGGTGTTTTGACACTGTTTGTTGTAAATAAAATTTTGCTTGTTTGGCCAATTCATCAGTTCCTAAATCTTCTGGAGTGCCATCAGATAAGAGACTTTTCATATCGTCAAGCGCATATCCTGATTGACAACTCAACACTCCCTCGGCGTTGAGTTCCACCAACCAATCTTCATCCTGCACCTCAAAACTCAACAGATGGTCTTCCTCTCCTTGGGTGGACTGAGGGATTTCTTTTAACAGGTGCCCTTTTATTTGATCCCAGTCATCCTGGGGGTGAAGACTGTGTTCCATTTCAGTGCATCTCTTTCATGGTTGGGTGGTCTTGAGATTCTTGAATTTTATGTTGCAAGCGTGCTCGACGTTCTTTATTTTCTTGTAATTTCGGGAGGTCATATCGTTCATCAATCTTGATGACACGGTTAAAGAGCTGTACGGCTTCACTCCATTTCCCTTGTCGTTCATAACATTCAGCAAGGGCATACCACGCACCTCCTTTACGAAGGTCGTCTCCCAACCGTTCCGCAATGGCCAAGCTCGTATGGAGACAGGCCACCGCATCATCAAATCGGTCTTGTGCTAAAAACATCCGGGCCATCATTTTATTCACATCTGCTTGTCCGGCAATATTTTCAACCCGCCTCATGAGCACTATAGATTGTTGGTAGTACTCAAGTGATTGATCATATTCCTGACATTCTTTTGCCACTAACCCGAGATCCGAAAGTACAATGGCTTTGGCGGCGTCATCTTGATACTGGGTTAACAAGTCTAACGCTTCGAGGTAATAGGCTCGGCTCCGACCCCATTCTCCTGCATCGGCACATAGGTTTCCCAAATTACCCAATGTCGTGCTAATACCCCTGGAATCGCCTAAAATTTTTTGTAATTCCAACACTTCTTGATAATAGGAGTAGGCTTTTTCTCGTCTTCCACTGACCGCACAGATATTTCCCACATTTCCTAACGTCGCGACCAAGGCACGCGGATCGCCACTTCGACGATCGGCCTCCAATGCCTGTATGTAACATTGATAGGCCTCGGTATAAAAACCACGAGAAAAATGAAGATTTCCTTGGCGATTTAACTGAGCTGAAGATGATTCATACATGGGAGGAAGGTTATCCTAAGGACCTGAGAGAACATAACTTGGACAATATCGCGCCAAGATTTGGGTCGGATTTTGACGAAACGATTGAGGAAAACTCGAGGCATAGCACAGCTATATTGAGGGTTTTTCGATTGAGGCTCGTTCAAAGAGGGCCTGAAGATTGGATGCGAGATGTCCAAGTTATGTTCTCTCAGGTCCTAAGGAAGGCATGTCCACATCACTAGGTTAAGGTTTTTTCAACCACTGATTTGGCATCGGTCATGACAGAAGTCCCATCTCCGACCAACAGCATATCAAATTGGTATTTTAATAAACGCTGAAGCCCTTCTCGAGCGGCGTCAACACTTTGATACTTTTCTGGGGGAAGTAGGGAGACCTGGCCCGCAGGTTTCCCTAAAAGGGCATCTCCGACAATCATGATCCCTTTCCCCTGCTGGATAAATAGGGCACTCTCCCCTGCCGACTTTTGTCCCTGAAGATTCACCACCCAAATTCCTCCGGGAAGTAGTTCCCCATCTTTAAAGGTTTTATCGGCTTGTATCGCCATTTCACCGGCATCTGGTTCAGGAACATACACTTGGCATTGAAATTCCTGTTGATAGGTTTGAGCTTCTCGCACATGATCTCGATTGGAGATAAGTATATAGTCTATGGCTCCACCTTGTCGCACTTGTGCCAGGTCCGTGGAACTTAATGGCGGGGGGTCCACCAAGATACGATGTTCACCCACCCCTAACAGATGCCCATTAAAATCGATTTGCTTTTCTTCCGAGAACCAAGACCATTCCCACATTCCTCTGGCGACCATTTTCATAATGCACCGATCGCTTCCTGCAACATCGCCGTAGTTGATTTGACGCTCATCTCCTCTTGAGGAAGATCAAGGATATCATCCTCTAGGACGTTAATAAATTTTCTGTTTGTTCCTTTAGTGAGGGAAATGTGGAACAAACCATTTGAAGGGGTCACGGGAATGACTACAGCCACGGAGGAGTCAATTGTCCCAACAAGTTCAAGAAACTTTTGTTTGCCTTCTTCAAATTCATCCATCGTGTACCCGTGACTCCTTTTGGTTGTGTCGTCGTTAAAATATTATAAAGCCGACGAGCTCGGTGTTGAGCCAGCCAGCAATCGATTCACTTCTTCTAAAATAATTTCATGTCCAGCTAATTTACCATCAGTAAAGAAATTTCCCACACGTTGCCACCGAATAACTCCCTGTTGATCAATGATGTAAATGTTGGGAATAAATTTTCCCCCACCGTACAGTTTATCAGTCACTTGTTGAGGGTCTACCAGATAGGGATACGTGACCGTGACAGGAAAGTGTTGGAGAAAGTCGCCAATATCTTCAGCTGAATCCCCAGATGAATTCACTCCTACCACTGCCACATTTTTCCCACGCGTCGCTTCATACACTTTTTGCAGATTCGTTCCCTGAATCAGACATGGCTCACAAATATGAAAGAGACCCAACACCACAACTTTCCCACGCAAATCTTGTATCGACACACTTTGTCCTTTTAAGGACATCAGTGAAAACGTTGGGGCTTCTTGCCCAATTTTAAAGAAGCCTTTACCCAACCCTATGACTGGAATCGTGAACAAGATGACCGATAGTAGGAGAACACACTGTCGTTTCATGTCACCCTCCTTTGTGGCAAACGTTTCTCTTCTCCAAGACATACCCGTTACTTCCTTGATCTTACCATAGGGAAATTTACACCAGCAACAAAATGCAGGGGGAAGGGAGGAGGTCCTTAGGTATTATTCGACTGCGGAGACTCATACAGTCCGAGCTGTAATTGCTCAGCTTTTGTAAACGAAATAGGATATCGATCTGTGAAACATGCGGTGCAATAATGTTCAGGTTGACCTGGGGCCGCATTCAACATGCCTTCGAGGCTAATATAGGACAGGGTATCAGCGGTAATATATTTCCGAATTTCTTCCAGTGTATAACGGGTTCCAATCAATTCTTTTTTAGTGGGAGTGTCAATCCCATAAAAACACGGAGCAATAATAGGCGGTGAACTGATTCGCATATGGACTTCTTTGGCCCCAGCCTGTCGTATCATTTTGATAATTTTTCGACTGGTCGTGCCTCGAACAATAGAATCATCAACCACGACCACGCGTTTGCCCACTAACACTTCTGGGACGGCGTTCAGTTTGAGCTTGACCCCAAAATGACGAATCGATTGTTCTGGTTCGATAAAGGTGCGCCCAACATAATGGTTCCGGGTTAACCCTATTTCAAACGGAAGACCCGCTCCTTGGGCATAGCCGAGGGCGGCAGGCACTCCTGAATCAGGTACTGGAATGACCACATCGGCGGGAACCATGGATTCTTTAGCTAATTGGCGGCCAAGCGCTTTCCGAATGGGATAGACCGCATAGTCACCAAAAATTTTAGAATCGGGTCGAGAAAAATACACATATTCAAAAATACATTTTGCTGGGGGACGCTGAATAAAAGGATGATAGGACGTGATTCCCTTCTCATTCAGCACCACCAGTTCTCCCGGTTCAATTTCGCGTATAAATTCTGCTCCAATAAGATCGAAGGCGCAGGTTTCGGAGGCGACAACCCAAGAATCTTTCAGCTTTCCCAAAGACAGAGGTCGAAACCCATAAGGATCTCGAACAACAATGAGTTCTTGATCGGTAAGCATCACCAAGGAAAAGGCACCACGGATGAGATTTAACGCGTCAATGATTCGATTCAGGAGAGTGATAGCCTTGGAATGGGCAATCAAATGAATAATGACTTCACTATCGGAATCTGATTGAAAAATAGCTCCGTAGGCTTCCAGCTCACTTCGGAGCATACCGGCATTTATAAGATTGCCATTATGCGCCAAGGCTAAATTCCCAAAAGCAAAATTGACGGTCAGAGGCTGCACGTTTCGGAGATGGCTTTGGCCCGCGGTGGAATATCGATTATGTCCGATGGCTTTTGGGCCCGGAAGCCGTTTTAACGTTTTTTTCGAATAAATATCCGCAACCAATCCCATCCCTTTTTCTTGAAACAACTCCTTCCCATCAGAGGAGACAATTCCTGAGCCCTCCTGGCCTCGATGTTGTAAGGCATAAAGTCCTAAATAGGTCAGGTTGGCAGCCTCTCGATGACCATAGACTCCAAATACCGCACATTCCTCATGGAGTTTATCGTCAGTCATAGTCTTGGATATCATCGGCAACTGAGTCATGGATAGAAAAATCCTTTACTTTTTGGTTTGGGATTCAGATGCTTCATTCTAACAGTTTTTCTAAACTTAAATCCCATATGTCATATAATTCTTGTGTCTCTGCTGTAATTGAACATTCTGCTTGAGAGGCATCATTGTGAATGTGAATAGCGAGGGTGCCCTCCCCTACCTCACCAATATCTGTACAGGGCACCTGATACTGTTGGGTGACCTCCATCACTGATTGGGCTTGTTCAGGTTTGACGGACACAATAATCCGTGAAGGAGATTCCCCAAACAGCAGAGCATCGTGACGCAATCCCTTATTGTGTAAGGAAATAGTCGCTCCAAGAGTTGGATGGGGATGGGAAGATTTGGCGAAACAACATTCGGCCAACGCCACAGCTAATCCTCCATCAGAACAATCATGAGCGGACTGCAGTAACCTTTGTTGAATGAGCGAGAGCACACAGTCCTGAAGAGATTTTTCCGCATCCATATGCAACAAAGGGGGCAACCCCTGTTCCCGATAATGAATCACTTTCAAATATTCTGTACCTCCAAGATCTTCCAACGTGTCACCCAGTAACAACACTCGATCTCCTGTTTGTTTAAACCATTGGGTCATGACGGAATCAATATGCTCAATCAACCCCACCATTCCCACTACTGGAGTCGGGAATATAGAGAGCCCATTCGTTTCATTGTAAAAACTTACATTACCACTGACTACAGGAATATTAAAGTGACGACAGGCATCAGCAATCCCTTCCACCGCCAAAATAAACTGCCACATAATATCTGGACGTTCAGGATTCCCAAAATTCAAACAATCGGTAACCCCCATTGGCCGTCCCCCTGAACACACCACATTTCTTGCGGCCTCTGCCACGGCGAGGGTGCCCCCCATATAGGGATTGAGGAGACAATACCGGCTATTTCCATCAGTGGCCATGGCCAGAGCTTTTGTTGTTCCTTTAATTCGAACGACTGCGGCATCAGATCCCGGACATACAATAGAATTTGTACCGACCATATAGTCATATTGGCGATACACCCAAGACTTATTGGCAATGGTTGGAGATGCTAATAATGTTCGTAAAACCTGTGTGGGGTCTTTGAGATCAGGTAAGTTGTCAATCTCGAGCGATTGCAGTAAATCTTGATAACCTGGTGGAGACGCAGGACGCTCATATTTGGGACCTTCATCCGCTAAGGCTTTTGCCGGAATTTCCGCGACGACCTTCTTCTCTTCCCGAATTCGTACGATGCCATCTCCCGTCACCTTTCCAATGACCGCTGCATCGATTCCCCACTTTTGACATATGTGGATCACCTGATCCTGTTTTCCCTCTCGTGCCACGAGCAACATCCGTTCCTGAGATTCAGACAACATCACTTCATAGGGTGTCATATGCGGTTCGCGCCGGGGAACATGAGCCAAATCTATATCCACCCCTGTTCCTGCCCTTGAGGCCATTTCGCAGGATGAACTCGCGAGCCCTGCCGCTCCCATGTCTTGAATGCCAACAAGCAGGTCTTGTTCAAGAAACTCGAGGCACGCTTCTAATAATAATTTTTCTAAAAAGGGATCTCCAACTTGTACGTTGGGTCGTTTGGACTCTGAACCATCATCAAAGCTATCAGAGGCCATGGTCGCGCCATGAATCCCATCTCGCCCCGTCTTGGCCCCAATGTATAACACGGGGTTCCCCTCACCTTCCGCCACCCCTTTGAGTAATTGATCTTTATGTACAATGCCCAGACAAAAAACATTGACCAAGGGATTTTTGGAATAAATATCATTGAACGTTATTTCTCCACCAACGGTGGGCACACCGATACAGTTACCATACCAGGAAATCCCCGAAACCACCCCCTTGACCAAATGACGATTCAACGGAAGATCCAGTTCCCCAAATCTTAAGGAATTTAATAGCGCAATGGGTCTCGCGCCCATGGTGAAAATATCTCGAAGAATTCCGCCCACCCCGGTGGCTGCACCCTGAAACGGTTCGATAAAGGACGGATGATTGTGGGATTCCATTTTAAACACCGCTGCGAGACCATCCCCAATATCGATAGCCCCAGCATTCTCTCCTGGCCCTTGCAAGACATGTTCACCTGTGGTTGGAAAACGTGATAAATGGACCCGTGAACTTTTGTAGCTACAATGTTCACTCCACATCACGGAGAAAACCCCTAATTCCGTAAGATTAGGGGGGCGACCCAAAATGCCTACAATTTTTTGATACTCTTCCTCGTTGATTCCATGTTGGGTCAACAATTCTGCAGTGATTCCACTCTCTTCTTGAGACATCGAAGGGGTCATACGCACAATGGGCTATTCATCAACAATACAATCATGGATGATACACACGTTCCCTTAATTTAATGGCTGAATATCATCAGATGGTCTGTTCATTCGAAGTGGTAAATGATCGGTCACATAGGATGCATATTTCAAAGCCGTTAAAATATGCTCATAGGAAATCTGAAACATGTCTTGAACATCTTGAAAACTTTGCCCCGTGCCTAACATGCCCACGACCGTGGCAACATCAACCTGGGTGTTCGTCACAAAAGGTTTTCCATGACATGTATCAGGATCTAACGAGATACCAGGAAACACCTCCATGCTCGTCCCCTCTCCCTCTATGAAGATACAGGTTCCGGCGACGGTGTTCCTGCTTGTTGCAGTGCATCCAACATCGACAAGAACAACAGGCGCCCGTCTGTATTGCCTAGAATTTCCTCTGCACAACGTTCGGGATGTGGCATGAGCCCAAGAATATTTCCGGCAGCATTACGTATCCCGGCAATATGATCGAGCGATCCATTGGGATTACTCGATGGCAGCGATTCTCCCGTTGAAGAACAATAGCGAAACACGATTTGCGCATTGGCCTGAAGGGAAGAAAGGGTCACAGGATCGGTGTAATAATTTCCTTCCCCATGGGCAATGGGAATTTTTAGAATTTGCCCGGACTCACATCGTCCAGTAAAGAGGGTCGAGGCATTTTCAACTTTCAGGTACACATCCTCACAACGAAACGATAGGCCTTGATTCCGGAGCATGGCTCCAGGTAACAAACCCATCTCTAAGAGGACTTGAAAACCATTACAAATCCCCATGATCATTCCGCCCTGGGCAGCAAATTGTCTGACGGCTTCCATGAGGGGGGAAAATTGTGCAATGGCTCCTGATCGCAAATAATCTCCATAAGAAAATCCACCGGGAAGGATGACAGCATCGATGCCGGCCAAGGAGGTTTCCTGATGCCAAATGAGCCGAACGTCTTCTTCAAGAACGTGAGACACACTATAGGCACAGTCACGATCACAATTTGAGCCAGGAAAAACAATGACCCCAAAACGCATAACAGAGGCTATCCTTTCAGGGGTACTAATTCATACGAAAAATTTTCAATGACCGTGTTGGCCAATAACTTTTGACACATGGCCTTCACTTGTTCGTCTGCCGTGTCCTGATCAGAATCGGCTAATTCAATTTCTAAGTATTTGCCGACTTGAACGTCCTGCACATTGGTAAAGCCGAGGGTTCCCAATGATTGTTGGATGGTTCGTCCTTGTGGATCCAAAATTCCTGATTTTAGGGTAATGTGAATTTTGGCCTTCACCATAATATCTTATCTCCGTGTAGAAGTTTGAGCGGCAGATTTTGGTTGTTGGGATCGTGCCCGTGACGAGGGAGCATGCTGAGTTCGAGCTGATCGTTTCGAGGTACCAGGCCCCACTGGCTTTCCAAATACCCTCCGATACACCTGAGGTAAATGGCGTAAATAGGATTTGGGTTCAAAGCAGGATGTAATTTCGGATAATTTCAGACGATCCCGAATAAATTTATCCTCTGAGACCAATGTTTGAAACGCGCCTCGTCCTTCCCAAGCCTCCATGGCATTTCGTTGAACGGCTTCATAAGCCGCTTTTCGTTCTGCCCCTCGATCAATGAGAGCCAACAGCAATCGTTGAGAATAGACCAAGCCTCCGGTGATCTCTAAGTTTTTCAGCATATTTTTGGGATAGATGACCAATCGATCAAGAATATTCGTCAATCGAACCAGCATATAATTAGTCAAAATCGTACTGTCTGGAATAATAATCCGCTCAACAGATGAATGACTGATATCTCGTTCATGCCATAAGGCGACATTTTCCATCGCGGCCAAACTATTGCTGCGCACCACTCTAGCCAACCCACAAAGATTTTCTGATCCTACAGGATTTCGTTTATGAGGCATGGCCGAAGAACCTTTTTGTCCCACGCTGAAATATTCTTCAGCTTCCAGGACTTCGGTTCGCTGTAAATGCCGTATTTCTGTCGCCACCTTTTCAATACTTGAGGCTAAAATCGCTAAACTCGTTAATAACGCGGCATGTCGATCCCGTTGAATAATTTGATTGGAGACAGGCGCTGGGTTTAAACCTAATTGGGCACATACAGCTTTTTCCACTGCTGGAGAGAGATGAGCAAACGTCCCCATGGCGCCAGAAATTTTTCCAACTGCCACATCTTCGGCTACCGTAATGATTCGATCACGTTGCCGTTTAAACTCTTCATACCAAATAGTAAATTTGAACCCTAATGATATGGGTTCTCCATGAATTCCATGGGATCGCCCTACCATGATCGTTTCCTGATGTTCAAAGGCTCGCCGTTTCAATACTTCAAGCAACGCTTCAAGATCTTCAAGGATCAGTTGAACAGCTTCAACCATTTGCATTGCTAAGGCCGTATCAATGACATCAGAAGAGGTCAGCCCAGTATGAATGTGTCGAGCTTTTTCGCCGGCTTGTTCTGCAATCGACTCCAAAAACGCAATGACATCATGCTTGGTCACTTTTTCAATTTCAGCTATCCGATCGGGATCAATCTTAACTTTCCGGCGAAGATAGCCTGGCACACCTTTTGGGACTTTTCCGATTTTGGCAAGAACATCACATACCGCAAGTTCCACTTGAAACCACGTTTCATATTTTCGTTGTTGAGTCCAAATGTGACTCATTTTAGGAAGAGCATAGCGTTCAATCATACACAACCCATCGTTCAGCGTGACGTTGGTGAAGAGTGACGTTCAAAAGAAATGTGTTAGACCGTTAATTCCTGGCGCTTTACGGCTAGTCGAGCCTCTTTTTTGACAATTTGGTCTAAGAGCCCATTAATAAATCGTTTTGTTTCTTCATCTGCAAACGTTTTCGCCAACTGTAAGGCCTCATTTAAGGACACTTTGGCGGGAATGTCTGGAACGAATAATAATTCAAAGAGGGACTGCCGCAAAATATTTCGATCGACCACTGGCATGCGGTTTATGGTCCATCCCTTCGCATAGCTGCCAATCAGAGCATCTAGCTCAGAGACATGTTCCAGAACACCAGAAACCAACACTTCAGCGAATCCCCTGCCACCAACCGGAGCAGATTGGTTACTCCAATACTCTTCTATTTGGGTATTCGACTGACCATGAAAGTCCCATTGAAACAATATTTGCAAACTCAATTCTCGACTGGCATGACGAGTGGGAAGAGCCTTCCCCTTTTGAGAGGAATCATCAGGAGAGGGACCGGAAGACGTGTCAGAACTCATGGAGCCACGCTATCATTCTTCGAGTGCTCCCAGAAAACCTGTTGATTTGTGATTAGCCGTATGGAGTTTTTTCATGACACTCGCCATTTCCATCGCGGACTTCGCCGCATCCGCCCCGCGGTTATATTCTCCAGAGCCAGAACGAGTCATGGCTTCTTCAACTGTATTGGTGGTTAAGACACCAAAGATGACCGGAATTCCCGAGTCGATGGAGGCTTGTCCAATACCTCGTGAAGTTTCGGCACTGATATAATCAAAATGTGGAGTGTCACCTCGAATTATGGCGCCAAGACACACCACGGAATCAAAACGTTTGGATTTGGCTAAACAATTTGCCACCACCGGAAGTTCAAAGGCACCGGGAACTCGTACGACCTCGATATCCTGATCCTGCACGCCGGAATCGTTGAAGGTCGATAACGCTTCGGATAACAATCGATCTGTAATTGGTTGATTAAAGGTACTCACCACAATGGCAAATTGAAAACCTTGGGCGTTACGCTGCCCTTCCGTCATGAAGGTCCTATCCTTTTGAAAAGAATGATGATTGGACAAACTACCTGGAGTTGCTAATCGAAATATCTGATTGGAACGATCGGAAGAACTTCTTGAACCAACAAGGCCATTACACGTTTTTTAAAAGGTGGCCTAGTTTGGTTTTCTTCGTGCGTAGATAATTAACATTCGATTCTTTTGGCGAAATTTCAATAGGAATTCTTTCTACGACATTTAACCCGTATCCATCAATACCCACAATTTTCCTTGGATTATTCGTCATCAATCGAATTTGTCGGAGACCGAGGGCCACCAAAATTTGAGCCCCAATCCCATAATCCCGTAAATCAGGTTTAAAGCCCAATTGAAGGTTGGCTTCAACGGTATCACAACCTTGATCTTGCAGATGGTACGCTCGAATTTTATTCAAGAGGCCAATACCTCGACCCTCTTGATTTAAATACAACAACACCCCTTTTCCTTCTTTATGAATCATTTCCATGGCCTGATGTAATTGCTCACGACAATCACAACGCAAGGAACCCAACACATCAGAGGTTAAACACCCAGAATGTACCCGCACCAAAGTGGGTAAGGGATCAATCTCTCCTTTTATCAAAGCGATGTGGTGGCCTTTATCTAACTCATTTTCGAATACGACGGCTTCAAAATCCCCAAAAATAGTCGGCATTCGAGCATTTTCGGATCGCCGGACAAAGGTCTCTCGCTGTAATCGATAATTAATCAGATCTTTAATCGTGACCAGCTTCAGACCATGTTCTTTGGCAAACTTCAATAAATCTGGGACTCGAGCCATGGTTCCATCATCATTCATAATCTCACAAATAACGCCGGCGGGAATCATGCCAGCCAATCGAGCCAAATCGACAGAACCTTCAGTCTGTCCTGCTCGTTTGAGCACCCCCCCTTTTTGCGAACGAAGAGGAAAAATATGTCCTGGACGAGAAAAATCCGATGCTTTCACTGAAGGATCAACGGCCATTCGAATGGTAGTCGACCGATCCGCTGCAGAAATTCCGGTCGTGATGTCTCGCGCTGCATCAATGGAGACCGTAAAAGCCGTACCAAACGGCGCAGTATTTTCTGAGGCCTGAGGGTGAAGTTGTAGTTCATCTGCCCGTTCGGGGGTGAGAGCCAAACATATTAAACCTCGTGCATGTTTCGCCATAAAATTTACAGCTTCAGGGGTAATCATTTCAGCGGCCAAGACGAGATCTCCTTCGTTTTCTCGGTCTTCATCGTCCACGAGAATGACAAAACGACCTGCCGAAATTTCCTTGAGCGCGTCTTCTATTTCATCAAACATGAGGGAAAGCCATCAGAAGGGTTATGACCAATACTTCTCTTGCCGCAATTACACTTAGTTTATATGGGGTTCTATCGAACCTGTCAAATAAAATTCTCATGAAAGCATGAGCTTATGTGCGTTGGACTAAAGTCTTGAAATTCTTTTGCGCGACCCATACGGACACTGTGGCAAAAAAAGCTAAACACCCAAAAACATAAAACCCTGATTCATAGGATCCAGTCAAATCTTTGATAATCCCGAAAGCCGAGGGCAGAAAAAACCCACCAATTCCCCCTGCTGCACCAATGAGGCCTGTCGCGGTTCCCATGACATGTTGATACCGGATGGACGCGACCTGAAACACCACTCCGTTACCAAAGCCCAATGAAGTCAATAGCACGAGAAGCAGAAAAATGACAAATTCTGAAGCGACCGCGAGACCAAGCATTACACTCACAAAAGTCAATAGAGGGAAAATGGCAGGGAGCAATGACAAACCACCAAGACGATCTGCGACATATCCCCCTAACGGGCGAGCTAAACTTCCGGCTAATCCACAGAATGCCGTAAGGGTGCCCGCTGTAACCATATCGAATTGAAACTGATCATGAAAGTAAATTGGGAGAAAACTAGAAAGCCCCACAAAACCACCAAAAGTCACAGCATATAAAAAGCATAACCAATACATGAAGCGTTGAGAAATGGCTTGGCGAATAGCTCCCTGAATCTGGTTCACCCCAGGGGGAGGTTGCCTGTGTGGTGTGGCCGGAACGACATACCAAAAAATGAGGGCAGTGAGCGCAACCGGAATGATCATGACTCCAAATGTTCCGTGCCACCCAACCATCTCGGCCAAACGGGGAGCAAAAAAGGTGGCGACAAAAACTCCACTATTTCCAATAGCTGCCACTCCCATCGCCAATCCCTGGTGTTCCGCAGGATAGGCTTGGCTCGCAATGGGAAGAGCAATAGCAAAACTTGCCCCTGCAAACCCCAACAATAACCCCGTCCCTAACATTTGGAGATAGGTGGTACCAAACCCCCAACCCATTAAAAGAGCAAGTCCTTCAAGCCCTAATAGACCCAATCCTACGTTTTTTGCCCCAAAATGATCTGCAAACGGACCCACGACGATTCTCAGTAATGCTCCTCCCAGTAAGGGAGTGGCTACCAGAAATCCTTTTTGAGTCGCTGAGAGTCCTAATTCTGTAGAAATGGCAATTCCCAAGGCTCCGATGAGTAACCAAACCATACAGCCCACCTGAAAATGGAGCCAGGCTCCGAGTAAGGAAGGCCAATGGCCGGCGTTAAACGCACGAAACCCTTTATGGAAAAATTCAGATGTCATAAACATTTTTAATTCGAAACTTTCCTGAACATCTTCTGCCTTTTTCAATGCAACTTTTGAAATGATGACTTGTCCCATGATAGTGGATAGTCTTGTAACCCCGCAATTTATTGTTAGGTTTTTAGAGCTCTCTGTGTAGGTAATTCTTTTCATTCATCCAGATTGTGGGTATAATTCAGGTTTTGGGTAATCCCCTAACAAAAAAGGGGGGAACACAATAGGCATTGGTTACAGAAATGGACAAAAGTAAGTCAAAAGACTCGGAGGGGGAATGGGTTGTTGATCTTGAAGAGCCCGATGAGTCTTTTTTGGAAACTGCGAAAGACACTGAAGGAGAAATAGTCGATGTTCAACCGCGGGTCATTGATGTTCAGCAACTGGAATCAGATGTTTCCTCGGCACTTGTCCCCACCACCACCTATGATCGCTATTTAGTAGAAATTCGTCGATACCCCTACCTGTCGAAAGAAGAAGAAATTCAACTGTTCCATGAATATCTGGTCGAAGGTGATCGGAAGGCCGCCATTCGACTGATATTAGCGAATCTTCGAATCTGTGTGGCGATAGCCGGAGAATATCGCCATACCGGAGCTGATCTCATGGACTTGGTCCAAGAGGGAAACGTCGGATTACTCCAAGCGATCAATAAATTTGATGTAGCCAAAAATGTACGATTTTATGCGTACGCAGCCTGGTGGGTGCGCGCGTATATCCTTCGATACCTTCTGAATACCCACCGACTCGTGAAGATTGGGACGACCCAGGAACAACGAAAGTTATTTTATAACCTAAAAAAAGAAAAGGCCAAATTAGAACGGCAAGGATTTGTGCCAGATGCAAAGCTTCTAGCCGACCGTCTCCAGGTACGAGAACGGGATGTTGTTGAAATGGATCAACGCCTGGGAGGATGGGAGCTTTCCCTGGATCAACCCATAAACCCGGCGGAAGACGGGGGTGGCACCTATCTTGATCTTTTACCCTCTAAAGACAAGGGCATAGAGGAGGAATTAGCGGAAAAACAGCTCCGACTGTTATTTAGAAAAAAGCTAGGAGAGTTTGCCAAGACCTTAAATGAACGCGAGGAGGATATTCTTAGAAATCGCTTATTATCGGAAAGCCCCCTTACCTTAGAAGAATTAGGGAACAAATATTCAATTACGAAAGAACGATCCCGACAAATCGAAGCGAAAATTATCAAACGCCTAAGGGAATACATGGAGACTCATATTAAGGATTTCGAACAGCTCCGTTCCTAGTGGGCTTTGGTCCCTAATTACGTATTTCCTTCTAATTCGTCCTACCCTAAGTTTAGTACTCCTAACCTTCAGGTTGACAAAATTCTTTCGAGGGAGGCCTTGACTTCCTCAATTCAAGATTTATCTTCCACATAGTCCAGAGATCGCTATGAGAAACCATAACGTTAACTCTTCTCAACGTATTGAAAGATAAGAACTTAACACAAAGGAGGTAGTTCAAACATGGCCACCAAGACCAAAGATGAAGAAAAGAGCAGTTCCGAAAAGGACAGTTCCAAGGAAGAAAAAGGCAGTTCTGCCAAAGGTTTTCAACCACTCGGAGATCGCATTTTCGTGACATATACGGAAGAGCTGGAGCGAACGGCTGGTGGAATTTACGTGCCTGATACTGCCCGTGAAAAACCCCAACGAGGAACCGTTGAAGCCGCAGGAAAAGATGTCGAGATTCTTAAAGTTGGAGACCAGGTCCTTTTCGACAAATATTCCGGCACCAAAATTAAAATTGAGAACGAAGATTGTCTTATTCTTAAAGAGGAAGATGTTCTTGGTATCTTCGTCTAATGAGACCAAGCCAAACCAGATATACCCTAGATAACTCAGTTTATTTCAATCAACCAATGACCAGAACTTGTAAGGAATAAGGGAGGAATACTATGTCAAAGCAGCTCCTGTATGGCGAGCAGGCCCGTTCCGCCATCTTAAGTGGCGTCAATCAATTAGCCAATGCCGTCAAAGCGACTCTTGGGCCCAAAGGAAGAAATGCCATTTTGGATAAGAAGTTTGGCGCGCCAACGATCACCAAGGACGGTGTGACGGTTGCCAAAGAGATTGATCTCATCAATCCATATGAAAATATGGGTGCTCAATTGGTCAAAGAAGTGGCCAGCAAAACCAGCGACGTGGCTGGTGATGGCACCACGACGGCCACCGTGTTGGCTCAAGCTATTTATCGAGAAGGGGTAAAGCACCTGAGCGGCGGATCAAATCCCATGGAACTGAAAAGAGGGATTGATAAAGCCGTTGAAGTCACCGTTGAAGAATTAAATAAACTTAGCAAGCCTTGCCAGTCTAAGAAAGAGATTGGACAAATTGGATCCATTTCGGCCAACAGTGATCCCACTATTGGGGATCTCATTGCCGAAGCCATGGATAAAGTCGGTAAAGATGGTGTGATTACCGTCGAAGAAGCCAAATCCATGAGCACCTCGTTAGATGTGGTGGAAGGGATGCAATTCGACCGAGGATATATCTCCCCCTACTTCGTCACCAATGCCGACCGAATGGAAGCTTCTTTAGAAGATGCCTTTATTCTCATTAATGAGAAAAAAGTCAGTGCCATGAAAGACCTCCTTCCTATTCTCGAACAGGTTGCCAAAATGGGGAAACCATTGGTCATTCTTGCAGAAGACATCGACGGTGAAGCCTTGGCAACATTGGTGGTCAATAAGTTACGGGGAACATTGAATGTGGCAGCGGTCAAAGCACCGGGATTTGGTGATCGTCGAAAGGCCATGTTGGAAGATATCGCGACTCTCACAGGCGGTCAGGTCATCTCTGAGGAAGTCGGCTTGAAATTAGAAAATGTGAAAATAACTGACTTAGGTCGAGCCAAACGTGTGACCATCGATAAAGATAACACGACCATCGTGGAGGGCGCTGGTGATCCTAAACGCATTGAAGGTCGCGTAAAACAAATTAAAGCTCAAATTGAAGAAACAACGTCTGATTACGATCGGGAAAAACTTCAAGAACGATTGGCCAAAATTGTCGGTGGCGTGGCCATCATTAACGTTGGGGCTGCTACTGAAACCGAAATGAAAGAGAAAAAGGCGCGCGTGGAAGATGCTCTTCATGCCACCAAAGCCGCAGTTGAAGAAGGAATCGTTCCTGGTGGAGGAGTCGCGTTTCTCCGGTGCATCACAGTTCTGGATAAACTCAAACTGAGTGGTGACCAACAATTTGGCCTCAATATTGTCAAAAGGGCCTTGGAAGAACCCATCCGATTAATTGCTGAGAATGCGGGTGTGGAAGGCTCTATTGTTGTTGATAGAGTGAAAAATGACAAAACCGTGGCTCGTGGCTACAATGCCGCAACTGATGAATATGAGGATCTGATTGAAGCCGGAGTCATTGATCCAACCAAAGTGACACGCTGTGCATTGCAAAATGCGGCAAGTGTTGCAGGCTTAATGTTAACCACCGAAGTGATGGTTTCCGACATGCCTGAAGAAAAGAAGGACTCAGGAATGGGTGGTCATGATCATGGCATGGGTGGTGGTATGGGCGGCATGGGCGGAATGATGTAATTCGTTCCTCTCATAGGATTCTACACAAAGGCTCGAGAAGGACTCTCGGGCCTTTGTTTTTTTGACGAGATGGCATGTGGTTGTTGACAGATATGCATAATTTGTTTTCCACCGAACAGTAATTGATGTCCCATCCCCACCATTGTTCACACTAAATTTTGTTATGCATTGTGTCCTGATAAGGCTCAAACTGGCAGGCGCGTCACCGCCTATGCTATAACTTGACAAAGAGATTCACCGGTAAAAAGTGTATAGTGAGGATTGCGAACCCATGAGATACCCAAATATAATCATTCTTATTCTCATCATGACGGGTGGATTGGTGGCCCCTTCGTTCACCTCGGCAAGTGAGCCAATATCTCGCACCGAAACGGTGTGTACCATTGGGATGCTTGAAGGTGATACTGGACGAACGTGTGATGTGCCTATTCCTGATAATTGTACCGTCGCCAATTATCCTGGATACGATGAACCCTGGGCCGAAGTAGATAAAGGAGGACGGATCTCCTGTACGTTTGATGACAAAAAGACAGACTGGAAAACAAAAATTACCGGAACCTGTGGAAAGTGTATCACCAAACAATGTACCGCAAGGTTTTCAGTGAAATTTAATTGTACGGAAAACGTGCCGCCCGCCAGTCCTCATAATCCAAGAATTCGATAAATAGGAAAGGATCGTTCCAGTATCTTCCTACTTTTTGTGGAAACACTTTCCCAACGAATCAAACACGAGGCAACATCCTTACAATTTGATGCCGTCGGTATCGCTCGACTCTCTTCCACCTCCCTTCGTCCTGAATCCTCTAGCTCCTCGCTCTTTCAAGCATTAAGCAATTGGTTGGCCCAAGGCTACAATGGCACTATGGAGTGGATGGGCAAGGATCCCGTTCGGAGAAGTGACCCGACAAAAGTTTTAGACGGCTGTCAATCTCTCATTTGTGTGGGAATCAATTATTCATCTGAATTTCTTGCGGATGAAACACCTGGGAATGGCAGGATTGCGCGGTATGCATGGGGACAGGATTACCATAAAATTTTCAAAACCAAATTGAAACTATTAGAAAAAAAAATCAAAGAGTTGGCGCCTCAGGCGGTCACTCGATCTTATGCGGATACTGGACCGATTATGGAAAAGGCATGGGCACAGCAGGCTGGGATTGGATGGATAGGGAAACATTCCAATCTGGTATCCCCAACATTTGGGTCTTGGCTGTTACTCGGTGAAATTCTTACAACCTTAGAACTTGATCCTGATGATCCCGGAACCGATCTGTGCGGATCATGCAGTCTCTGTATTCAAGCCTGTCCGACAAATGCCATCCCTGAACCGTATGTCGTCGATGCGACTCAATGCATTTCCTACCTCACGATAGAATTTCGAGGAGCCGAAGAGGATATTTCAGAGGAATTACAGAGAAAAATCGGAAACCGAATATTTGGCTGTGATGATTGTATCGACATTTGTCCATTCAACAATAATGCCCAGCCTACACAAGAAACAGCGTTGCTCCCGGCATCCGGCATTCTAGCGCCAAACTTGAATACTTTAACTCACCTCACGCCAGAATCCTTTGACCAACAGTTTGCGCAAAGTCCCGTGCGTCGGGCCAAATTACAGGGGTTCCTTCGAAACGTCTCTTGGGCAATAAAAAATCATACTCGAAAAAAACTTAATTAGCCATTTCCACAATGGTCACGCCATCTCCCCCCTCTCCTTTTTCTCCAGGACGAAACTGATTGATATATGATGATGATGACAAAAAATCCCGGACCGCAGCTTTCAGCCTTCCGGTTCCATGACCATGAATCACACAAAGACTACACGTTCCATGCAACGAAGCCTGGTCTAAGGCTTTGGTAATTTTGACAAGACCTTCCTCTACCGTATGGCCGCGAATGTCTACGGATAGGGAATACGTTGGAGATACATCTGTACGAGATCCCAACACCAATGATGGCGGGGTGGTAATATGACCTGTTGAAGAAGCTTGACTCTTAGAGGGATGAGGAGGTTGGTCATGTCTTCCAACCAACAAGGACACCGGAACAGTCATTTCCGAATTTCCCGTTCGAACCCTCACCCGTTTCTTCCCTTGAGGGGATTCCAGTAACACACCACTCACCCCCAAATCTCCAATGTCTACATAGTTTCCTTCATGTAATTGATCCAGGGGAATGGAGTCCTGGGATGCAGGAATCTTCTGAAACGTCTTCTGTTGTATTTGATATAATTGCTGGCCGGCATTTTTTCCAGCCGGGATTGTTTTTTCGGTTTGCAGGGTCTCCACCACATGTCGGATTTCCAACCGTGCCTTGGTCAACTCATCAATAAATTGTTTTTTAATTCGTTTGCGTTCTTGTTGTTCATGGGCCCGAAGATGAGATGATATTTCCTGCGCGTCATGATTCGCTTTTTCTGCTTGCATTCTTTGTTCAGTGACTTCCTCCAGCTCTTTGCGAAGTTGAAGTTGAGATTCTTGGAGGTCCCGGAAGACATCCTCCAATTGACGATTTTCTGTTTCAAGAAAAGTTTTGGCGTGATCCAATATCATTGGATCCATTCCCAGTCTTCCAGCAATTTCTAAGGCGGAGGATCCCCCCGGAAACCCCTGAACCAAATGATAGGTAGGACTGAGGGTTTGCACATCGAATTCCAAGCTGGCATTCGTAAACCCCGAATGTGTTAACGCCAAGGTCTTTAGGGCATGGTAATGGGTCGTCACGACGACTTTGAACCCCAATTTCTTTAATTCATGAAGGAGAGCAATGGCTAAGGCTGTACCTTCATTGGGATCAGTCGATCCCACGATTTCATCAACCAACACTAGGGTGTGATCCTTGAGGGGGGAATCCTGTGTCCCAAAGGTCAAGAGGCCAATGAGATTAAGAATATGTGCAGAAAAACTGGATAAATCTTTTGTCAAATCCTGAGCGTCACCAATATCGGCATACACATTAGTGAAGAAGCCCATTTCGGAATTGGGAGAACAGGAAAGATGGATTCCTCCACGAACCATCAGGGCAAAGATGCCTAACAGTTTGAGATTGACAGTTTTTCCACCGGTGTTGGGACCTGAAATAATCAAGACCTTTTGGGTTTCTGGTAGATCAATATCATTGGCCACCACCTGATCTTTTCCTAACACCAACAGAGGATGCCGAGCCTTTCGAAGTTGTATGTGTCCCTGGGAGTTTAACCGGACAGGATGGCCTTCCAATTTTCTGCTTAATTTTGCTCTAGCAGAAATACAGTCTAAGGCTCCTAAGACATGAAGAATATCCTGCAAGGCTGCCGTATGGTGGGAAACATGAGTCGATAATGCATGCAATATTCGTTGAACCTCACGGGCTACCTGAATTTCAGCGACTTTCAACTGATTATTGAGATCAATCAGTTCTTTTGGTTCCAGAAAAACTGTCGCGCCACTCGCGGAAACGTCATGAACGATTCCTGGGATTCGAGATTGGAATTCGGCCTTGACGGGAAGAACATAACGGCCTTCTCGGGTGGCAAAAAACTGCTCTTGGAGAACATCCTGAAAACGACTGGCGCTCAACATGTGTTCTACTCGATGTCGGAGACGACCTCGTACGCGTTGAACCTCCTGGATAGCCTCAAAGAGAACAGGTGTCGCCGAATCTAATAAATTGCCATCGAGATCGATGCTCTGATCGATCGCAGCTTGTAATCCTGAAACATCTTCCACTTTTTCCAAATACCTCAATAATCGCGGCGCTTGTGCCTGATGATACATGAGACAATGTTGAACTCGTTGCAACATTCCAAGGAGAACCGACAAATCACGAAATTCATGACCTTCCCACGCACCGCCCTTTTCCAAACGAGTCAGGGCACTTCGTAAATCGGTGAACCCCACCGATGGAAAGGGTCGTTCACTTTCAATCAACACACACATTTCTGTGGTTTCTTGTAGTCGTGCATTGGCATCATCAATGGTCTTGGCAAGAAGAAGGTTTGTACATCGCTCCACCCCTAAAGGTGACTCGGCTTCTCTGGCCAGGAACGCTAATAAAGCATCCCACTCCAGGGCGTGTAAGGATTGTTGTTGGAGGTCACATGAAAAAGGCATTCGTCATCAATTCCAAGGTTGTTCTACACTCTGCCTGCACTAGGCAAAACGGGTCGAGTTCCTGTCCGATATTCACTCACTCGTCTAAGGCATCTAGGGTCATGGAGAGAAAAGGCTTCCCTAGGATACTAAAGGAAGACCGTAAAACGGAAGGTGGCTCAAAAAACGTGGGGAAAAGGATGGGGTTTAAAAAAACTTTATTGCGGATTCCTCCAAGGACTTTTTCAAATTCTTGACCATTCGATCGATTTCCTTCTTTAATTCCTTCCAGGCAGCCTCACTACTTTCACGAGCTTCTTCTAATTTGGGTGTAATCACGTCTTTTTGAACTTGAAGCCTATGCAAGTGGTCCTTGAACTTGGCCTGGGTTTGTTCACTCAACACTGCCCCTTTTTCTTTTAACTCGTCTATTTTCCCATCAAGATACTGTAATTGTTCTTTGATATGTGCGACGAATTCTTCCTTTCGCTGTTTGGCCCCTTCCGACAATGCAGTCTGTTCAATACTTGTTGGCGCAATAGTAGAGTTCGCTGCATATCCCGTTAGCGCTGGAGCTGAAAAAAAGAAGAAAGTCAGTAGAACGAAGAATATAGTGCGGGGTAATAGTAGGAAAACATATTGGAGCCTGTTCATAATTTTCACTCCTCTTTGTAAATTCTGACCTGGGAACCCTTCACGCGTGTGTCATTCCTGCTACTTGTCCTGTGTGTCTTCCTACCCTTAGAATGCCAGCCTGGAGGTAGAAGCTGTCATGACCCAAGAAGAAGCCAGATCCTATTTAAATTATTTGTTAACCCTGAATTTACGTCATGAAGATGCATTTGGTCCTTTGTCTATGGCCTTTATTAGAGAAAACGACCTAGGAAACTTAGGTCTTCTCCCCGAGGAACAATTTAATCTGCTCTTTTCCACCATTCAGGTGTTTGCAGCTGAACCCAAAAGATATGCCATCAAACTAGAATTACTGCAAAAAGCCAGCCAATTGCTCCCCAATACCCGGTATTTTGATCCAGCACTGGCACAACAAATAGAACATGATATTCGTAAAACTTCCGCAGAATTAGACATTTATAACGAAGCCATGAAGGTATCGAGACCGCAATCTCTGGAAAAACAACGCCTTATTGTTGAAACCGACCTACCAGACTATTTTCTTAATATCGCCCAAAAGCATGCGGCAGCGTACTATCAAGATAAATATCGGCTTTCTAAGGAGGCGAAAACAGCCCAACACTTTGGCGGAACACCAAAAACCTTCGAACCTGACAATCTGACGGTCCAAAAGGAGTTTCCAGGTGCCTGTGCTCCATTTATGAATGCTAGGACCAATGCCTTCCATCTCATGTTACCCTTTGATTTAAAAATAAGTAAAAATCCTGAAGACCCCCTGGAAGCTGGAGTGAGAATATTCTATGCCAAAATGGGATATTCATATCCTCTCCGGTACGAGGCCGGGAAATTATGCGGATACCATGATGGTCAGGTCTATGACATTCCATTAGATGATCCTTCGTTATTGTTTGTTTCGTTTTCAGCTGTCAAAGATCCAGATTTTCCAACTCCGGAAACTGGAGATTCCGAGGTTCCTCCAGAATTTGCCTATCCTGTGGCAGTGTTAGAGCATACTGGAAGTCTTGGTCCGTTTATCCAAGTTAGTTGTAATTTTAAAGTCTGGTTTGACGCTTCCCTCGTATCCCTTCTTATTCAGGGTGCCCCAGAACTTCACGAGTATGGATTACAGGGTGGGTCTGGATTAATGACCCGAACCTATGCCTCGGATAAAATCCACACCTATGCGGAGGCGACCTCTCAGCCATGGCAGGAAGGATTAAGCTTTAACTTCGTGAATTTGCATCTGGCCTTAAGCCCTGGTCGCGACTCAGCCTTTGTTCCTCATAGCACACCTATTTTTACCGTGTACCCAGTTTTAAGCCGCCATTGTTTCCGATTTGAGCATCAAGCCACACTGCCACAATAATACTGTCCATTTCGAATACCTTTTGGAAACTGTGTTATAGACAACCTGAAGGGAAAATATCGTGAAACTGCAGCGCTCCGTGAAGAATTGTGCATAATTTCTGCTAAAAATTTACATGTAACATATTGTTTTTATTGTATTTCCATAAAAGTAATGATCAAGAAATATAGTTGAATCACCGAAATCCATATGATAGGCTTATTAAAAGAAAAGGAATTGCTCAAGGCCTAAATAAATGGAGGCCTTAAACAATTCAACATCATTCACCCATCTCAAACTTCCCTGGTTTCTCCAACCTCCATAACTTCTGTCCGTAAATCCTATGAATTTCTAGGATTTTTTTGTTTCCCTCAAATTTTACCCTCCTTTGTCTAGATAACTATGGAATATCTGGCTATTTGTATTTGCCTTCTCCTTTCAGCATTTTTTTCTGGTGCCGAAATTGCGTTTTTCTCCATCAGTGACACGCGGCTGCATACTCTAGCCGATGAAAATCGGAAAAGTGCGAAGTTGGCACTTCGCCTCAGGTCAAATCCTCAAAGACTTCTTTCGACCATCTTAATTGGCAATAATTTGGTGAATTTTTTTGCTGTATCCATGGTATCGATTATTGCCTTTCAATTGTTTGGACCAGGAGCGGTGGCCGTTGCCACCACCGTCTTAGCGCTTTTTGTTATTTTGTTTGGAGAAATTGTTCCGAAGACCCTATGCGCCAAATATGCTGAATCTGTGGTCCCAGTGATCGCATTTCCCGTATTTTGGTTGGAGAAACTGTTTAGTCCGTTCCTCTACCTCTTAGAACCCCTAATCCTAAAATTAACGGGTGGTCGCGGCTTATCCATCCCGGTAGCTACGGAAGAAGAACTGAAGATTATGTTAGAAGCGGGAGGGAAAGCGGGAGTACTAGAAACAGACGAAGTGAAAATGATCAAAAATGTATTTGAATTCACTGATCTAACCGCTGAAGACGTGATGACCCCAAGGATTTATATGTTTGGGCTCGAGGGCAATCTTCATCTGGAAGAAGCAAAAGAAGAACTCTTTAAATCCAAATATTCTCGCATTCCAGTATATGATGAGAACTTAGATAAAATTACCGGTATTTTATATCGGAATCAGGCACTCAAAGATCTGGCTCAGGGGAATGTCTCAGTGGCCTTAAAAGACATAGCTCGACCCGCCTTATTTATTCCAGGTGCCAAACCTTGCGATGATCTTCTTAAACAGTTCCAAAAAGAAAAACGCCATATCGCGATTGTCGTCAATGAATTTGGAGGAGTTATTGGACTGGCAACCACCGAAGATCTTCTGGAAGAAGTGGTTGGGGAAATTCTAGACGAAACCGATCTGTCAGAAGAGTTGATCAAGCGGATTGGGAAAAATCAAATTATTGTGAGCGGAAGAACCGAAATCAGAAGAATCAATGAGTTTTTTAAAGTTGAACTGGACGATGAACTCAATACGATTAGCGGCCTCATTCAGCAAGAACTTGGACACATTCCCGTTATTGGTGAAGAAGTGAGAGCTGACCACTGCCGCCTTATTGTCCGAGATGCCGACGAACGATCAATAAAAAGTGTGCAGATTTTGAAAATAGAGGAATCTTCACCAGAAATTTCAGAACCTGAAGTCGGCACCATGCCCGGCTAGACGATTGGATAAATTTTTGATTTTAAAACGTCCTTCTATTTCCCCACTCCGCCTCTCCGAAATAATCAAAACAACATCTTGGCTGAAGGAAAGAAACTATACTCCAGAATCTTTTAGTAATGCCGTAAATTGCTCTTCAGTTAAAATTTCTTTTCCTAATTTTTGACCCTGCTCTAACTTGGATCCAGGATCTTTCCCGGCCACCACATAGGTGGTATGTTTACTGACACTTGCAGTAACCCGCCCTCCAAATTGCTCGATTTTGTGTTTGGCCTCATCTCTGGTCAGACTGTCGAGTCCCCCAGTTAACACAAAATTCTGCCCTTGAAACGGTAAGGCTTTAGGTTCAGCAGGTTGGTCAACCTGTTGAATTTGAACACCATAATTCCACAGCCGATCTAACACCTGTAAATTTCTTGATTCCTGGAAATACCCAACGACTTGAGCCGCCGTTTCTGGACCAATTTCATGAAGGGCTTCTAAAGATTCTTGATCGGCTTTTAGGAGATTGTTCATAGACCCATACGCAGAAGCTAACACTTTGGAGACGTGGGAGCCCACTTGACGAATGCCAAGCCCAAATAAAAAACGTTCCAACGACACCTGTTTTCGTATTTCCAAGGCATCAAGTAATTGAGATGCCGAACGGTCTGCAAACCCTTCCAGGGTTAATAATTGATCCTTTGTTAAGACATATAAATCGGCCAAGTTCCGAACCAATCCTTGATCAACTAATTGTGCCACCGTTTTTTTTCCTAATCCTTCAATATTTAAAGCCCTCTTGGAGGCATAATGTTCAATGCCACCTTTAAGTTGTGCGGAACATACTGTTTGTCCTGTGCAATAGGAAATGGGACCTTCTCGCACGATTCCTGACCCACAGACTGGACAGAGAGCGGGAAAGATAAAAGGTTCTGATCGAACCTCTCCTTCAATGGGTATGCGTTCAACGATATCGGGAATGACATCCCCGGCGCGTTCGACTTTTACCGTATCCCCGATTCGAACGTCCTTTGTTTCCACTTCTTCAGCATTATGAAGGGTGGCTCGGCTAATCGTGACACCTCCAACCTCAACTGGTTTCAGTAAGGCCACGGGAGTCACCGCTCCGGTACGACCAACCGAAAGCACAATATTTTCAATTTGAGTGATTTCTCTTCTGGGCGGGAATTTTAAGGCCATGGCCCAACGGGGGCTCCGAGACTTTACTCCGAGCACCTGTTGTGAATGACGAGCATTGACCTTAATCACAATCCCATCAATTTCAAACGGTAAGTCATTTCGACGATGTTCCATCTCCTGATGAAAGACCAACACCTCATCAATTCCCTGACACGTTTGACGTTCTTGCGGAATAGGAAGTCCCCAAGTACCAAGAAGAGAAACCGAATCCCAGTGGGTGGAAGGCATAGAATTCGAAAACGTCACAAGATCATAACACGTGATCACTAAAGGGCGATTCGCGGAAATTCGTGAATCCAACTGTCTGAGGGAACCAGAGGCGGCATTTCTGGGATTGGCATAGACATCTTCTTCTCTTTCCGTTAATTGCCGATTGAGAATTTGAAAATCAGATAATCGAATATACACTTCCCCCCGAATGACAACCCGTTCTTCAGAATGTTCCAAGATCGGGAGCTGAAGAGGTAGAGTTCGAATGGTTCGAAGGTTGGCGGTAATCTCCTCACCGGTGACCCCATCCCCTCGTGTGGATCCCCGGACAAAAATCCCCTTTTCATAAACGAGTTCCACAGACAATCCATCATATTTGGGTTCTACTGAATATTGAACCTGGTCCATCTCTAATTCGCGACACACCCGTTTATCAAATACCTGAAGGTCTTCTTCAGCCAATCCGGAATCTAAACTCAGCATGGGATGATCATGCTGAACTTTTTTAAATTGAGAAACTGGCAGAGACCCCACGCGTTGTGAAGGAGAATCGGGCGTGATGAGGTCGGGGAATTGTGTTTCTAATTCGGTGAGTTGTTTAAAAAGGACATCATACTCATAGTCAGATATTTCTGGTCGACTTTGCACATAATACAATTGGTCGTGATGACGAATTTGGCTTCGAAGTTTCTCAAGTAAGACTTGAGGATTCCCTAATGAATCGTGTGGCATAACAGTCTAGGATCAATCAGCGTGTTGATTGGAATTGGGCCTATTCTCTAATAAATTTGGTTGCATAACTTCGAATCTCATGTCCATTCAGAACATGGAATTGTCGGAGCCGAGACACTGTTTGCCCAGAAAATCGCGATAACGGTATGGGAAGCAAATGCCGGTGATATCGTTTCGCGAGTTGACGCCATTTGGCAAGAGGAGGTCTGGGGGACACCACCACCACGTGTGGGTCTTGGGAATGGGCAAAAGCACCTGCGAGCAAACGTTCCTCTAAGGAGTGAGTAAAGTCGAATCTCGGGTCTTCCCAAATATTGGGAATTGGTCTAGGAGGAAATAAAAACAGGGCTCCACCATAGACCGCTTGCCCGATTCCCGGACCAACCATATTTTCGAGAAAGGGTGTCGCGAAGAAACTTAATGTGGATTCCTCGGCATGTTCAGCATACCAGGTGGTTTGCCAGGAAAATTTAGCCGGATCGGCAGGAACCTCAAAAAGAAACACCACCACTTCGACCTTTCCTCGTGATGGCGGAATGTCTCTGACATAAATTTCTGGAGGTGAACCAGCAGAGGGGTTCTTCCAATGACGCAACGTTTCACGAAGATCAATCCCATCACGAATAGAAGTGGTAAATTTTTCAATTCGTGCTAATTCCCCACCCAAACTTTGCTTAGCCTGCTCTCGAACGTGAGAGGCAAACCCTTCCACTCGGTGATCTTCCGGAGGCCACGAACATTGTCCAAAAGGATTCCATTGAAAGGACCATTGTTGCTTTTTGGGAATGGGCGGAGTCGGTCGCAAAGAAATGGATTTCCAGGAAAGAGGACTGCCCTGAAGGCGGTTTGTGGCTGCGGCAACCTCCCCTTCCGATGGAAATCCCAATTGATTGATGCCAACGGATACCGGGAAGGAGGAAAAGGGATCGTGCCCATCATCTTGAAACACATAGGACTTGGCCGTTTCCAGTAACATCACGGCAAAGTCGTCCCCGGCCAGCTGTTTAGCCGCAAGAACCAAGGTATAGAGATCGGGGGTGAGCCGATGGTGAAGGAGTGACAAATTCCGGACATATTGCAGAAAAATTTGAAGGAGCTGAGGCGTTACCCAATTTTGTTCTTGCCGAACATCTTGAAATCGTGTGTGGATCCACCGTGTTCTGGTTTCAATAAGAAGCTCTTTAATTCCATCAACAGATAAATGAAGATCGGAACGAGCTTCAGCCCGTCGACGCTCATACAGTTCCGTTAAATAGGGTAATTCCCCGAGTAGAAAATAGAGAGTGTCCGAGGTGACCTGATGTAAGGACGGTCGGTCCTCTAAGGTTTCAGGTAAGACATACGAAGGTTGTTCGCGGTAGGCATCTCGAATCCAAGGCCAATCTTCCATAGGACACAGACAGAGAATGGACTCAAAATCCAGCTCCAACTCATGAAGCTTAAAGGCCAACCATTTGATATTGAGCCAGCGCTGACTTTCGGGTTTAGGGTAAGGTGAAAATGGTAAAAGGGCAGAACAGAAACTGGCTAGTGAAACATGTTTCAACGAATAGGGATCTGGGCTGTGCAATGGTAAAGATTCAAACGCAGTCACTTCTCGGTCAATATAGACCCGATGGATGTCTTCATTCATGGCGGTTCGAATAGCCATGATCAGTGGCTGACAGGGATCAATGGGAATAAAACTGTAGGAGGGGGATTCCGCTCCTCCCGACTCAGGAATAGCCACCAGGGAAATGCTTGGCAAATGTGAAATACCTTGTTCGACCAAATGTTCTACTGAGGGAGGAAGGGGAAGGGCAAGACAATCAAGCTGTCGAGAAAGGAGGTATTCACGAATTTCTTGGGCGAAATCTCCACTACCATGTCGCACGGGCAGGATGTCAATTTTAGGAGTGAGACGAAAGACCTCCTGTGGATCGAATGAGGAAAATGGCATAATGAACTGATACCCTGCCTCTGGAGATGTGTACGCTGAAGAGAAAGGATGCTGTGAACAAGAAACGTGACTTATGGGCCTGGATGCAGCGGATCGGTATTGTCAACTTAACCCGCTTTTGGCAGACTGGCGTGATGAAAATTCAACCACCCAGCTACCAACGCCATCGCTTTCCTTCTGAAATTATCAGTCACGCCGTGTGGCTCTACCATCGTTTCTGCCTCAGTTTCCGTGAAGTCGAAGAATTGCTGGCCGAACGTGGCCTCACCGTCACCTATGAAACCATTCGTCAATGGTGCCGGAAGTTTGGGCCAGCCTATGCGCGGAAATTGAAGAAGCGACAAGGTCGTCTCGGTGATACGTGGCATCTTGATGAAGTGTTTGTGTCCATCCACGGCGAACAGCAGTATCTCTGGCGAGCCGTGGATCAAGACGGCGAGACCATTGATATGTTGGTGCAACGCCGACGTAATAAACAAGCGGCGGTGCGCTTCTTCCGCCGCTTACTGAAAGGCCAAGGTCGTGAGCCGCGCTGGATGGTAACCGACAAACTCAAAAGCTACGGCGTCGCACACCGGGCCGTCATGCCGACCGTCGAGCCTATCAATGTGGTCTACGCGACTAACCGAGTTGCAGTGTCACACCAACCTATGCCCGAATGGTCAAAAAACTCATGCGGCCTTGCGGCAGCTGAAAACCTCCAGTTTTTCAAGGCGGATGAATTAATGGAAGGGACAGGCCTAGATTACCTAAAACGGGATCTTGTT